>JAUPTV010000161.1 GCA_030917925.1 Pseudomonadota bacterium
CGATGACCATCGGGAAGGCGCGGGATTGTTGCAGGATTTCATCGCGCCGCTGAATGCGCTGGGGCTGGGCGTTCATGCCAAGAACCTCTACAACGATTACGTCTACTTCTGGCGCTGGGCGCTGTGGAAAGTGTTTGAGCGCCAGGCCGGGCCGGGGGTCGTCGGATTTATCACCGCCTCGTCGTATCTGGCCGGGCCAGGATTCGCCGGAATGCGGCAACTGATGCGCCGAACGTTTGATGAACTGTGGATCATTGATCTGGAAGGCGACAATCTGGGGGCGCGGAAGACTGAAAACGTGTTTGCGATTCAAACCCCGGTGGCGATTGCGATAGGCATTCGTTACGCCGACCCGCAACCGGACACGCCTGCTACGGTGCGCTATACCCGCTTAACCGGTTCGCAGGCGACCAAGTTGGAACGATTGAATCAGGTGCACCGCTTTGCTGATTTGCCGTGGAAAGAATGCCCAACGGATTGGAACGCGCCCTTTTCACCGTTAATGACCAGCGCCTATAGCTATTGGCCGTTGGTGACGGACTTGTTTCCATGGCAGGCCAGCGGGGTGAAATTCAGTCGCGCCTGGCCGATTAGCGAAACGGTCGAGGTGTTGGAACAACGCTGGCGGGCACTATTAGCGGCCAAGGATCGTAAAATCGCGTTCAAGGAAAGCCGCGACCGCAAGATTGCTGGCAGTTATTCCATTTTGGGTGACAAAGAAACTCGTTTACCACCCCTAGCGAGTCTTGAACCAGATACACCGATGCTTTCTCCCAGCCGCTACGCCTTTCGCAGTTTTGACCGACGCTTCGCCCTGTTCGATAATCGTTTAGGCGATCTGTTGAGTCCGACGTTACATAGCAGCTACAGCCATCGGCAAGTTTTCATTTGCAGTTTATGGACGAAAGTTCTTGGTAAAGGTCCGGCTGCGGTTGCCACGGCGCTGATTCCCGATATGGATCATTTCTGCAATCGCGGTGCAAAGGATGTAATTCCGCTCTGGCGCGATGCCGCTGCCACCCAGGCCAATCTCACCACGGGCCTGCTGGAATTCCTCAGCGAACGCTACGGCCAGCCTGTTGAAGCCGAAGCACTGTTCGCATACGCCTACGCCCTGCTGGCGTCGCCGGAGTACGTCAAGACGTTCTGGGAGGAACTGGCGCTGCCTGGGCCGAGGTTGCCGCTGACCAAAGACGCGGCGCTGTTTGCTGAGGGTGCGGCATTGGGCCGAAAGTTGATTAGTCTGCACACTTACGGCGAGCGTTTCCTCCCGCCCGGCACAAAATTCGGCCACATTCCGCCCGGCGTGGCGCGTTGCCAAGTGGGTACGCCTGCTGACCCGGCGAACTATCCCGACCACTTCCGCTACGATCCGGCGACGCAGGAATTGCACATTGGCAAGGGCTTGTTTGCGCCCGTGCGGCGGGAAATCTGGAATTTCAGCCTGTCCGGTTTCGAGGTGGTCAAATCGTGGCTGGCTTATCGAATGCGCGACCGTTCCGGCAAGAAATCTTCGCCGTTGGACGATATTCGCCCGGAGCGTTGGACGTTTGACGGGGAATTGCTGAACCTGCTGTGGGTGCTGGATCACACCGTGGATTGGCAACCGGCGCTGGCGGCGTTGCTGGAGAAGGTGCTGGCGAGTGAGTTGTTCAAAGCGGCGGAATTGCCGCAACCGGATGAAGCGCAGCGCCGGGCAATGGTGGAAAAGAGTGAGAAGGCGGGATTGTTTGCTTAACCGAAGCATCCCGATGCGGCACCGGAATTTTTGCTTTGCGCTAAACCTGTTAAATTACCTCAGAACAACTCCACATCGCCTTCATCCATGGTTTCCTGCAACACGGCTTTGCTCTTCTGGAAAGCCGCCGATTGCCGCACACTTTGCAGACTGTCATTCAGCTTAAACAGCGCCATGCGCAGATCACCGCCACGTTGCGCAGTCTCGGAAAAGTCCTGCAGGCGGTGGCACAAATCCGCCATCGTCTTCTCCTGTTCACTGATCTCCCGTTCAGCAGCAGTCAACAACTGACCAACAATATCCTCAAACTGGAGTGACTGCACCGCCATGCCTACGCTACGGTCGATGCCCTGGCTAATGACCGAAACCTGGCCAAGATTCTTGGAAATATGCTCATTCATCACCGCCAGCTTGGCGAACAGCACATCCGAGCTATCCTTGGCTTCCGTCAGTGAATCCATATCACGGGCGGCCATCTGATGAACCACCTCGCGGGCTTCCTGGACAATTTTTCGGGATTTCTCGACCTGGACACGAATCTGCTCATTCAACTTCGCCGAACTGTGCGACAGATTGCGCATCTCCGTCGCGACCACCTGAAAGCCCCTTCCGGCTTCGCCGGATCGAGCGGCTTCGATAAAAGCATTCAGTGACAACAGATTGGTCTGCTTGGTAATCATTTCGACATTACTAAGCAGCGAAAACGTCTGGTTCACCACATCAGTCATCGCCTCCATCTTGGCGATCACCCCGCTACTCTGCGCACTGACCTGGCTGAGCATGTCGATAAAGCCCTCCAGGATGGTCGACATGCCATCGGCAATTTCCCGAACACTGGCCCGGTTGGTATTCGTATGCGCTCCCGGATGGTCATCCGAGACTTCCTGGATCAGTGAAGCGACCACCTGTTGTTGAGCGCGAGTCTGGGTGTTCAGACTGTTAAAGCTTTCGCCTAATTTGACTACCGCATCGCTGATCAGCGTCTTACCCCGGTGAATATCCGCATGGACTTTGCCCTCTTTCAGCACCAGCACGTCGCGCAGAGCCAGCAGAATGCCAGCGACCGCCTCCAGCAATTCCTTGTCGGCTGCTCCACTCACCGGGCATGATCCTCCACATGGCGCATGATCTGGGCGGGAATCGCCTCAAGCGGCATGATTTTATCCACCCCCCCCAGTTTGACCGCCTGACCCGGCATGCCCCAGACCACGCTGGTTTGCTCATCCTGAGCGATGGTCGGCGATCCGGCTTCATGCATTTCCTTCAAACCTTGTGCGCCATCGTCGCCCATCCCGGTCAGAATCACCCCCACCGCATTCAATCCGGCGTTGGCGGCCACGGAGCGGAACAGGACATCGACGCTGGGCCGATGGCGATTGACCGGCGGGCCATCGTTCAGACGACAGACATAGCGGGCACCGTCGCGCACCAGCATCAAATGTCGGTCACCGGGCGCAATGTAGGCATGACCCGGCATCACCGGTTGCCCATCGCGCGCTTCGCAGACGGACAGCGCCGAAACTGAATCCATTCGCCGGGCAAAGGGGCCACTGAAGGCTTCGGGAATATGCTGGGTGATGACGACGCCCGGACAGTACTGAGGCAGGCGAATCAGCACTTCCTTGATCGCCTCGGTGCCGCCCGTCGATGCGCCAATCGCAATGATGCTCTCGGTGGTTTTGAAGGGGCGTCGTTGCCGCTCGTGTTGCAAAATGACATCCGCCGAGTACTTCTCGGAAGTGGCCTGTGGTCGGGTGGCCGTCATTGGCGGAGGAGGAGGGGCATGACGTCGCTCCTGCACCCGGGCGCGGGCCGCCATCTTCACCTTCTCGCGAATTTCCAGTGCGTATTCATCCAGCGTATGCGCCAGATCGACTTTGGGCTTGGTGACAAAATCGACGGCGCCCAACTCCAGCGCCTGGAGCGTCACCGCCGCGCCGTTCTCGGTCAACGATGACACCATCACCACCGGCATTGGCCGCAAGCGCATCAGATTGCTCAGAAAAGTGAGGCCATCCATGCGCGGCATTTCCACATCCAGCGTCAGCACATCGGGATTCAATTTCTTGATCTTTTCTCGCGCCGCATAGGGATCAGTCGCAGACCCCACGACCTGAATACCGGGATCCCGGTCCAGAATCTCGGTCAGAATCTGCCGCACCAGCGCAGAATCATCCACAATCAGTACTTTAATTTTATCGCCTGGCATGATGTCAATCTCCGAACAGTTCGACATCGCCGCCCTGGGTCGCCACTCGCCGCAAATCGGCCAGGTAAGCGCTTTCCTGTTGGACGATGGTCTCGTTACGGATGTTGCGCAGTTTTTTGACCAGCGCCTTGCCGGTCGCCGGAAAATAAGCCATACGCCGTGGAAAATCGCCGCCGACATCCTCAACAACGGGACTCAGGCCATCAGTGCGCAGGTAGGAACGCACAAAGCTGATATTCTGAAGTCCAATATCCGCTATGCCGCCCATGATCCGGCCACCGCCAAAAATTTTGATTTCCAGATTTTCGCGCCGCCCCCCGTACTTGAGGATACAGTTGATCAGGCGTTCCATGGCATAGCTGCCATAGGCGGCGTCAGCATTTAAACCGTGTGCGGCACCTTTGCCATTACTCTCCCGCCCTGACGCCTTCTCGGCGGGCAGCATGAAGTGATTCATGCCGCCAATGCCGACTGCCGAGTCACGGATACAGGCAGCGACGCAGGAACCCAGCACCGTGGTAATCATTTCACTGCAATGCGTGACATAAAATTCCCCTGCCAATACCCGGACGACTTCAACGTTCTGGATCGGATCCCAGTAGCTTTTCATGTGCTGGAATTCCGGCAAACGCAGGTGTTTGATCGGACGGGCAGGGCGCAAAGTTGGAGCCATAATCGAGTCTCTTACAGGCATTTCTGGTAAATGGTTTTCCCCAGCGGCGCAAAGCGTTCCGTGACCTTGAACAGCGATTCGGAATGGCCGACAAACAGATGACCTCGTTCGATCAACAAATCGGCAAACCGCTCAAACAACACGCTCTGGGTCGGTTTGTCAAAATAAATCACGACATTGCGGCAGAAAATCAAATCAAAGGGACCGCGCATTGGCCAGTCGTCCATGAGATTGAGTTGGCGGAAGGTAATCAGGTCGCGTAGCGCGGGTGCTGTCCGCACCCAACCGGATTGCGCATTCCGCCCTTTTTGAAACCAGCGCCGCAACCGCGCCTCCGACAAGTCCTTGACGCGATTCCATTCATAAACCCCGCGTTCCGCTGTCGCCAGCACGTTGGAATCCAGATCGGTCGCCAGAATCTTTACATCCCAACCGACGGACGGCAAGGTTTCCCGAACCACCATGGCGATGGAATACGGCTCTTCTCCCGTCGAACAGCCGGCGGACCAGATGCGAATGCGCCGGTTGCTCAGACTGCGCGCTCGAATCAGAGTCGGCAACAACTCTTTGCCAAGAAAATCGAAATGATGCAACTCCCGAAAAAACGCTGTCAAGTTCGTCGTCAGCGCATTGACAAACTCACGCTGTTCGGCCTCGTCATCGCCGGCCTCCAGCAGGTCGCAGTAATCGGAAAACCGCTGAAATCCCCGCTGGCGCAAGCGTTTGGCCAAGCGACCGTAAACCAGCTCGCGCTTGCTGTCCGCCATGGAAATGCCGGCGATTTCATTAATAATGCGCCGGACCCGCTGAAAGTCCTGGTCGGAAAAGTCAAATTCGCCGCCGGCCATAACGCTAACGCTCGCTCCGTTCTTCAGGATGCATGGGCGACGACACTGCGCGATTCACTCCCCCGAACCGTGTCCAGCGCGAACATTTCCTCAATGCTTAACAGTCGATCCACATCCAGCAGCATCACCATTCCCGAATCAATCGCCACCAGGCCGCTGATGAATTCGGTATGCACCGCGGTGCCAAAATCGGGGGCATCCTTGATCTCGGCGGCATTATTGATGTTCAGCACATCCGATACACCATCCACCACCATCCCAATGATGCGGTCGCCATGATCGGAACGCACCGTCACCACAATGACTACGGTGATTTTGGTGTACTCAACCGCCTCCAGCGCAAACCGCAACCGCAGATCAATGACCGGCACGATGGCACCGCGCAGATTCATAACGCCCCGCACGAAAACCGGCGCATTCGGTACCTTGGTGACCGGCACCCAGCCGCGAATCTCCTGAACCCGGAGAATATCAATGCCATAAGACTCCCCCGCCAGATTAAACGTCAGGTACTGCAGGTTCTCCTCCAGGATTTCGCGCTTGGGACTACGCACGGTCCCCATGGGAGCCAAATCAGTTGTTTTTGTCTCCATGATTCGCCTCATAACACTGCATTGTTAACCCGGACCAGGCCGGAAATATCGAGAATCAATCCTACCCGGCCATCGCCCAGGATAGTCGCGCCAGCAACGCCGGCCACCCGGCGAAAATTTTTCTCCAGGGATTTGATGGAAACCTGTTGCTGACCCAGCAGATCATCCACGAACAGCCCCACTTGTCGGCCATCGGCTTCGACCACTACCAGTAGGCCCTTCATCAGGTCGGTGACCGCGCCTTTAGCGCCAAACAGTTCGTACAGACGCAGAATCGGCAGATGTTGACCACGAAATCGGAGCACTTCATTCTTGCCCGCCACCCGGTTGACCATTTCCGCATTAGCCTGCACCGACTCGATAATCGAGAGCAACGGGATGATGTAGCAATCCTGGCCGATAGTCACCAGTTGACCGTCCAGAATCGCCAGGGTCAGCGGCAGGCAGATGGTAATCTTGGTGCCGCGCCCCCATTGACTGGCAATCTGGATCGTGCCGCCCACATCCTGGATATTGCGCCGCACGACATCCATGCCGACCCCGCGTCCCGATACATCACTGATTTGTTTGGCAGTTGACAGGCCGGGATGAAAAATCAGGTCGTAAACCTGCTCATCGCTGTATTCTTCACCCGGTTTAAGCAGGCCGGTGTCCAGTCCTTTGCGCAGTAAGGCTTCCCGGTCCAGACCGCGCCCGTCATCACTGACTTCGATAAAAATACTGCCGCTTTTGTGATAGGCGTCCAGCATGACATTCCCGGTTTCCGGCTTGCCCTGCCGTAACCGTTCATCCGGCGGCTCCAGACCGTGATCCAGGCTGTTGCGAACCAGATGCACCAGGGGATCGCCGATTTTCTCGATAACGGTCTTATCGATCTCGGTTTGCTCGCCGTTAATCAGCAATTCAACGTGTTTGCCCAGTTTGCCGCTGACATCATGGACCATGCGCGGGAAGCGGCTGAACACCGAACTCACGGGTAACATGCGAATGCGCATCACATGTTCCTGCAGGTCGCGGGTGTTGCGATCCAGTTGATCCAGCGCCTCGTGTAGTTTGTCCAGCCGATCCATCTCGAAATCGGTCCCCAGCGCGCTGAGCATGGATTGCGTGGTGACCAGTTCGCCGACCAGGTTAATCACCGCGTCAACCTTGTCGATGCTCACCCGGATGGAACTGCTCTCCGAGGATGCCATGCTCGAAGGCCGTCGTTCCGGCTTGCGCCGTTCATCACTCCTGGGCGGCTCCTGCTGTTGCATCAGTTCACCCTGAACAACATCCTCGGCTGGCGCTTTGGGGGCGCTGGAGGGCAGAGGGGGCAGGGAAGAAGGCGGAGCAGACGATCTCAGTTCCTCGGGCGCAGTGAATGACGGCGGCTCCACCAAGGACTCGATGTGCAAGTCGCACTCATCCTCGACCCAGGCGAATACATCAGCCACTTCTTCACGCGCAGCGTCGCCACGCAGCTCCAGTTCCCACGCCAGGTAACAATCCTCGGGATGCAGATTCGCCAGGGACGGCAATCGGCGACGGTCAGCGCGAACGGTCAGTGCGCCCAATGAGGCCAGCTCCCGGAAGATTCGCACCGGATCGTTGCCGCTGTGCATCAGGTTGGCGTGGGGCAGGAATCCAATCCGCCATCCCAGTGCTCCGGGGGATTCCGAGGACTGCGCAACCGGGGGTTGAGGCGATGCTGCAGACTGAGAAGATGTGGGAGGCGGGGCGCTGATCGGCTTGCTGACTACAGGTTCATTAAGCTCCAGCAGTTCCAGCAAACGGATGCGGAGTTCATCGGCCCGCGCCTCATCAATCTCGGCTTTTTCGCGTAGCGTGACCAGCATCTCGCGCAGACAGTCCACCGATTCCAGCAGGGTGTTGACCATCTCGCCGGTGATCATCAGCCGACCCTCGCGCACTCGGTCGAGCAGGGTCTCCATGGCGTGGGTGAAATCGGTGACTTCCCGGAAACCAAAGGTGCCACTGCCCCCCTTGATCGAATGCGCGGCCCGAAAGATCGTGTTGATTTGTTCCAGATCGGTGGCCTCACCGGGCTGTAAGGCCAACAGTCCAGCCTCCATCACATCCAGTCCTTCGAGGCTTTCCTCAAAGAACGTCTGGATGAACTGCCCGATATCAATCGCCATGGGTGTTTATCCCAGCACTTTGTTGACCGTCGCCAACAGTTTCTCGGGATTGAAAGGCTTGACGATCCAACCGGTCGCGCCGGCACCCTTGCCTTCCATCTTTTTTTCGGTCGTGGATTCGGTGGTCAGGGTCAGGATGGGCGTAAATTTGTAGGCGGGCAATGTCCGCAATTCCCTGATCAGGGTAATCCCGTCCATGTTGGGCATATTGACATCGGTAATCACCAGATCCGCTGGCGCACCCTTTGCGATATTCAGGGCTACCTGACCGTCTTCCGCCACCATCACCTGATGACCCGCTTCCTTGAGCGTAAATTCGACCATTTGCCGCATGGATGCAGAATCGTCTACTACCAGTATCGTCGCCATTAATGACATCTCCGTAGATTTGAACCTGAGTCATTATATCAAGGTAAAACCCGCATCTGACCGGTTATCCGTCAGGATATAGCCTTATCCAGGACATCACCGGATGGTTCAACCGCTTTCCGCCAGTCCCAGTGCGTCGACCAGCCCCAGCAATCCGGCGCTTTCCATCAGCGTCGGCGATGGGTTCAGCCAGCGCACGGGCACCTTCAGCGACTGAGCTTCAATGATCAAACTCAGGAACAACTGCAAGACTGCCGCATGAATCCGACTCACAGCCTGACCATCAATATCCAGCGGTTCCCCGGCCTGCAACGCGCTGAGCAATTGCTGATGCAACGTGCTGGCCGCGGCAATATCCAGTTCAGACTGACATTTAATCATTGCCATCATTGACTCCTAGAATTCTTCCCATTCCTCGGAACCGGCGGCGGGTTTAGCCGCCGGTTTAGCCGTGGGTTTAGCTGTCGGCCTGGCCGCTGATTTGGCCGCTGGCCTGGTCGCTGATTTGGCGACCGGTTTGGCCGACCGCCCTCCGGTCATGCGCGGCTTGTTAGTTGAAGGGGACGCCGCTGTCGCGACTGTCGCCGACCTGCCGCCCATCCCTCGTTGGTCGATTTTGAAAAATTGCATCAGGCTCTGCAGTTCACGCGCTTGTTCGCCCATCGACTGACTGGCCGATGCGGTTTCTTCCACCAGCGCCGCGTTCTGCTGGGTGACCTGATCCATTTGTAGAATCGCTTTATTAACCTGCTCAATACCCGATGCCTGCTCCCGCGCTGCTGCCGCCATTTCGGCCACAATGTCGCTGACCTTCTTGATGGAGGTCATGATGTCCCGCAGGGTCTGCCCGGCACGGTCGACCAGCTTGCTGCCGTCTTCGACCTTGGTCACGCTGTCGGTAATCAGCGCCTTGATTTCCTTGGCGGCGTCGGCGCTGCGTTGCGCCAGTTTGCGCACTTCACCCGCCACGACGGCAAAGCCCCGGCCCTGTTCGCCCGCCCGCGCCGCTTCGACCGCTGCATTCAGGGCAAGCAGGTTGGTCTGGAAAGCGATTTCGTCGATAACGCCGATGATGTCAGCAATCTTGCGGCTACTCTGATTGATGGCCGCCATGGCACCCACCGCCTGATCGACCACCTGCCCGCCCTGTTCGGCCTGATTGCGTGCGGAACTGGCTAATTGGTTCGCCTGACCGGCGTTGTCGGCGCTTTGCTTGACCGTGGAAGTCAGTTCTTCCATTGACGAAGCGGTTTCTTCCAGCGCTGAGGCTTGCTCTTCCGTCCGTTGCGACAAGTCGGCGCTGCCCTGGGCGATTTCTCCTGCCGCCGAACTGACCTGGCCGGTCGACTGGTTGACCTGGCCCACCATGTCCCGAAGCTGCGTGGCCATTTCATCCAGGGCTTTTGACAGATCGCCAATCTCATCGCCCCGCTGCAAGTATTGAGAATCGATGCGTTGGGTCAGATCGCCTGTGGCGACGCTCTGGGCGAAATTGACGCCGTAGACCAATGGACGGGAAATCATGCCCGCCAGGACAATACCGACAATGACACCGATGACCACTGCAACCACCAACCCGACGGTGATGATGGTATTGCTCATATTTTGTGTCGCAATCATGGCTTTGGAAGCCTCGGTCGCTGCATCATAAGCCAACCGAATGACATTCGCGCCGAGATCCGCCATTTTCGGCAGAATTTCCTTGGTTAGTTTAGTGTCGTTGTCGATCCAGGTCTGCGCCGCCTTGAAGTAATCATCCGTCGCTTTCCGCGCCTGATTGACCATTGGGTCTTTACTGGACGGATCAAGTTCGTTGAAATAGCGTGTGAGTTCGGTGCGCTGATCGAGCATCTCCTTATAGAACTCGCGACTCTTGTTAATCCGCTCTTCTTTTTCCGCCTTCATGATCTTCAGGGCAGTAATGAACACCCAGAGCGCTCCTTCCTTTTTGGTACTTTGGAAGTACTCGTCCGCGAGTTTGACGACCAGCAGACCTTCCTTGATCATGGTGTGAACCGCCGCCTTGTTGTCCTTGAGCGCCGCAACTCCCGCTTCATAGCCCTTGCGATATTCCAGCGTCCCGGCGCGGGCCTCCTTCGATTTTTGCAGGAGCGTCCGGTCACTCGACGTTTTATCAATCGTATCCAGCGCCGCGATGATCGTGTCGATATTTTTCATCGCATCGACGTAGCTTTGCTCTTTTTCATTCAGGAGATAATTTTTTTCCTCTTCAATCGTCCGATACGCATAGCGCTCAACCTGTGTAGCTTCGAGAAGACCATCGAATTGTGCCCGGATGTCATTGAGGTTCATGATCGCCGTGATCCCGAGAGTGACCAGGATCAACAAAACTACGGAAAACCCCGCAAGAATCTTCATGCGGATATTCATACGAAAGCCGGTTACCCTACTGTCACTGGCCATAAGTTCCCCTCTCAAAGAAATATACTAAGCATAGTGGTTTTTGGGCGCTTTGGCAGAAAGCGTCCAGCGCCCTTACCCCACTTCCCGGATATGGCGTTTAAAATTCTTCCCATTCCTCGGATGCCGCGTGAGCCACTGCGGGTTTCTTCTCAATCGGCGCTGGCCTAGCAGAGGGTTTGGCTGATGAAGAGCGTGCTCCGGTACGCGGTTGCGCCTTGGCGGCGCTGCGATGAGCGCTGGCAGACACTGCGGGTTTGCGGCCCCTATCTCGCTGGTCAACCTTGAAGAACTCCATCAGGCTTTGCAGTTCGCGGGCTTGTTCGCCCATCGACTGACTGGCGGATGCCGTTTCTTCCACCAGCGCCGCGTTCTGCTGGGTGACCTGATCCATTTGCAGAATCGCTTTATTGACTTGCTCAATGCCCGAGGCCTGTTCCCGCGCCGCCGCTGTCATCTCGGCGACAATATCGCTGACCTTTTTCACCGAGGTCATAATTTCGCGCAAGGTCTGCCCGGCCCGATCCACCAACCGGCTGCCATCTTCCACCTTGCTTACGCTATCGGTAATCAGCGTCTTAATTTCCTTGGCGGCATCCGCGCTGCGTTGCGCCAGTTTGCGCACTTCTCCGGCAACTACGGCAAATCCCCGGCCCTGTTCGCCGGCCCGCGCCGCTTCTACCGCCGCATTCAGGGCGAGCAGATTGGTCTGGAAGGCAATTTCGTCGATAACGCCGATGATGTCGGCAATCTTGCGGCTGCTGGCGTTGATCGCGGCCATGGCGGTCACGGCTTGATCGACCACCTGGCCGCCTTGTTCAGCCTGAGTGCGGGCGGAACTGGCTAACTGGTTCGCCTGTCCGGCATTCTCAGCGCTTTGCTTGACGGTGGAAGTGAGTTCTTCCATGGATGAAGCGGTTTCTTCCAGCGCCGAGGCTTGTTCTTCGGTGCGTTGCGACAAATCAGCGCTGCCCTGAGCAATCTGCGCCGCCGCCGAACTGACCTGGCCAGTCGATTGAGTGACCTGGGTCACCATGTCCTTGAGCTGAACCGCCATGTCGCGCATCGCCGCATAGATGCCGGTCTCTTTACCCGTATCGGTAAAGCGGACCGTTAAGTCGCCGCCAGCGATCTGGCCGGTAATCACGGCAATCTCGGTGGGTTCGCCGCCAATCGGCCGCATAATGACCCGCGCCA
>JAUPTV010000162.1 GCA_030917925.1 Pseudomonadota bacterium
GGCGACAAGCCCGGCGGCAAGCGCTATGAAAGCGACAATAACTGGGCGATGGGCGATACCGGCCACTGCGGTCCCTGCTCGGAAAACATCTACGATCACGGCCCGGAGATTCCCGGCGGCCCTCCCGGTTCCCCGGACGAAGATGGCGACCGCTATATCGAAATCTGGAATCTGGTGTTCATGCAGTTTGACCGGAGCGCCGACGGGACGCTGGTTCCCCTGCCCAAACCCTCGGTGGATACCGGAATGGGGCTGGAACGGCTGGCGGCGGTCATGCAGGGCGTCCATAGCAATTACGATATCGACCTGTTCCGCAACCTGATTCAGGCCGCGGCCAAGGCCACCGGTGCCACCGATTTAACGACCGGTTCGCTCCGGGTCATCGCCGACCACATCCGCGCCACCGCGTTTTTAATCACCGATGGCGTGTTGCCGTCCAACGAAGGGCGTGGCTATGTGCTGCGGCGGATCATGCGCCGGGCCATTCGCCACGGTTATAAACTGGGTGCGGAAGGCGCGTTCTTCCATACCTTGGTCGGGTCGCTGGTGATGGAAATGGGCGACGCCTATCCCGAATTACGGACCGCCGCCGCGCAGGTGACTCGCGTCATTCAGCAGGAAGAAGAGCGGTTTGCGGAAACTCTGTCCCACGGCATGAAGCTGCTGGAGGAGGGCATCGCGGGCCTGTCCGGGACCATTATTCCCGGCGAAACGGTGTTCAAGCTCTATGACACCTACGGCTTCCCCGTTGATTTAACCGCCGACATTGCGCGGGAGCGCGGTCTGCAACTGGATATGGCCGGGTTCGAGCGGGCAATGGCGGCGCAGCGGGCACGGGCGCGGGCTGCAAGCAAATTCTATGTTGAATTAACTGACACCATCTTAGCTTCCGATAACTTGGAAGGAGAGGTTATCAGCGCAACGGATTTTCAAGGTTATGACCGGTTGGAGGAAGCGGCAACGGTGGTTGCACTGTTCCGCGACGGCCAGGCGGTTGAGGTGTTGAACGCGGGCGAAGAGGGCGTGGCCGTGCTGGATCACACGCCGTTCTATGCCGAATCTGGCGGTCAAGTCGGCGATACCGGCTGGCTGCGGGCAGAGGGTCTGGAATTTGAAATCCATGACACCCGCAAGCAGGGCGAAGGCGTCTTCACCCATATCGGCGCAGTCCAACAGGGTCAACTGCGGCGCGGCGCGACCGTGCTGGCCCAGGTGGATGCGGCGCAACGTCAGGCGACGGCGCTGCATCACTCTGCGACCCATTTAATGCACGCCGCGCTGCGCCAGGTGCTGGGAACTCACGTCTCCCAGAAAGGCTCACTGGTCGATCCGCAACGACTGCGCTTCGATTTTGCCCATTTTGAACCAGTGACCCCGGAACAACTGGAGGCGGTGGAACGACTGGTGAATGCGCAAATTCGCGGCAACGTCGCGGTCGACACCACCATCATGGCCCCGGAAGAAGCGATTGCTGCCGGAGCTATGGCCCTGTTTGGCGAGAAGTACGGCGACCGGGTGCGCGTGCTGCGTATGGGTGATTTCTCCACGGAACTGTGCGGCGGCACCCACGTTCGCCGGGTGGGCGACATTGGCCTGTTCAAGATCGTCGCGGAAAGCGGCGTGGCGGCCGGCGTGCGGCGCATTGAAGCCGTCACCGGCGAACGGGCGCTGGATTACATCGCCGCGTTGCAGGAACGCGCCAGACAAGCGGCGCACTTGGTCAAGGGCGACCGCGACAACTTCCCCGACAAAGTGCGGCAGTTAGTCGAACGCAGTCGGCAGTTGGAAAAGGAACTGGAGCAACTCAAGGGGCGACTCGCCAGCGGCCAGGGTTCCGACCTGCTCAGTCAGATGGTGGAGATCAACGGCGTCAAGGTGCTGGCAGCCCGGCTGGATGGCGTGGATGCGAAAACGCTGCGCGAGGCGGTAGATCGCTACAAGCAGCAACTCAAAGCAGCGGCGGTCCTGCTGGCTACCGTTGAAGATGGCAAGGTGCGGCTGGTGGCGGGTGTGACCCCGGCGGAAACAGCGCGGATCAACGCTGGTGAACTGGTGAATGTCGTCGCGCAGCAGGTCGGCGGCAAGGGCGGCGGACGTCCCGATATGGCCCAGGCCGGCGGTACCGATCCCACCCAACTCGATGCCGCCTTGCGCGCCGTGCCGGACTGGGTTCGCGCACAACTGGGGGCGTAAAAGCGATTCTGACCGATTGTCCCTGCTAGAGATTGACGGGCCTTTCGCTATAATCGCGCCTTTCGACAGCCCGAGGCATTCTGCTGCATCGGGCCAATTTCTCTCCCACACTCTTCCGCAGAGATTTAGCATGGCGTTGATTGTCCAGAAATACGGCGGCACCTCGGTGGGTACTATCGAGCGTATTGAAAATGTCGCCGACAAAGTGATCGGCTGGCGCGACCGTGGCCATCAAGTAGTGGTCGTTGTATCGGCCATGAGCGGCGAAACGGATCGACTGATCGGCCTGGCCAAAGGGATTACCGCCCGCCCTGAACCCCGCGAAATGGACGTGCTGCTATCGACCGGCGAGCAGGTCACGATTGCCCTGCTCTGCATCGCCCTGGAAAAGCGCGGTTGTCCGGCTCGCTCCTATACCGGTGGGCAGGTGCGCATCCTCACCGACAACGCTTTCAACAAGGCCCGCATTGAAGATGTCGAGATCGCCGCTATGCGCGATGATCTGGCACAGGGGCGAATAATCGTGGTCGCAGGGTTCCAAGGGGTAGATAAAGATGGCAACATTACTACCCTCGGTCGGGGCGGTTCTGATACCACCGGCGTCGCGCTGGCTGCTGCGCTCAAAGCTGATGAATGCCAGATTTACACAGATGTCGATGGGGTCTACACCACCGATCCGCGCGTGGTTCCCGAAGCGCGCCGACTGAACCGGATCACCTTTGAAGAGATGCTGGAAATGGCCAGCCTGGGGTCCAAGGTTTTGCAAATCCGCTCGGTGGAATTCGCCGGCAAACACAATGTCCCACTCCGGGTGCTCTCTTCTTTTCAGGAAGGCCCGGGCACGTTGATTACCTTTGAGGAAGCGCTTGAGGCGGAACCGATGGAGAAAGAACTGATTTCCGGCATTGCGTTCAACCGCGATGAAGCCAAGCTGACCGTGCTGGGGGTTCCTGATCGGCCCGGCATCGCCTCCAGCATTCTGGGTCCGGTGTCCGCCGCCAATATCGAAGTGGATATGATTATCCAGAATGTCAGCTACGATGGCACCACGGACTTCACGTTTACGGTTCATCGCAATGACTACGAGCGTGCGCTGGAGATTCTGCAAGAGCATACCGCTACCCTGGGTGCCCGCGAGGTGTCCGGCGACCTCAAAATCGCCAAGCTGTCGTTGGTGGGCATGGGTATGCGTTCACATGCCGGCGTGGCCAGCAAGATGTTTGGCGTCTTGGCGAAGGAAGGCATTAACATCCGGATGATTTCTACCTCGGAGATCAAAATTTCGGTCGTAATCGATGAAAAATATCTGGAACTCGGTGTGCGCGCTCTGCATGAAGCCTTTGAACTCGATAAGGCGGCCTGAACCGCTCCCGTCAATGCCGATCCAGGCCAAAATGAACTGTTTATCGAAGCGGATTGTCGAAAGCCGCACGATGACCCGGTGCAGTTAATGGAAAACAAGGAGTAGCTGATATGTTGATTCTGACACGTAGAGTTGGGGAAACGCTGATGATTGGCGACGAAGTGACCGTCACCGTCCTGGGCGTAAAAGGTAATCAGGTTCGCATTGGGGTCAATGCGCCTAAGGATATTGCGGTGCATCGCGAAGAAATCTATGAACGGATCAAACGCGAGCAGGATAATGTCGGGTCGGGAGCTGGGCCTGCGCCTGCCGGTTCTGAAGTTTGAAGCCGGGGCTTTACGGCAGCGGTTTCAAGCGGTATCCTTAGCAATCTGACTTGCCCGCTGGTCGGGCAGTTACGGAGAGATGGCCGAGCGGCTGAAGGCGCTCCCCTGCTAAGGGAGTATGGGGCTTAAAACTCCATCGAGGGTTCGAATCCCTCTCTCTCCGCCAATCATTTACGCGCCCGTAGCTCAGTTGGATAGAGTACTTGGCTACGAACCAAGGGGTCGGGAGTTCGAATCTCTCCGGGCGCGCCATATCAAACAAAGGCTTGGGAAAATACTCCCAGGCCTTTTGTCGTTTCATGCGTTGCCCTGTGCTAATACCCCTCAAACACGAATCGTACCGAGCCAATCGTTAGCATATCGCCAGTCGCCAGCGCCAGCGCTTCATTGGTCGCCAGCCCGTGGCAGCCGATCCGCACCGATGCTGAATCCGCCAGATTCTGAATCCAGTACATGCCATCCCGGAACAACAGTTCTGCATGATGCGGTTTCACATCCGGAGCCTGGATGCGCAAGCCATCCCCCAGAGCGCTGCCGATGGGCAACCACTTGGGAACGTAGTAATGCTTGATTTGCTGGCTGGAAGCGTCATCACGTTCAAAGCAGGCGTACAGCAACGCGCCAGGATTGCCGACGCCATTCAATTCAGCGACCCGATCCTGCATATGCATCAGATGGAGGTAACGTTTGCGGAGATTCGTGCGCAAGGCTGAATTGTCGGTCTGCTGGTCACGCTGATGCAGAACTTCGACCAGTTCCAGCAGATAGCGGCCAAACCGGTCACGGGGTTCCTGAGGATCCCAGTCCAGCGGCTCATGTTCTCCCCGGTAATCCCAGGTCAGAGAGAACTTTAGGTGGTACAGATCGCAAATATCCAGCACATCCCTGGATTCCAGCGGCTCCCAGCGCCGGGATTCCAGGCGGTGGCCATTGCGTCCGGTGTAGGTATAGCCCTGATCGCTGACCGCCATTAGCACCAATTGATCGCCCAGGGCGGACACCACGCAATGCATCCGGGAAATCCGGCTGTATTTGGGAACGAACCCCAGCGTGAAATCGCCAAAGCCCGTACTCGCGGCGGCGCTTTGTCGACCAAACACCATGAACGGCCGCGAGACCAACTCAATGCGCGCCGGCGCCTGAGTAGGATCCACCGCCATCAACAACGCTCGTGTCAGCGGCGTACCGCGATTCAGCGTATGCTCATGGGTCGTACGCAGATACTGAGTTCGCTCAACATGTTCTTCCAGCTCCAGCGGCAAGGTGCTGCTGAGCGCTCCGCCGCCGTCCAGTAACCAGGCTCCGGCGTCAGGTTCGCCGAGGAAATCGAGCCAGAACCGGTCATGCGGTTTAGCGCCAGCCGCCAGTCGCCCACGATGCTGTCCGCCGCCGGCCCAGTCCAGGCGAATTTCCTGCTGGTTGCCATAAGCCGACCATTCCCCACGATGGTCGCAGAGTTCCAGTTCCAGCCACAAGGTCGCCGAAGCAGGTTCCTTATGCAGGCAGCGATAGGCTAAATACACTGGATGAGCATCGTGACCGTCCAGTAGTCGAACCGCCGGAGCCTGGCCTTCATGGTCGAACGCCAGGTCAGGACTGTGCAGGCGCAAACGGATTTCCCGGTACAGCCACCAGGTCGGATTGATCAGCAACGCACAGAGAATGCCCTCTCGCTCCGGCGTCGCCAGCGTCGCCAGACTGACCAGCACCGGCTGATGGGTTTCCTGCAACCGGGCCATGCGCTGAGCGCAGGTGGCCAGCCATTCGGTATCGTCGCTCTCCAGCAACTGTAGATAGTGGTTGCAAAAATAGCGCAGACCTTCCCGATCCCGGGCTTGGTGGCGATCCGCTTTGGTGCCCAGATCGGCGAGCAACTGCTTCAATTCAAGCAGCGCGGGAGATGTGCTCAGCGGCGGCAGCGGTGGGCGTGATTCGGTATGAGCAGGGACTGGCGCACTGACTGGCGGCTCGACCGGCGTTGCCTTGTCTGGGGATTCGGTTAACCAATCAACCTCGGGCAGATCCGCCAATTCGGATGCTGGCGCTGCATTAGCATCGGTTTTCAGCGTTTCTTCAAGATCGAAATCGAATCCCAGATCGGGAAAATCCAGCTTGAAGGCATTGGACTCGACCACCGGGGAAGCCGCCTCGCGCCGGGGGGCGGCAGAGGGATGCGGATCAAAAGACTCGTTGAGAAAACAACTTTTGGCTGCTTCATCGACCAGCGCCGGCGTCAATGCGCCATCCAGTTCCAGACCAGCGAATAGTAACATCGTGTCGCATAACGTCGCGAGAATGCGCGGAACGCCCTGGCTATACTGGATGATGCGTTCAATAACCGCCGACGCAGGTAATTCTCCGTTCCAGTGCTGAGCGGTTTCAAATTGATGGTGGATGAATAACGCCGTCTCGGCGTCGCTCAGCGGACCAAGACGATAGCGTGTCGTAATGCGGATCTGGAGTTGCTGCAACTCGGGTTGACGCAATTTAGCCTCAATCTCCGGCAACCCTGCCAATACGACCTGCAAGCGCTGGGCCGGGATCGCGGGCATTTCGACGAAATCATGCAGGCGGCGCAATACGCCCACCCGCAAATGGTGAGCATCATCAATCAATAGGGCTACAATCTGATTGCGGCGGGCGCAGGCGGCCAACGCCTCCAGCAATAACCGGCTGCGCTGTCCAGCGTCCAGATGATCGGCAGGCAGTTCCAGACTGGCGCACAGATAATTGAGGATATCGGGAAAATCGAGGTCGGCGTTGGTCAATAGAATGAAACGAATATCGGGAGCCTCCGCCATGCAGCGCTGTAGCAAAAGCGTTTTGCCGACGCCCGTTTCCCCGGTTAACAGGATTATCCCGCGCAGCTCCCGAATGCCGTCCAGAATCCCGGCGCAGGCCGCGTCGAAAAGCGCATTACGGTAAAAACGCCGTAGCTCTTTGGTTTTCAAGGGTGAGTGTTCAGACCCGGTATTGCCAGTACGCATAACCCCTCCCGCCAGTCGCCAGGTTACAATTCTACACTCTTGCGTCAATTCTCAGCAGTCCCCGTTGAGATTCCCGGCGCAGCTTTCTCAGAGAGCTATACTGTTTTAACTCTGGCGGACGCCTCAGCCACACCTCTCACCTTTGGAACCTGCTTCTCGCGCCAGCCGCATGGCCGAACAATCCCGTCAATCTACCGATTCGCCAGCGGCTGCCCCTCTGCCGGTCGCTGCAACGAAATGGCCGCTACCTAAACCGCCGGCGCGGCGCAGACGGCTGTTCCGGCGATTCCTGACCATTGCCGGTCAGTTGCTCGGTCTGTTGGCCGGGGGCCTGGTCGCCTACGTCCGCAGTCTGCCTCCCGAGTGGCGACGACGGCAGCGATTCCTGCGGTTGGCGGCGACGCTGGCCGAGTATGGCCTTGACCCGGCATTGGTGCCTTTACCGTTCGCGGCCCAGTTCCGCTGCCGGTTGGAGCGATTAGGCCCGACTTACATCAAACTCGGTCAGATCATGGCGGTGCGTGAGGATATGTTGCCCCATGCCATCACTAACGAATTAAAGCACCTGTTTGATGAAGCGCCCGCTGTGGCTTTTCCGGTGATCCGCGCCCTGATCGAAGCGGAACTGGGGCACCCGCTGGTCGAGTTGTTCCAGTCGGTCGAGGAACAGCCGCTGGGTTCAGCGTCGCTGGCACAAGTCCATCGCGCCCTCACCCGCACCGGCCAGTCGGTGGTGATCAAAGTCCTCAAGCCCGGTGTGCGCGAAACCGTGCTGGCGGATCTCAAGCTGTTGAGCGGGCTGGGGATGGTCGTCGGGCCGCTGATACCCCAATATGAAATCGTGGCGATTATCGAGGAATTTCGCGACTACACGGTTCGCGAACTGGATTTGACGGTCGAGGCGGATAACGGCGATCTGTTTTCCGCGCAGTTCCACGATACGCCGGCGATTGTCTTTCCGACCATGTACCGGGAATTCAGCACCGCCAGTGTCCTGACCATGGAATTTCTGGAGGGTTTCAAACCCGGTGCACCCGCAACCTTCGCCCTGGACGAATCACAGCGTCTGCAAGTGGTCAATCTGGGCGCTGAGGCGATCCTGCGGATGCTGTATCAACACGGGTTCTTTCACGCCGATCTTCATGCCGGCAACCTGCTGATCCTGCCGGGTTCAACGCTGCGAGTGGGTTTCATTGATCTGGGGATGGTGGGCCGTTTTGAGGAACAGACGCGCCGATTGTTACTGTACTACTATCATGCCCTGGTCAATGGCGATGTCGAAAAAGCCGCGCAGCATCTATGCGCGATTGCCCGACCAGGGCCGGGTGGCGGCGACTTGGCGGGCTTCCGGCGGTCGGTGGTGGAATTGTCGCGGCGGTTCCTGTTGCGGGTTGCCCGAGGTCAGTTCAGCATTGCCCGGCTGATTCTGGAATCGATGCGGCTGGGTGGACGGCACCGGATGTATTTTCGGGTTGACCTGGTGCTGATGGTAAAGGCGCTGGTGACGTTTGAAGGCGTTGGGCGCATGGTCGATCCCGACCTGGATGTAGTAGCGGTTTCGCGGAAGCACATTGAGCGCATTTTTCGCGCCCAGTTCCAACCGGCGCGCATGGGCCGGGAGTTATGGCGTCATGGCCCTGAATTGCTGGATTTGGTCGGGCGGTTGCCGGAATTATTGGCGCAATCCGGTCGCCTTTTGGAAGGTTCTGCGCCCTCCACGGCGGCAACGCATCCACTGGCCGGGTTGCGGAGCGCTATTGTGGCCGCTGCCTGTATTCTTGGCGGGGTGCTGATCCTGGCGCAGACCGATGCCTGGCTGATGGGTAGCAGCCTGCTGCTGGTGGGGGGATGGATTTATTGGCGGGGGGGTTGAAGCTGGAAAATGGGTCCTGTCTGTGAATTTTTCTGTGGTGGCCGCAAATGGATCAATTTGTTGTTTTAGTGGGCGGACTCGCTGGCTCCGGTTTTCCGTCTCCTGCGCCAGATGCCGAAGACTGCCAGTCCAGTGGTATGATAGCGGCATAACAACCGAGGAGACTGTTATGTCCGCTGCTGTGAGCACTCTCCGTCAACCCGCGCCTGGCGTTGACAAAGTTCAACCCCGTCATAAAGTCCGCTTCGTCACCGCCGCCAGCCTGTTTGACGGCCACGACGCTTCTATTAACATCATGCGCCGCATCCTGCAGGCCAGCGGCGCGGAAGTCATTCATCTCGGCCATAACCGGTCGGTCGAGGACATCGTGACCGCCGCCTTGCAGGAAGATGCTCAAGGCATCGCTATCAGTTCCTATCAGGGTGGCCACGTCGAATTTTTCAAATATATGATCGACCTGCTGCGCGAGCGCGGTGGAGCCAATATCAAAGTGTTCGGCGGCGGCGGCGGCGTCATCGTGCCCGACGAAATCCACGAACTGCATGAATACGGCGTGACCCGCATCTTCTCGCCGGAAGACGGTCAGGCGATGGGCTTGCAGGGCATGATCGACCACATGATCGCGGTTTGCGATACCGATCCCGCCCAGTACGCGCCACAATCGCTGGATGGCGTGAAGGCCGGCGACTGGCGGTCGCTGTCGCGTATGATCACCGCGCTGGAAAATCAGGTCATCGCGCCAGCACTGCGTCGGCAACTTCTCGATGAGGCTCAGGCGACCGGCGTTCCGGTCCTCGGCATCACTGGCACCGGCGGCTCCGGCAAATCGTCATTGACCGATGAACTGGTGCGGCGCTTCCGGCTGGATCAGGATGATCGGTTAAAAATCGCCGTCATTGCCGCTGATCCCTCGCGGCGCAAAACCGGTGGGGCTTTGCTGGGCGACCGCATCCGCATGAATGCCATCGCCGGTTCCAACCTGTATATGCGTTCGCTGGCGACCCGTGCGGCAGGCAGTGAAGTGCCGGAAAGCCTGGGCGATATTCTGGCTGCCTGCAAGCTGGCCGGTTTCAATCTGCTGATTGTGGAAACCTCCGGCATCGGCCAGGGCGATGCTGCCATCGTGCCGCTGGTGGATCGGTCGCTGTATGTAATGACCCCGGAATTTGGCGCAGCGTCGCAATTGGAAAAGATCGACATGCTCGACTTCGCTGACGCGGTGGCGATCAACAAGTTCGACCGCAAGGGCGCTGAAGACGCGCTGCGGGATGTCCGCAAACAGGTGCAGCGCAATCACAAGGCGTTCGGCCAATCTCCGGATGAAATGCCGGTCTATGGCACCATCGCTGCTCGCTTCAACGATGATGGCGTGACCGCGCTTTATCACGGCATCGCCGGCTTGCTGCGCGACAAAGGGTTGAAACTGGAAGCGGGGCGACTGGCGACCGTTCCCGGCAAGGCGTCCACGGGCAAAGCGGTCATTGTCCCGGCGGCCCGCGCCCGCTATCTGGCCGAAATTGCCGACACCGTGCGCGGTTACCACAAGCAGGTTGAAGAGCAGGTCAAACGGGTCCGGCAGCGCCAGCAATTGCGGGCGGTCATGGGCCTGTTGACGGCGGAAGGCAAATCCACGGCGGATTTGGAACCGCTACTGGAGCGCGTGGAAGGCGAGATCGATCCGCACGCCCGCAAATTGGTCGATATGTGGCCGCAAGTAAAAGCGAGTTACAGCGGTGATGAATATGTGGTGAAAATCCGCGATAAAGAAATCCGCACGCAGTTGACGACGCGCTCGATGTCCGGTTCGCGCATTCCCAAAGTGGCGCTGCCCGGCTTTGATGAGCATGGCGAATTACTGCGCTGGATGATGCGGGAAAATCTGCCCGGCAGTTTCCCCTATACCGCTGGCGTCTTTGCTTTCAAACGCGAAAATGAAGACCCGACCCGGATGTTTGCCGGCGAAGGCGACCCGTTCCGTACCAATCGCCGGTTTAAGAAACTGTCGGAACATGCGGAAGCGACGCGGTTATCTACGGCCTTTGACTCGGTGACGCTGTACGGCTGCGATCCCGACGAACGCCCGGATATTTACGGTAAGGTCGGCAATTCCGGCGTATCCATTGCAACGCTGGATGATTTGAAGGTGCTGTATTCCGGCTTTGAGTTGTGCTGTCCCACCACCTCGGTGTCGATGACCATTAACGGCCCCGCGCCGATTATTCTCTCGATGTTTTTCAATACCGCTTTCGATCAGCAGATTGAAAAATTTGAGCGCGATAATCACCGTCCGCCGACCGACGATGAAATTGACAAGATCCGGCAATGGGTATTAGCCAACGTGCGCGGCACGGTACAGGCGGATATTCTCAAGGAAGATCAGGGACAAAATACCTGCATCTTCTCCACGGAATTTGCCTTGAAAATGATGGGCGATATTCAGGAATATTTTGTCCATCACAACGTCAAGAATTTCTATTCAGTCTCCATTTCCGGCTACCACATTGCCGAAGCCGGGGCCAATCCCATTTCGCAACTGGCGTTCACCCTGGCCAATGGCTTCACCTATGTGGAAGCTTATCTGGCGCGGGGGATGCACATTGACGACTTTGCGCCGAATCTGTCGTTCTTCTTCAGCAACGGCATGGACCCGGAATATTCAGTGATGGGTCGCGTAGCGCGGCGGATTTGGGCGACGGCCATGCGTTATAAATACGGCGCGAATGAGCGGAGTCAGAAGCTGAAATACCACATTCAGACTTCCGGTCGCTCCTTGCACGCCCAGGAAATGGATTTCAACGATATCCGCACCACCTTGCAGGCGCTGATCGCCATTTACGACAACTGCAATTCCCTGCACACCAACGCCTATGACGAAGCGATTACTACGCCGTCTGAAGAATCGGTGCGGCGGGCGATGGCCGTGCAGTTGATCATCAACAAGGAATGGGGCGTCGCGAAGAATGAAAATCCCAATCAGGGCGCGTTCATCATTGATGAACTGACCCATTTGGTTGAAGAAGCGGTGTTGCAGGAATTCGAGCGCATCAGCGAACGAGGCGGAGTTTTAGGGGCCATGGAGACCGGTTATCAGCGCGGCAAGATTCAGGAGGAATCGCTGTATTACGAGACCCTCAAGCATGATGGATCGTTGCCCATTATCGGCGTCAATACCTTCCGCAATCCTAAGGCCAAACATGAGGACGTGAAGATTGAATTGGCTCGCTCGACCGATGAAGAAAAGCAGAGTCAGTTGCAGCGGTTGCGGGAATTCCAGGAGCGGAATCAGCAACAGAGCAGCGCCATGCTGGCCCGGTTGAAACAGGCGGCGATCAATAACGAGAACCTGTTCGCGGTCTTGGTGGAAGCGGTGCGTTGCTGTTCGCTGGGGCAAATTACCACGGCGCTGTTTGACGTCGGCGGGCAGTATCGGCGGAATATGTAGGACTGGGCTTCCCATCCACCTCCCCTCTTCAGCCTTCTGGAGAGGGGATTAACCACCGTTCCAGCCCTTGAATTTTATCCATTTGTCCCCACAACCAGTGGTTGAGACTCCCTACTTAGCCTGCGAGGTGCGCCATGCCAATCTACGAATACCGTTGCCAGTCCTGCAACCACGACCTGGAAGTGATGCAGAAGCTCAGCGATCCCGAATTGAGCGATTGCCCGTCCTGTGGCCAGCCGCAACTGAAAAAGCTGATCTCGGCGGTCGGCTTCCGCCTGAAGGGCAGCGGCTGGTATGAAACCGATTTCAAGAAAGGCAACCAGAAAAATGTCGCCAAGGACGAAGCGCCCGCCAGCGCCTCATGCAGCGCCTCAACCAGCGCGGGCGATGGCGGCGGCGGGTGTGCAGCCTGTCCCGCAGCGGCGTAGTGACGACCCGTCGCGGCGAATGGTTGACCTTTAGCCGGTAATCCTTAACCTTTCACCTTTCACTTCCAGCTTGCAGGAACCCAGACGCCATGCGCAGCCATTATTGTGGCCAAGTCACCGACGCTTTTTTGGATCAGGACGTTACCCTGTGTGGGTGGGCGCACCGCCGCCGTGATCACGGTGGGGTGATTTTTGTTGACCTGCGCGACCGTGAAGGTCTGGTGCAAGTGGTCATCGACCCCGACACCCCGGAGGCGTTCGCCAATGCCGAGCGGGTGCGCAATGAATATGTGCTGCGCATCACCGGGCGGGTGCGTCGCCGTCCGGAAGGTACCGAAAATCCCAATATGGCCACCGGGGCGATTGAGATTCTGGCCCGGAACCTGGAAATTTTGAACCGCGCCGAGCCGCTGCCCTTCCAGTTGGATGACGACGATACCTCCGAAGAAGTGCGGCTGCGCTATCGCTATCTCGATCTGCGTCGTCCGGTCATGCAGGAGCGGCTCAAGCTGCGCACCCGCGTCATCAGCACGCTGCGCCGCTTCCTCGATCAGCAGGGCTTTCTGGACATCGAAACCCCGATGTTGACCAAGGCCACCCCGGAAGGTGCCCGCGATTATCTGGTCCCCAGCCGCACCCATCCCGGCAGCTTCTTCGCCCTGCCACAGTCGCCGCAGTTGTTCAAACAATTGCTGATGATGGCCGGCATGGATCGCTATTACCAGGTGGTGCGCTGCTTCCGCGACGAAGACTTGCGCGCCGACCGCCAGCCGGAATTCACTCAGCTCGACATTGAAACCTCGTTCATGGATGAGCAGGCAATTACCGACCTGATGGAAGCCATGATCCGCGAAATGTTCAAAGAGGTGCTGGATGTCGATCTGCCCAACCCGTTCCCCCGGATGCCTTACGACACGGCCATGCGCCGCTACGGATCGGATAAGCCGGATTTGCGCATTCCGCTGGAATTGACGGAACTGTCGGATTTAATGGCCGGCGTGGAATTCAAGGTGTTCGCCGGTCCCGCCAACGATCCCAAGGGGCGAGTTGCGGCGTTGCGCGTCCCGGAAGGCAGCAAGCTGACCCGGCGCGAGATTGATCTGTATACCGAATTTGTGGGTCGCTACGGCGCGAAGGGGCTGGCCTATATCAAGGTCAATGACGTTGCTACTGGCCGTGACGGGTTGCAAGCGCCGATAGTCAAATTCCTGCCCGACGAGACGCTGGCCAAGATTCTCACCCGCACCGGCGCGGAAAATGGCGACCTGATTTTCTTCGGCGCCGATTCCACCAAAGTGGTCAACGATGCGCTGGGCGCGTTGCGGTTGAAAGTCGGCCACGATCTGGGGCTGATCAAGAGCGCGTGGGCACCGCTGTGGGTGGTCAATTTCCCGATGTTTGAATGGGATGAGCCGGAACAGCGCTGGAACGCCCTGCATCATCCCTTCACCGCGCCGCGCACCGACGATTCTGCCGAAGTCCGCGCCAATCCCGGCCAGTGCCTGTCAAAAGCCTACGATATGGTGCTGAACGGCAGCGAAATCGGCGGCGGTTCTGTGCGTATTCATCGCCAGGAGATGCAGAACACGGTGTTTGATCTGCTGGGCATTGATCCCGAAGAAGCTCGCGCCAAATTCGGCTTCCTGCTGGACGCGCTCAAGTTCGGCTGTCCCCCGCATGGCGGACTGGCTTTCGGCGTGGATCGGCTGGTCATGCTGATGGTTGGCGCGACCTCCATCCGCGACGTGATGGCCTTCCCCAAGACCCAGAGCGCCGCCTGTCTGATGACCCAGGCCCCCGCCCCGGTCACCGAGGCGCAATTGCGCGATCTCAACATCCGCCTGCGGCGCACGCCCTGAACACGCAAAACCTCCCCCCATCCCCCTGGAAACGCCCTGAATCGGTGCTGGTGGTGGTTTACACCGCCCAGGATGAAGTCCTGGCGCTGTGCCGCTGCCAGCCCGCCGATTTCTGGCAATCAGTCACCGGCAGCCTGAACTGGGATGAAGTGGATCCGCTGGACACGGCGCGGCGCGAGTTGTTGGAAGAAACCGGGTTGGGCGAGGGCCTGAAGATCGTGAACTGCGGCCTCGTCAACCGCTTTCCGATCCTGCCCGCCTGGCGGCAGCGCTATGCCCCGGACGTGCGGGAAAATATCGAACATGTCTTCCGGGTGTGCTTGCCGGAACGCGCCACAATTACCCTGAATCCCGAGGAACATCGTGACTATCTCTGGTTGCCACGCGTGGCGGCGGCAGCTCGCATGACTTCCTGGACCAACCGGGATGCGGTGCTGGCGCTGCCCGTTCCTCACCGCGACCCGGCAGATTCCTGACCATGGCCGTTTACGCGATAGGCGATATTCAGGGCTGTTACGAGCCGTTCCAGCGGCTGCTGGATCGGCTGGGCTTTGATCCGTCCGTCGATGTGCTCTGGCTGGTCGGCGATCTGGTCAATCGCGGACCGCATTCGGTGGAAGTGCTGCGATGGGTTCGCGATCTGGGCGAACGGGTGGTGACGGTGCTGGGCAATCACGATCTGACCCTGCTCGCGGTCGCCGCCGGTCAGGTTAAACCAAAACGTAAAGATACCTTCCACCCGATTATCGACGCCCCGGACAGCAGCGAATTGTTGGACTGGCTGCGCCAGCGCCCGATGCTGCATCACGACGCCAAACTCGGCTTCACGATGGTTCACGCCGGCCTGCCGCCACAGTGGGATTTGGCCTTGGCCCAACAGTGCGCTGCGGAATTGGAAGCGACGTTGCGCGGCCCCAAATGGCCCCGATTCATGGGGAAAATGTTCGGTAGCGAACCGTGCAGTTGGCGGGACGATCTAATCGGCGACGACCGGCTCCGCTTCACGGTTAACGCTCTGACCCGGATGCGCTTTTGCACGACGGACGGTGCGCTCTCCCTGTCCGAAAAGGGGCCACCCGGCAGTCAGGACGCGAAACTGTTGCCCTGGTTTCAGGTTCCGCAACGCCGCAACGCTGATCTCAATATCGTCTTTGGCCACTGGGCCTCCCTCGGCTATTACCGTGCGCCCGGCCTTTATGCCCTCGACAGTGGCTGCGTCTGGGGTAACCGGTTAACCGCAATTCGGCTGGACGCCCCCGACGCCCCGGCCTTCAGCGTTCCGGCCGTGGAATCCCCAGCTTGACCTCCTCCCCGCCCTGAAGGACGGGGATTCCTGACTTCACAATTAGGGTTTTCTGTTTCATAGAGGATTGCCCAGAGGAGTTAAGGCTTGGTTTTCGCCGATTCGATTCCCCAGAGTGGGGAGTCTTACGCGGTTTGAACCGCAGCCGGAAACTCCCCCAGGTCTCACATCCTCTCCACAGACTTCACATCCCGCCAGCCCGGCGGTAGGTCTTGAATAGGAGACAGTGGTGATGTTACCCAAAAACGCGGCGCTTCAACAGTCCACGCAAGGGGGACTGCCGCGCCGCCCGCTATCCCTCCCCGCCCTAAAGGGCGAGGTTTCTCGCGGAAAATCTTGATGAACGCGCCGCTGACGCTGATCGTCGCCCTGGCGCACAACCGGGTGATTGGCATGAACAACCGCTTGCCCTGGCATTTACCGGCAGACCTGCGCTTCTTCAAGCAAACGACCATGGGCAAGCCGTTGCTGATGGGGCGGCGCACCTGGGAGTCTATCGGTCGCCCGTTGCCGGGGCGGCGCATGATCGTGCTGACCCATGATCCAGCGTACTCAGCACTTGGTTGTACAGTAACGTATTCACTGGCAGAGGCGCTGACCAGCGCCGGACCGGTTCCCGAAGTCATGGTGATTGGCGGCGCAACGCTGTATGCGCAAACCCTGCCGCTGGCCGTCCGGCTGTACCTGACCGTGGTCGAAGCCAACCTTCCCGGCGATGTCTGGTTTCCTGAATGGAACCGGCAGGACTGGCGACTGGACTGGGAAGAGGCGCGTCCCGCTGATGCTGATCACGTTTGGCCGTACCGCTTTCAGCGCTGGGAACGCCTTGGTCACGTCGGTTGACGGTCCAAACATCTTCATTTCCCGGAACCTTCCCGGCGTCAAACGCGACTATACAACAGCACTCCTGCCGTCCACTTTCTCCCGGAAGTCGCCATGTCCTCACACTTGCACACCAACCATCTGATCCACGAAACCAGTCCCTATCTGCGCCAACATGCACATAATCCGGTGGACTGGCAGCCCTGGGGCGAAGCGGCTCTGGACCAGGCCCGCCGCGAAAGCAAACCGATTCTGCTGTCCATTGGCTATTCAGCCTGTCACTGGTGCCATGTCATGGCCCATGAGTCGTTTGAGGATGAAGCCACTGCTGCGGTGATGAACGAGTTATTCATCAATATCAAAGTGGATCGGGAGGAACGTCCGGATCTGGACAAAATTTATCAGACCGCCTTTCAACTGCTGCACCGGCGGGCCGGTGGCTGGCCGCTGACGATGTTCCTGACCCCCGATGACCACGTTCCCTTCGTCGGCGGCACCTATTTCCCGAAAACGCCCCGCTATGGTATGCCGGCTTTCACCGAGGTTCTGCGCCGGGTCAGCGATCACTATCGCCAGCATCCGCACGATATCCGCCAGCAAAATCAAGTGTTGCTGGACGCCCTGTGCCGCGATGCGCCCCCGGTTTCCCCCGAAGCCACGCTGACCGCTGCGCCGCTCCAGGCCAGCCGCGACCAACTGCTGAACGACCTTGATCGAACGTATGGCGGTTTCGACGGTGCGCCCAAATTTCCCCACCCGGCCCGCCTGGAACAATTGCTGCGCCACTGGATCGCCAGCCAGCGCTGCGATGACTTCCAGTGCCAGGAACCGGATCGGGAAGCGGAAGCCGCGATCCGGCTGACCCTGGGCAAAATGGCACGGGGTGGGATTTACGACCATCTGGGCGGCGGGTTCTATCGCTACTCGGTCGATGCCGAATGGCAAATTCCGCACTTCGAGAAAATGCTTTACGACAACGGTCCACTCCTCGCCCTGTACGCCCAGGCCTGGCAAGCGACGGGCGATGCCCGGTTGCGCACGGTTGCGGAAGAAACCGGCGCGTGGCTGATCCGGGAAATGCAAGCGCCCGAGGGCGGCTACTACGCCACTCTGGATGCTGACTCGGAAGGCGAAGAGGGCCGGTTTTATCTATGGACGCCTGAACAGGTTCGAGAATTGTTGAATGTCGAGGAATATGCGGCTTTGGCCGTCTGCTATGGGCTGGAGTTGCCGCCCAATTTCGAGGGCAGCGCCTGGCATTTGCGCTTGACTGCTGAACCGATGGAACTGGCGCAGCGGCTGCGCGTGGAGCCGACGCAGGTCAACGCCTGGTTGACGTCAGCCCGCAATGAATTGTTCACGGTCCGCTCACAACGCATCTGGCCGGGGCGGGATGAGAAAATTCTGACCGCCTGGAACGGTCTGGCGATTCGTGGGATGGCCGTGGCGGGACGCCTGCTGGAACGCAATGATTTTGTCGCCTCTGCCGAACGGGCGCTGGATTTCATTCAGACCCGGCTCTGGCAAAACGGTCGGTTACTGGCGGTTCACAAAGACGGCCAGAGTCGGCTAAACGCTTATCTGGATGATTACGCCTTTTTAATCGATGGTGTGCTGGAACTGCGGGAATGCCGCTGCCGGGAAGGTGATCTCGACTTTGCCCAGGCGTTGGCGGATGTGCTGCTCGACCAATTCGAAGATCGGACCGCTGGTGGGTTCTACTTCACCGCCCATGACCACGAACCGCTGATTCAGCGTCCCAAGCCGCCGCATGACGATGCGTTGCCCTCCGGCAACGGCGTTGCGGCGCAAGTGCTGCTGAAACTGGGTCGCCTGACCGGCGAAGATCGCTATCGGCAAGCGGCGGAACGCACCCTGCACTGGGCCTGGCCAACGCTGCGTCAGATTCCCACCGCCTGTAGCGCCCTGCTGATGGCGCTGGCCGACAATCTGGAACCGGCACCTACGAATGGGAAATGACGCCGATAGCCGGATAATTTTTCACTATACTGAGTAATAATCTACGATAATAAAGAGAATCGTTATTCCCTGTTGAAACCCTGGAGAGAGCACATCGCTATGACCATCCATCTGTACTTTTCGCTGATCCCCGAAGCCCTGATCGCCTCTATGCTGCCGCCGGAGCAATTTGGCCAGTACTACGCCACCGGCCACAAATACAAGTCCAAGGGGCAGGCGATCTTCTTTGAAGTCGATCCGGCCTTCCGGCACGATTTTTTCAACATTGATGAAGGCATCGCTCGTTGTACGCCGCATCCTGACGGTACGCCGAAAAACTCGGTCTACATTTCGGTCTACCGGGTGCTCGAACATATCCCGGTCAGCGCCCTGGGCAAGCTGTACCTCAGCACGGCCTACGGCCACACCCTCGCCCTGGACCGCAGCGACGCCGCCCTGCCGCCGGCTTCGGGTCTGCACATGTACCAGGACTTGGCCCCGATCAACAGCCTGCTCGTCAGCACCCTGGGTCCCAGCGATTATTACCATGGCGTGACCAGCCAGCCGGCCAAATTCATCCGTTTTCCTGGCCTGTGCTTTGTTGAACTGGGGCTGGGCGCATTGGCCACTGATCCTGAGAATGGCCCGGTCGGCGACCTGCCCTACTCCTTTATGCATCACTTGCGCGAAGCCCTGTTATTCCTGGGCGGCGACAAGACCAGTAAGCTGGTCCATCGGGTGCATTCTCTGGAATTCCCCTACCGGATGATCAAGAGCGGGTTCTACATGGGCAATGGCCCGGATCTGGCTTTCTATCCCATGCCGACCCACGAAGCGCTGCGCCGCGAGCACAATAGTTGGTGGCGGTCGGCTAATCTGTAAAACCACTCAGGTAGCGAGTTGTCAACGCCACTCGCTACCCACTCCTCCGTTACCCGCTATAGCCTGTTGTGATCGTTGCGGCCTTTTTCAGGCTTTTTCAGTACGGCGGCGGATTGTAGTAGCCGGGCGGTGGTCCCGAATAGCGCCGGTAATAGCGCGGCGGCGGGCTGGAATAATAGCCGTCATTGTAATAGCCGCCTCGGCGATTGATCTCCTGATTTTGATAATCCATCTGATTGCCGACCGCGCCGCCGATCAATGCGCCACCCAAGGCACCGGTCACTGCGCCGCCCGTCGGATCAATGGCGTGACCGACGGCAGCGCCCGCTGCCGCGCCCATCAGTACGCCGCCAGTGGTGTAATAGTTCGGCGGAGCGCCAGGCGGCGGCGGCGCACACGCCGTAGTCAAACCCAGTGCGACGGCTAAAAGCGTCAACTTTAATGGCATACACATAAGTCCTCCCGAATATTCTGATTGGTGTGGAATCCCTCTGGAAAAAGCAGGCAGCGTTCGCTCGCGCCAAACGTATAGCTACGCCGCCTGTTGAAGACCCACCAACACCCCACATTGCTAACTCGTAGTATCAACCTGGCAAGATGAACATCGCCTGAATCTTTCAACAGAATTTATCAGGTCTTGCGCGAAAGACCCCGTTCTTTAGTGCGGAGTACGACGAATGTTTATGAACAAGGCAGGCTGCTGTACAACGACGTATCAGACCTGGCATTCAATGGCAACGCCAACTATAACGCCAGCGAAGACACCCTGATTCGCGTCGGCGAAGCTGCTGCTACCGAGATTACCCTGCGCAGCAACAGCGTCGGCAACGCCTGGCTGAGCTTCAAACCGACCGGTCGCCTGGCCGAAACCGAGGGCGCGGCGGTCTATGCGGTCTGCTACGACGGGGTATCAACCAGTCGCATACCGGGCCGCCAGATCACCGTAGACCTAACCACCCTGGCTTCTTATGGAGGACACGACGGGGGAGACGTATTCGGTGGTCGTGAACTCGCCGTCCGCACCCGCCCGACGCTATTGAGTATGATGTACCGCGCGTCTGGAGCATGACACACCGTCAGTGATCCAGCCTGAAACCCGCCGCCAGCCAACCGGGAGAAACCGAGCGCATCATAGGACACATACTTCTGCACCGGGGTATTGCCCCTCAGCGTCATCCCGGTTGAAGCGCCTTGAAAGACGCGAATCACGGTCTCACCCGTTTCCACCACGGTATCCAGGTCCAGATGATCATCAAACACTATCCAGCCCTGCTCATAGCCGCCGCTATCCGTGCATTCACGCCCATCTGCGCTTCGACACAAGGTGACGCGGTGATTGCGCTTGATCGCCTCGGAACGGGTCAAATGCATCGCCCCGATAAACTCGTTGGTCAGCGTCACCAGGCGACTATTACGAATCAGCGCCTGAAACGATGGAACACCCATGGTTAGCACGATGGCCGCCACTGCCAGGGTCACGATCAACTCAAGCAGCGTAAAACCTTTTTGCAAATGCACCACCGGAGCGCACACCATCATTCCCAGGTCCCGGCCGCCGCCGCCAGTTTACCAGCCGCTACCTGATCGCCCGCCGCCGCGACATCCCGCGCCAGATACAGCAACGTCCCTGACCGCCGGGCCGGATCGGGCAGCGCCTGCGCCTGCTTCAGCGCTGCGGCAAAATCCGTTCGGGCAATGGCCGTTTCCCCCCGGCTGGACAGATTTAACGCCAGCGCACTGAGCGCCTCTGCCTGATACTGGCCCAATATCGGCGACAACTGATCACTCTTTTTAGCCTTGCTCGCAATCTCCTTCAGCAAAGCTTTAGCGGCGACCGTATCGCCCGCCTCGGCCAACTGTTTCGCCAACTGCGCCTGCGCCTCCCACCGTCCACCGGTATTGGACATGGCCTTCACGGTTGCGGTGGCCTGATCAAACAGTGGCTGGGACTGATCCAACTGCCCGGTCTGCGCCAGATCGCGAGCTATCGCTCCCCATACCAGCGCTTGGCTGGACGGCTCGGCAATCAGGCGCGTCGCCTCAATCGCCCGTTTGAAATGTGCTTTGGCGGTTGACGGCTGTGCCTCGTAGAGTGTTCGGGCCAATCCACTCAGCGCCTGCGCCCGCTCGTCGGGCGTCGTCATCAGATTCGTCAAATTCGTCGCCCGCGTCCAGTACTCCTTCGCCGTCGCCGCATCGCGCTGCTGATGGTGCTGCTGGGCAATCCGCGCTCGCACCTCGACCTGCAACCGGTTAAACACATCCAACTGACTGCTCGACAGATTGTTGCGCTCGCCGCTAAGCAATTGAACCGCCTGATCAATACTCCGGGACGCTGCTTTCAAATCCCCGGTTTGCATTTGGTACTGCGCCAGACTGGCCAGGATCTGTGGATTGCGGGCCGCCGCCTGACTTGCCGCTGCACTCGCCGGCGTCAACTGATCTACATTGAGCAATGGCGCGGGCCTTGACCCGGCGGGCATCGCTGCGTCACTGCTCCCATTGCCGCTTCCACCGCTACCTGATGCGGTTGCGGCCGCCGTAGTTGTCTTGCCAGCGCCTGCCGAGCCTGCCGCTGCCGGACCGGAATTGCCAACTGCTACATTTCCGGCTGCCCCTCCGGCTTCAGCCGCTTCCAATGCCTGGACGCTGCCCGGAACACCCTGCGGACTCGCACCCGCGACGCTGACCGACAATCCTGGCGGTGGCGCAATGGTCACCTGGACTCCCGGATTCACTGATTGGGCATCGATGGGTCTGGCATTGGCAACCACCGGCTCCGGCGTTTCCTGAAACCATAACTGCCAGACCAGCAGACCGACTCCGACCAGGCCCACCGTCACACTGCCCAATAGCGGGTACAGAACATCCGGTTTAAGCAAAAACCGGAACTTGTGATAGAACCGGATATTGAGTTCTTTTTCTGCCTGACGACGAGCCTGATCCAGCAATCTCTGCTCAGCCAGCGCCCGACGCTTGGCCTCTTTGGCCTCGCGGGCCTCACGGTTATCATCTTCTTCGCCACCCTTGAGTCCCTGCAAGCGGCGGCGTTCCCGGTCTATCGCCGCCCGCAGATAGGCGGTTTCTTCATAGTTCCGGCCCACAATCCCGCACTGTTCACAGGTATCCAGCCGGCCATCCGTGGCCCGGGGTTGACTGTGGTAGCAGGCCGGGCAGCGATACCGTTCATCCTCAACCGGTCCCTCTTCAAGCGCGGCGAGGGTCAACTTCATCGGGTCGATGCGGCAATTAAGGCCGATCCCCGTTAGTTTATTGAACAGTGCCTCGGCTTTGGACTGCGGAATATCTTCCGCCAGTACCACGCGATGACTGATTGAGAGGCTGTGAAAAATATCTTCAAAAGCCGAAGCCGTGCACTTGAGCATGGGTTGTAGCGCAGCGCGCACGACTGACGATTCTTGACCCGATTGAATGCCAAGGGCGGAGACTTTGAACATCGATTCCATGAATGGTAGGCCTCATATCAAGTTAATGCGATAATCAATACGCTAGATTAACAGCAAAGATACATTTAAGTATATCTGATGAGCAGGATAGTCTTCAATCAGAATCAGCGTATCAATCGCCGCTGAAATGGGGAGAGCAAGTCGCATCGGCATGGATCACCATGCCAGACCGAAACCGGGATCTAAGGGCGGTCTAAAAATGCCCCTCTCCCTTCTCACAACACCACCGGTTCCACTTCCAACTCCACCCCGAACTCCGCTCGCACCGATGCCTGAATGGCTTGCGCCAGCCGCAACACTTCCTCACCTCGCGCCCCGCCGCGATTGACCAGCACCAGCGCCTGCTGCTCATAAACGCCCGCCGCGCCCAGACTTCGCCCTTTCCAGCCACACCGCTCGATCAGCCAGCCCGCCGCCAGTTTGAGCGTACCGTCCAGTTGCGGATAACGCGGTATATCAAGATAGCGTTCCGCGAGTTGGGCAAAAGTCGCAGCGTCCACGACCGGGTTCTTAAAGAAACTGCCGGCATTCCCGATCCGGGCTGGGTCCGGCAACTTGTGTGAACGAACTGCGATCACCGCTTCAGCGATCTGCCTCGCGGTCGGTTGGGAAATCTCTCGCGCTTCCAACTCCCGCGCCACATCCGCATAGCGGGTGAGGGGTTGCCAGCATTTGGGCAAGCGAAAGGTCACGTTCGTCACCAGATAGCGCCCGGCGGCTTCGCCCTTGAACCGGCTGTCCCGGTAGCCAAATGCGCAGGCGGCGCGGTCAAATACCACGCTCTCACCGGTATCCAAATCAACCGCCTCCAATTGCTGGAACCGCTCAGCCATTTCCAGCCCGTAAGCGCCAATATTCTGAATCGGCGCAGCGCCGACCGTGCCGGGAATCAGCGCCAGGTTTTCCAGTCCCGGCCAACCGCTATCCAGCGTCCAGATCACGAAGTTATGCCAGTTTTCCCCGGCCCCCGCCAGGACATACCACGCCTCGGCATCTTCCGCGATCAGTTGCCGTCCGGGAATCCTGACGTGCAGCACCAACCCGTTGAAATCACCGGTCAGCACCAGATTACTACCGCCGCCCAGGATGAAACGGGGCCAGGTGCGCCATTCCGACAACGCCATTAACGCTATCAGTTGCTCAGGCGTTTCAATCGCCGCCAACCTGGCAGCGCGGGCCGGCAGGCCAAAAGTATTCAGGCGTTGTAGAGAAATATCGCGTTGCAGTAAGCCGGTAGCCATCAGCGGACACCTGATGTCGAATCCAGGGCTTTTTGCAAAGCGTCGGCGAACTGATCGACCGTTTCCGGGGACGTGTTCCAGGAACACATCAGCCGTGCGCCGCCGACGCCAATGAAGGTGTAGAACAGCCAGCCCTGGGTATGCAGCGCCTGAATCACCGGTGGCGGCAACTCCAGAAAGACGGAATTGGCCTGCCGTGGGAACATGATGTTCACTTCAGGGATTTCCCGCAGACGCTGTTCCAGACGGGCGGCCATGGCGTTAGCGTGGCGGGCGTTGCGCAACCAGGCACCGGTTTCCAGCAGTCCCAGCCAGGGGGCGGCGATAAAGCGCATTTTGGATGCCAGTTGCCCGGCCTGTTTGCAACGCCAGGCAAAATCGGTCGCCAGTTCCCGGTCGAAAAACAGAATTGCTTCGCCGACCGCCATGCCGTTTTTCGTCCCGCCCAGACACAGCACCTCGATCCCGGCCTGCCAACTCAGTTGCGCCGGGGTCAGGTCCAGTTCCGCCAGCGCATTCGCGAAGCGCGAGCCGTCCATTTGCATTTTCAATCCGTACTGATCAGCCAGTTTCCGCAAGGCGCGCAATTCGTCCGGGGTGTAAATCGTACCCAGTTCCGTGGTTTGAGTGACGCTGAGTACCTTGGGCTTGGGGTAGTGGATGTCCGAACGGCGGGTAATCAAGCGTTCCACGTCTGCCGGATCGAGTTTGCCTTGTGCGCCCCGCGCCAGCAGCAGCTTGGAACCATTGGAGGCGAATTCGGGACCGCCGCATTCGTCGGTTTCGATATGTGCGTTCTCATGGCAAATCACGCTGTGGTAGGACTGGCAAAGTGCCGCCAGCGACAGCGAATTGGCGGCAGTGCCATTGAAGACGAAGAACACTTCGCAATCGGTCTCAAACAGCTCGCGAAAGCAGTCCGTCGCCCGCTGGGTCCAGGCATCGTTGCCGTAAGCCGGCGCATCGCCCTGATTGGCTTCCAGTAAGTAGTTCAGGGCTTCCGGGCAGATCCCGGAGTAATTGTCGCTGGCAAGCTGCGTGACTGGCTGATTCATAGGGAATTTCCCGTAAAAAAACCCGCCGGGCAGCGGGTCGATCAGTTCCCCCCTTTGTAAAAGGGGGGCAGGGGGGATTTTTCAAGCCGGCGCAGGCAGGGCGGCGCGCAGCTTTTTCATGGCGTTGTTTTCCAACTGCCGGATGCGTTCGGCGGACACCTTATATTCCGCCGCCAGTTGATGCAAGGTTGGCTTGGCGTCGCTCAGCCAGCGGCGTTGCACGATGTCCCGGCTGCGCGGATCGAGCCGTTCCAGCGCATCGCCCAGTTGACTGACCGCCTGTTCGTCCCAGTCATCGCGTTCCAGCGCCTCGGCGGGATTGGCCTGCTCATCGCGTAAATAAGCGGAAGGGGCGAAGCTCTCCGAATCGTCATCACCATCCGCATCCGTGAGGGGATCGAACGACACATCATAGCCGTTCAACCGGGATTCCATTTCCATGACATTCTCGGGAGTCACGCCGAGTTCCCGTGCGACGGTATTCACCTCGTCGTGATTCAGCCAGCCCAGGCGCTTTTTCGAGCCGCGCAGCTTGAAGAACAGCTTGCGTTGCGCCTTGGTGGTGGCGACCTTGACGATCCGCCAGTTGCGCAGAATGAATTCATGAATTTCCGCCCGAATCCAGTGGACGGCAAACGACACCAGTCGCACGCCATGCTCCGGGTCGAAGCGCTTAACGGCCTTCATCAGACCGACATTGCCTTCCTGGATCAGATCAGCGAGCGGTAACCCGTAGCCGAGATAGCCACGAGCGATATGCACCACGAAGCGCAGATGGGCCACAATCAGGCGTTGCGCGGCATCCAGATCGTTGCGCAACCGCAACTGCTGGGCCAGTTCCTGCTCTTCTTCAGTGCTCAACATGGGTATCCGGTTGACCGTCTGGATATAGCTGTCCAGACTGCCGACCAGAACCGGTAGATGATCAAGGCGGGGAACCAGCGCAGTCGTTGTCATCGTCATTCACTCCTCCATCAATTCAAGTATCTGGCGCTATTTTAGCACTCCCTCGCTTGGAGTGCCAAACCCGTTAGCGGTTCCGGTCAATCAGCGACTTCATCACCCAGCAGGGCCGTCACGAACTCGGCGGCGTCAAATGTGCGCAAATCCTCAATGCTTTCGCCGACGCCGATAAAGCGGATCGGTAAGCCCAGGCGGCGAGCGATGGCGAAAACAATGCCGCCCTTGGCCGTACCGTCCAGCTTGGTCAGAATCAGGCCGGTCACGCCGACCGCTTCGTGGAATTGCACCGCCTGATTCAAGGCGTTCTGCCCGGTGCTGGCATCGACGACCAGCAGCACTTCATGGGGTGCCGTGGCGTCCAGTTTGCCAATGACCCGTTTGATCTTCTTGAGTTCCTCCATCAGATTTGCCTGGGTATGCAGGCGGCCAGCGGTATCCGCAATGACGACTTCGACCTTGCGGGATTGGGCAGCCTGAATGGCGTCATAAATGACCGAGGCCGAATCTGAACCACTCGGCTGGGCGATGACCGGAATCTGATTGCGTTCGCCCCAGACCTGTAGTTGCTCCACGGCCGCCGCGCGGAAGGTGTCGCCCGCCGCCAGCAACACGGAATGCCCCGCGTTTTGCAGCCACTGGGCCAGCTTGCCGATGGTGGTGGTCTTGCCAACGCCATTGACCCCGACGGTCAGAATGACGTAGGGGCAGGAGTCGCTGGGTCGCCACGGCTGCTGGCAGGGCGCGAGGATGGCCAGCAGGTCGTCATGCAGCGCCTGGAGCAGCGCGGGTACATCGTTTAACTGCTGGCGCGAGACCCGCTCGGTCAGTTGCTGAATCAGATGATTCGTCACCTCCACGCCGACATCGGCCATCAATAACCGGCTTTCCAGTTCCTCCAGCGCCGCATCGTCCAGCTTCCGGCCCTTGAACAAACTGGACAGTCCCGACACCAGACTTTGGCGGGTGCGCCGCAGCCGGTCGCGTAACCGGGCAAAAGGTTTGGTTTCCGCCGGTTCTGTCGGCGCAACCGCCGCTTCTGCAACCGCATCCTTGCGGAAGGAGGGGAAGCGGATGGGCCGATTTAGCACTTCAAACAGGCTGGATTTTTTGGGAGCGGTCACAGCGGATTTGGGGTCAGTCATGGGCAGGTCCGGATTTGAGGTAGGAGGGTAACGACGGTGATGGATTGTAGTGCGTGACCGGAACTCCCCAAAGTGGGACCGGCTTTCCGGGTGAGTGTACTGGGTTAAACCGAATATTCGGCTGACAAATTCGGCAAAATCGCCATAATCGTCATCATTAGCCATCGCTGCCGCCCGCTGATCCTTTTCATCCCGGCGCGGCCGAAGAACCTGAGTGGAGAGCGCGGTATGAACAAACTGATCATTTTCGACACGACCCTGCGTGATGGCGAACAAAGCCCTGGCGCGTCGATGACCAAGGAAGAAAAAGTCCGCATCGCCAGGATGCTGGAGCGGATGCGGGTCGATATCATCGAGGCCGGGTTCCCGATTGCCAGTCCAGGCGACTTTGAAGCGGTGCGGGCGGTGGCACGGGCGATCAAGGACAGCGTAGTTTGTGGGTTGGCCCGCGCCGCTGATGTGGACATTGACCGGGCCGGTGAGGCGCTGAAAGAAGCGGCAGCCTGCCGGATTCACACCTTCATTGCGACGTCGCCGATCCACATGCAGATGAAGTTGCGGATGGAGCCGGATCAGGTGCTGGAGCGAGCCGTCGCCGCCGTGCGCCGCGCCCGACAATGGACGGATGATGTGGAATTTTCCGCCGAGGATGCGGGCCGTTCAGAACTGGATTTCCTCTGCCGAATTACTGAAGCGGTGATTGACGCCGGGGCGCGCACCATCAACATCCCGGACACGGTGGGCTACAACGTCCCCGATCAGTTCGCCCACACCATCCGCAGTCTGATCGAGCGGGTGCCGAATGCCGATAAAGCCATTTTCTCGGTGCATTGCCATAACGACCTCGGGCTGGCGGTCGCCAATTCACTGGCGGCGGTGCTGGCCGGGGCGCGACAGGTGGAATGCACGATCAATGGGCTGGGTGAACGGGCCGGCAACGCCTCGCTGGAAGAAATCGTGATGACCGTGCGCACCCGCCACGATGTCTTTCACCTGGACACCGGCATTGATACCACGCAGATCGTCCCGGCTTCCCGACTGGTCGCCAACATCACCGGCTTCCCGGTGCAGCCCAACAAGGCCATTGTCGGGGCTAACGCCTTTGCCCACGAATCCGGCATTCATCAGGACGGGGTGCTCAAGCATCGGGAAACCTATGAAATCATGCGCGCCGAGGATGTCGGCTGGAGCGCGAATCGCATGGTCATGGGCAAACATTCCGGGCGCAACGCCTTTCGTACCCGGTTGGAAGAACTGGGCGTCAGTTTTGCCTCCGAAGAGGAACTGAATGACGCTTTTGCCCGCTTCAAGGAGTTGGCGGACAAGAAGCACGAGATTTATGACGAAGATTTGCAGGCGCTGGTCACTGATGCCTATCTGACGGCGGAGAATGAGCGGGTCAAATTACGCTATTTGCGGGTGTGTTCCGAAACCGGGGAAACGCCACAGGCGCAGATTACGTTAGCCGTCGATGGTGAAGAACAACGGGCGACTGCTGAAGGCGGCGGTCCGGTGGATGCGGCGTTCAAGGCGATTGAAAGCATTCTGCACACGGGTAGCGACTTGCTGCTGTACTCGGTGAATAACATCACCAGCGGCACCGATTCGCAGGGCGAAGTCACAGTGCGCATTGCCAAAGGCGGGCGGATTGTCAATGGCCAGGGCGCGGATACCGACATCGTGATTGCCTCAGCCAAGGCTTATGTCAATGCGCTCAACAAGCTATTGCAACCGGTTGAGCGGGCGCATCCGCAATTGTTGTAATCCACGATGGCCGCTAAACGCCCCTATCTGGAAGCCTTGGGCATCCCGCTGTGGACGCCGCGCCAGACCCTGGCTGTGCATCCGCAAATGGTGGTTGAAGCGCCGTTGGAGGAGCCAAACCACCCCGACCCTGCGGGCTGCGCCTCCTTAGCCAGTGAGTCAAACCACCCCGGCCCTACGGGCCACCCCTCCTTAACCAAGGAGGGGAATACCGGAGATTTGCCGCCAGTGGGAGAATCATCAGACTCCCCTCTCCCACCTGTGGGAGAGGGGTTGGGGGTGAGGGCCGATGCCTTGCCGCCGAATGACTGGGAGCCGCTGATGGATGACAACTGGGAACCCGTGATGGAACTGGACACCACCGACTTTTCGCCGCCACCCGCGATCAGCCGGGCAGCGCGCATTACCCGGATGGACTGGGCGGAACTCATGGCGGAAGCCCACCAGTGTCAGGCGTGTGGACTGTGTACGACCCGCACTCAGGTGGTTTTCGGCGTTGGCAACCGTCAGGCCGAATGGCTGGTGATCGGCGAAGCGCCGGGCGCGGATGAAGACCAGCAGGGCGAACCGTTCGTGGGACGGGCGGGTAAGTTACTGAATCCGATGCTGTTGGCGATTGGCCTGAAGCGGGAACAGGTCTATATCGCGAACATCCTGAAGTGCCGCCCTCCGGAGAATCGGGAACCTGCCCCGGAAGAAGCCGAAAAATGCCGGCCCTTTTTGGAACGGCAGATGGCATTGATCCGTCCGCGCATCATTCTCGCGGTCGGTCGGGTCGCCGCCCAGAATTTGTTGAACACCGATACGCCGATTGGCAAGCTGCGCGGCCAGGTGCATCGCTTTGGCCCCTCACGCATTCCCGTCGTCGTCACTTACCATCCCGCCTACTTGCTGCGCTCGCCACGCGAAAAACGTAAATCCTGGGATGATCTGCGCCTGGCCCGCCGAACGCTGGCGGCTGAACCGATGGATGCCGGCTGGGAACCGGCGGATTCATGACCCTATTGCCTGTCAGCGTAGCGCCGGAACTCGTCACCGGTGAATTCCGCAAGATGATTTACGCCGATTTGCGGGAAGTGATCCTGATCGAACACCGGGCCTATGAATTCTGCTGGACCGAGGGCATTTTTCGCGACTGCCTGCGGGCCGGCTATTACTGTCAGGTGCTGGCCGCGCCGAACGGGGGACGGATTCAGGGCTATGGCATTATGTCGGCGGCAGTGGGCGAGGCGCACATTTTCAATATTTGCGTGCGCCCGGAATTACAGGGACGCAGGTTAGCGCGGCGGGTTCTGGATCATCTGCTGGGGATTGCGCATACCGAGGCGGTTAAAACCGTGTTTCTGGAAGTGCGGGAATCCAATAAGCCCGCTCTGCGCCTCTACGCGGGGGCAGGTTTCTGCGAGATTGGTGTCCGTCCTGGCTATTACCCCGCCCCCAAGGGTCGTCGGGAAGACGCCATCATCATGGCCAGAGAACTCTAACCGCTCGCGGAAGCTGCCGCATCCACCGCGAATTCCCTTAACTTGGCCAACTGCAATGCACTGGCGGCCCGCACCGGACCGGTCCCGTAGGGCGTTATCCCTAGCAATGGCGCATCCAGCCGGGCGCACAGCGTCTCCACATTCGCTTCAAAGCGTACCATCGCCGGATCGATCCGGTTGGCGACCCAACCGGCCAGTCGTATGCCGCGTGACTGGATCGCCTCAACGGTCAACAGCGTGTGATTAAGGCAGCCCAGTCGCATCCCTACCACCAGAATCACCGGCAACGCCAGCGCCTGCACCAGGTCGGCCATATCCGTATGCTCGCCAAGCGGTGCCCGGAACCCACCCACGCCTTCCACCCAAACGACTTCGGCCAATGCCTGCAACTGCTCGAAGGCTTGGCGAATCACCTCAATATCGATAGGACGCCCGGCTTCACGGGCGGCGATATGCGGCGATATGGGTGGAATGAACAAATAGGGATTGACCAGCGCCATCGGCGGCTGGATGGAACTGGCCGCCAGCAATTGGGTGATATCGCCATTTTGCCCGTCATCCTCGACGCCTGCGGCAATCGGCTTCATGCCCACTGTCGTCAGACCTGACTGGCGGGTGGCGTGCAACAGGGCGCAGGCGACATGCGTTTTGCCGACGCCGGTATCGGTACCTGTTATGAAAAAAGCGTGTTTCATCAGATTTTCCGCGAGAGACCCCGGCCTTCAGGCCGGGGAGGTAGAGCGAACCGTGCCACGCATGGTCAGCTTTTGATGTTAAGTGCCGGTCTTTCCCGGCTGTCCGCTCGTAAGAGCCTGGTCACGGAGCCTCGCGGCTCGCTCCCCTCGCCAAGGTTGCGTATCGGCATTTCGTCCCGATCCGTTTCGTGCTGACCCTGAGCGTGTCTGCAACCGGGACTTTCAGAGCCTGGGACTGAGGAAGCATCCCAGGGTGAGTCTTGAACCTATCCGCAACGTAGCCCCTTTTAACCTCCTTGTTAGGCGGGCTTAGGCTGGTCAACCGGGGCTTGCTCTCACAAGCCTCGCCCTTCAGGGCGGGGTAGTTGACGTTCAATCTCCCTCGAATCTCTCACCCTGCCGCGTCGCGATCAGCCAAACGCCATCATAAGTCAGCGGGAGTCCCCTGGCTTCCCGTAACTGTTCGTAACGGGCGGTAATCGCCTGCCAGGCCGCACGACTGAACGGCGCAGGTCGCCGCTGTTCCACTTCGCGGGCGCCAACCGCCTTCACCCGGCGTAATAAGGTACGCAAGTCGGGATAGTAGCGGCGCACCGGCTGCCGCTGCCAAAGCCGAACTTGCCACCCGCTGATTTGGCAGTTCGCCAGCAGTTGCTCAGGATCAGGAATCGCCAGTACATGACTGTAATCATCAATGTCCGCAAAAGCATGGTGCAACTCGGGAAAATTGTGAGTTCCCAGCGTCGCCACCGCCAGTATCCCGTCAGGTTTAAGCACCCGTCCAGCCTCGGTCAGGCATCGCATCGGATCGTTCCACTGCCAGGCCAAACTTGACCAGTACAGGTCAAATAGACTCGCTGCGAACGGCAATGCCTCGATGTCGGCGCAAACCCGTCGCGCCTGGGGACTACGGGTATGTGAAGCAATTAACATGCCTGGAGCGAAATCAACGAGCGTCAGTTTGGCGTCCGGCCATTGTTGTTCCAGCCACTGAACGCCATAACCGGTGCCACAACCGGCATCGAGAATGGCGTCAGGGGAAGGAGCCAGGCCCGCTTGCGCGAAAGAGTGCGCCAACTGGTCGCACACCTCGCGCTGCACATCCGCCGCCTCGTCATAGGTGGTCGCTGCCTGATCAAAGGCTTGGCGAATCCGCTGTTTACCCGGTAAAGCCGGGAGCAACCGTTCACTCCCCTCTCCCACAGGTGGGAGAGGGGTTGGGGGTGAGGGCGGTGGATTCAAGACGGACTCGCCGGGAGAGGAGGGTGAGGGGTAGCACAGGCGCGTAACGCCGCCAGTAGCGCATCCACCTGTTCGACCGTATGCGCGGCGGACAACGAAATGCGCAAGCGGGCAGTCCCGGCAGGTACGGTCGGAGGACGAATCGCTGGAACCCACAGACCGTGCGTCAATAACTGATCCGCCAGCGTCAGGGCTGCCTGATTCTCGCCAATAATCAGCGGTTGAATCGCTGTCAGCGAGGGCAGCAACTGCCAGGGTAATCCGGTCAGTCCGTCCCGCAACTGCGCAATCAGGTTTTGCAAATGCGCCCGCCGGTCATCACCGGCGGCGATGAGTTCCAGACTGGTCAACAGGGCGGCGGCAATGACCGGACTGGAAGCCGTGGTGAAAATGTAGGGGCGCGCCCGCTGCATCAGCCATTCGATCACGCGATGATCACCCGCCACGAACGCCCCGGACACGCCGGCGGCCTTGCCCAGCGTCCCCATCAGAATCAGGCGCGGTGAAGGCGGCAGATCAAAGTGGGCCAGACTGCCCTGCCCATGAGGACCGAGTACGCCGAAACCGTGGGCGTCATCGACCACCAGCCAGGCATCGAAGCGTTCCGCCAGTTCCAGCAATTCCGGCAAGGGTGCCAGATCGCCGTCCATGCTGAACACCGCATCGGTGAGAATCAGCTTGCGGCGGGCGCGACTCTGTTGCAGGCGGTCGGCCAGCAGATCCAGATCGCCATGGGGATAGCGGATATGCTCGGCGCGTGCTAATTGGGCGGCATCGATCAGCGAGGCATGATTGAGCCGGTCAGCGAAAATGGCGTCATGGCGTTCAACCAGGGTTGGCGCTACGGCCAGATTGGCCATGTAGCCGGTAGTGAAGTACAGCGCCCGCTCCTGCCCGACGAAAGCCGCGAGCCGTTCTTCCAGTACTTCATGGGGCCGCAGATGGCCACTCACGACATGCGACGCGCCGCCGCCTACCCCCCAACGCGCTGCCGCATCCTGAACCGTAGCGATGAGTGCCGGATGGTTCGCCAGGCCGAGGTAGTCGTTGCTGCAAAAGGCGATGAGGCGCTGACCATCAATCACTGCTTCCGGGCCACAGGGCGAATCCAGAACCCGGCGACGGCGCAACAGGCCATCTGCCGCCAACCCGGCGAGGCCGGTTTCCAATTCATCCCAGATCATTAAAATCTAAGTCTCCAATCAACCGTGTTCCGGTTTTCATATAGCTAAGGGAATTTCCTCAAAATTTCTTTCTGCTTGTCTACGAGACTCTTCAATTCTCAATTCTAGAATATCAATAGCAGCTTCTTTTAAGCTAACCAGCAATTCTTCTTTTGTTCTTTCTTGAGCATTAGCGCCGGGTATTTCTTCAACCCAACCTAGCCACCAGTCGCCATCTTTTTTCACAATAGCAGTGAATTCAGCTTTCATATTTATTAGCCCCTGTTTGCAAAATGAAAGTTTCTTGCTTAACGTTTTTGCCCACCGGGGTCGCGCCACTCGATGAGCTTTCAAATGCCAACACTAGCGGTGGCGCGGTCTCCGGTGCAGCAGCCAGTTACAATGAAAGTACGTCTTTCATTGTCGGGGGTGTCAAGATCTGGCATGACTGTTAGGCTCTAGGTTAAAGCCGCTTGAGTAGTTTGTCATATTCAGAATATGGGCCTATCCAAAACCAAACAATTTCGCTGTTATTTAAGATACCTACTGCACGGTAATCGATATTGATCCTGGCAGAATATACAGGGTCGGTTGCGTGAATGCATTTAAATTGCAAGCTTGGATAATAAGGGTCTTCTAAAAACTGTCGATATGCAACTCTTGCCTGTGACCTGACAGAATCAGGTAGTTTTGAAAGCGCCTTACGAAAACTTTGTGTAGTGTGGGAAATCATAAACTGTCAGGATCAAGTAATCTAGTTTTGCCTGACCGATGTTCTGCCAGTGCTTCCTTAGCTAGCTGGCTTAGTAAATCTTGAGAATCACTAAATGATTTATCCCAACGCTGCTCCGATGCAATTTCCTCAAGCAACCAACGCGCAAAAGAATCTTGCTGTAGTTCAGGCAATTTAGAAACTTCACTAAATGCCTTTTCAAGAAGTTCTGTCATAGCTGCTATCCTCGTGTAAATTTTTTAAAAATTACAAGATCGTTTTTCCACTGCCTAACGTGGAGTTGAGGTACCTGCGCGGCTTTACCACGCAGGTCGCCTCGAACGCAGGGTTAGAGATCATGGGTACCCTTTCCGCGATTGCATTCAAAACAGAGTGTCCACAAGTTGTTCTCGGCGTTTGTGCCGCCCTTTGCGATGGCGATCTTGTGATCAATCTCTAGCCTGCTGCCTTCTTCGGCAGACGCCCCACAAATGCAGCACCGATATGAATCCCGTTTGAAGATCGCAAAGCGCTGAGTAACCGATATACCAGCCCGCACCTTTCCCTTCGCCTTAAATTCGGTGCAAGCCTCATCGAAGGCTAGGATCGCCTCAGATGCGGCACGCTTGAGGAGCAAGTAGCTTCTTATGTATTCGAGTGAACTCGTTGTCCGCGGGAATGATTGGTCACGCTCCACGTCACATGAAAAGTCACCAATTGGATCGTCGCGTTTGGTTTGCCGAAGAAGCCAACGGTAGAACTGACTCCTTGCGACCTTCTCAGCCTTAACGTCAGCGACTGCCTTCTCGGCAATGATGTTTTCGACATTGGATGGACGGTGAAACTTTGAGTTTGGTTTTTTCGCGTAGCGCTCCCAAGATCGAAGTGACTGCTCGTATCTCTGTGCACGAGTTGAAACGTGATCGGCATCTTCAAAGTGCTGCGCAGGCTCGAACAAGTCGCAACGTGCGCAGTAGTACATATCTGACATTTCTTCATGATGGTCGCCATGCACGTAATAACGGGTATGTGCGGAGTGTTGGATCATGATGATCTCTAAAATAAAGTAGGCATCATAAATGACGCCTTATTTTGCGTCGAATTTGACGCCTAATCCGGCGCTATTGCGCCAACCGACTGATTGACCGAGCCACCCGCTGACCATTCACCTCGAAACCCGGCAGTAAACACCTACCGGCTGCCGAGCGTCCCGCATTCCAATAAGTCATGCCAGCGCCGCATCCAGCGCTGCGACCGCCTGTTCAGCCAGCAGCGCCGCATCCTGATCGTTAACCACATAGGGCGGCATGAAATAAATTGTCGTGCCCAGGGGGCGTAACAGGATCTCGCGTTGCAGCGCTTCACGGTAAAAGCGCAGCCGGAAATCCGGATCGCGGGTAGCAATATCCACCGCCCAGATCATGCCGCGCTGTCGAAAATGCCGCGCCTGGGGATGATTCGCCAGCGGTGCCAACAACCCGGTGAACCGTTCGGCGAACTGCTGGTTGCGTTCCAGCACCTGCTCCTCGGCGAACAGATCCAGCGTGGCCAGCGCCGCCCGGCAGGCGAGGGGATTGCCAGTGTAGGAATGAGAATGGAGAAAACCACGGGTGATGGCATCGTCATAGAACGCGGTGTAGATCGTGTTCGTTGTCAACACCACGGACAGCGGCAGATAGCCTCCGGTCAGTCCCTTGGACAGACAGAGAAAATCTGGACGGATACCCGCCTGTTCATGGGCGAATAACGTACCCGTGCGGCCAAAACCAACCATGATTTCATCAGCGATCAAATGGATGTTGTAACGGTCGCACAGTGCGCAGGCCAGGCGCAGATACTCGGGGTCATACATCACCATCCCCCCGGCACCCTGCACCAATGGCTCGACGATCAACGCCGCCACCGAAGCATGATGTTCCGCCAGCATGGCTTCCAGGCCCCTCGCGGCTCGCTCGGCTACGTCCTCCGCCGTTTCCCCCGGTTCCGCCAACCGAGCGTCCGGCGAGGGAACCGTCATAGCCTCACGCATCAACGGGCCGTAGGCTTCCTTGTACAGCGCGACATCGCCGACGCCCAGCGTGCCCAACGTTTCCCCGTGGTAACTGCCCTTCAGGCAGAGAAACCGGCTTTTCCCCGGTCGGCCATGGTTGCGCCAATAGTGAAACGACATTTTTAGCGCAATTTCCACCGCCGACGAACCATCCGAAGCGTAGAAACAATGGCCCAGGCCGGTCAGGGCCGACAACCGTTCAGACAGTTCCACCACCGGCGCATGGGTGAAGCCGGCTAAAATCACATGTTCCAACCGGTCCAGTTGATCCTTGATTGCCGCGTTAATACGCGGGTGGGCATGGCCAAACAGGTTGACCCACCAGGAACTGATCGCATCCAGATAGCGCCGATCTTCGAAATCATACAGCCACGCTCCCGCACCACGGGCAATCGGGATCAGCGGCAACTCGCCGGTCTCGTGCAGTTTCATCTGAGTGCAGGGATGCCAGACGGCGGCGCGGCTGCGGGCTAACCAGTCGGATTGATTCATCATCGAGCTAAATTCCGGTTTGTTCTACGAGGTTTCAAACACACTGGGCGAAACGGCGGGCAATGACTTAAATCCGGGTTTGGCGAAATAATAACCCTGAAATAATTCAACTCCGAAATCGCGAAGAGTACCGAATTCTTCACGAGTTTCGACGCCTTCAGCAATCACTTTTACTGATAATTCCCGGCAGACTTGCAAGATACCCCGGACAATAATTTTCCGAGTGCGATCTTGGTCGATATTGCGTATTAAAGCCATATCCAGTTTAACAATATCTGTCTGTATCTCGCAAAGCAGATTGAGACCGGCATAACCCGCGCCAAAATCGTCGATGGCGGTCTGAAAACCACGCTGCTTGTAGTAATCAACGATTTCTCGAAGATGGATAAGATCATCCACTTTCTCGCTTTCAACAATCTCGAAAATGATTTTATCAATGGGAAATCCAAAGATATCAGCCGCTTCCAGGGTCGTGCGGATACATCGCTCAGGTTGATAGACCGCATTGGGCATGAAGTTAATACTTAAGAGAGATGGAATTTTAAGATCAGCAGCGAGTTCAATGGCTTTAACGCGGCAACCCTGGTCAAACTGGTAGCGATTCTGATCATTAACCTGGGTAAAAATCTGTCCTGCTGATTCGTTATTGACACCACGAACCAGCGCTTCATAAGCGAAAACTTCTTTGGTTGCAGTGCTGACAATCGGTTGAAAAGCCATAGTAAAATCGAAGTCCAGCCCTGTTTCATTGGTGCATTTTCCACAACCGGACGAGCAACGATCTTTTTCCTGCGTATTCATCAGATGTTGCGCGAGAGACCTCGCCCTTTAGGGCGGGGAGGGATAGCGCGGAACGCGAAGCGTTCCCCTGTTCTCGCTCTCCTGTTTTGTTAGCTATCAGGGTTAGATAGATGCAGGCTTTCCACCTGCCGGGTCGTGAGACTCTGCCCCGTAAAGGGCCTAGTGACGGAGCCTTGCGGCTCGCTCCCCTCGCCAATGTTGCGTAGCGGCATTACACCCTAATCCGTTTCGTGCTTACCCTTTGCGTGTCTGCAACCAGGGCTTCTAGAGCTTGGGACTGAGGAAGCATCCCAAGGTAGGTCTTGAACCTCTACGCAACGTAGCCCCTTTTAACCTCCCTGTTAGGCGGGCTTAGGCTGGTCAATCAGGCTCTTGCAAGCCTCGCCCTTTAGGGCGGGGTGATTGACACTATGAGTTCCCCACAAAGGTCAGGTTTTACAGCAAGGGACACTGAGATAGCTCCCTCATGGCGAGGGAGCGAACAACAACACGCTTTTAACCGTCCTGATTAATGCGGGCAATCAATTCGGCCAGAACCGTATCGGCCTTATCATTATCAATCTGGCAAGTTCCGGCATTTTCATGGCCGCCGCCGTTATACTGCAACATCAACTCCCCGATATTGGTTTTGGAAGTCCGGTTCAGAATCGATTTGCCCGTGGCAAAGACCGTGTTTTGCTGCTGCAATCCCCACATTTGATGAATCGAAATATTGGTGTCAGGGAACAGCGCATAAATCATGAAGCGATTGGTTGCCCAAATCGTTTCTTCATTGCGCAAATCCAGAACCACCAGATTGTTGTAGACCTTGCTGCACCGCTGAATTTGTTCACGGGCCTTGGGTTCGTGTTCGAAATAGACTTCGACACGTTCATTAACGTCCGGCAATTGCAGAATTTCATCAATCCCGTGATTACGGCAATAGTCGATGAGATTCATCATCAACTGGTAATTGGAAATGCGGAAATCGCGGAACCGGCCCAGACCCGTCCGGGCATCCATCAGAAAAGACAACAATTCCCAACCCTTGGGTTCGAGAATATCGTCCTTGGAAAATCGGGCAGCGTCGGCTTTATCGACAGCAGCCATCATCTCATCGCTAATCGAAGAGAAGCGGGTTTTGCCACCGTAATAATCAAACACGACCCGGGCGGCTGAAGGAGCTTTCGGATCAATAATATGATTATCGTGTTCCGCATTACGCAGAATTTCCGAAGAATGGTGATCGAAAGCCAGATACACGCCTGGCACATACGGCAGGTTGGTCGTAATATCCCGATTATTGATCTCGATTTTGCCATCCTGCATATCCTTGGGATGGACAAACTTGATGTCGTTAATCAGTTTTAACTCATTGAGCAGCACCGCACAAACCAGGCCGTCCATGTCGCTGCGGGTCACCAGGCGGAATTGGTCAGTCATGATGGATCTCCATTGAAAACCGGTTTTTTATTCAGGCACCCTGTAAACCTAACTTCTCGAACAGCGCATTGTCGCGGTCGGCCTGGGCATTATTGGTGGTCAGCAACTTGTCGCCGTAGAAGATGGAATTGGCACCGGCCAGGAAGCACAACGCCTGTTCGGCCTCACTCATCGCTTCCCGCCCGGCGGAGAGCCGCACATAACTGCGCGGCATGGTGATGCGGGCGGCGGCGATGGTGCGGACAAATTCAAAAATATCAATGGGATTGCTGTTGGCCAGCGGGGTACCAGGAATAGCGACCAGGTTGTTGATCGGCACGGATTCCGGCGCGGGGGCCAGATTGGCCAGCGTGGCAATCAGTCCGGCGCGATGCAACCGCGATTCGCCCAGGCCGACGATGCCACCGCTGCACACTTTCAGGCCGGCCTCGCGCACGCTGCGCAGGGTATCGAGCCGATCTTCGTAGGTGTGGGTGGTGACCACCTCGTCGTAGAACTCCGGAGCGGTGTCCAGGTTGTGGTTGTAATAGTCCAGCCCGGCTTCGCGTAATTGCCCGGCCTGCCCCTCCTTGAGCATCCCCAGGGTCACACAGGTTTCCAGCCCCAGCGCCTTGACCGCACGCACCATGTCCAGCACCGGACCCATGTCCTTATCCTTGGGGCCACGCCAAGCGGCACCCATGCAGAACCGGGTCGCGCCCTTGTCCTTGGCGGCCTGGGCGGCAGCGACGACTTCTTCCAGTCTCATCAGGTTCTGCGATTCAAGTTCGGTTTGATGGCGCTTCGACTGAGAACAATAGCCGCAATCTTCCGAACAGTTGCCGGTTTTAATCGACAACAGCGAGGAGCGTTGCACCGCGTTGGGATCGAAATTGGCCCGCAGGACATCCTGGGCCTGAAACAACAAGTCGGCGAAGGGCAGTTCAAACAGCGCCAGCACGGCATCCAGGGTCCAGGAGGGGGTCTGAAATACCGGCGGCTCGGCGGGCGACAGGGGAAGGGAGACAATGGCTGGGTTGTTCATAGCGAGGGTTCCAGGGAGAAATTCAAGTGATTCCGAATGATTCTTAATGCCGCTTAAGATAGCATTCCCGGCCTGAAATACCATACCGCTGAGTCGCGTTTCCTCCATCTCTGACACCTCTACCCACTTATGCCTGATTCAATATTCCGGGAATTCCGGGCCGGACTGCTGGCGGTCGCGCCGTTGCTGGTCGGCGTGATCCCCTTCGGGATGATTTACGGGGCGCTGGCGCTAAGCCAGGGTCTCAGCCCTGCCGCCGCGCTGGCGATGTCCACGATTCTGTTTGCCGGATCGGCACAATTCCTTTTTTGTCAACTGGTTGGCGTGGGCGCTCCGGCGCTGGTCACAGTGACCGAGGTCGGTTTGCTGAACCTGCGCCATGCCCTGTACAGCGCCGCGCTGGCCCCGCGTATCGCGCATTTGCCCCGGCGCTGGAAAGTGGCGCTGGCCTATCTGCTGACCGATGAAGCCTATGCGACGATAGCCCGGCGCGAGGCGTCCGGCGACGACCATGGGCCGAATCGGCACGGGTTCTATCTGGGCGCGGGACTGGGATTATGGGGGAGCTGGCAACTGTCCACGGCGGCCGGGGTCATGCTGGGCGCACGACTGCCGGCGGAATGGCCGCTGGATTTCGCGTTGCCGCTGACCTTCATCGCCATCGTCGTGCCGCTGATCCGTAACCGCACGATGCTGGCGGTCGCGGTGGTTTCCGGGATCGTGGCTGTGCTGGCGGTGGGGTTACCGTTCAAATTGGGCTTGATCCTGGCCGCATTGGCGGGCATGGCAGCAGGCTGGTGGTCGGCCGGGAGTGGGCGATGAATGTCTGGTGGCTGATGGTCTTATGCGGCGTGCTCACGTTCGCCATTCGCCTGTCGTTTATTGCCGCTGAGGGCAAAGTGACGTTCCCGCCCGGCTTTCGGCGGTTGCTGGCGTTTGTGCCGGTTGCAGCTTTGACAGCGCTGGTCATTCCCGAACTGTTGATGCCGCAGGGAACGTGGTGGCTGGCCTGGGAGAATGCCCGGCTGGTGGCTGGACTGGCGGCGATAGTGATTGCTGCCGTAACCCGTAGTGTGTTGTGGACGCTGATCGGGGGCTTTGCCGTGCTGATGGTGTGCGCGTAGCGTTTCGTCTTTCAAATCTGAGTCGCCGACATTGCGAACCACTCCGGCGCTTCGCGCCACCCCTCCTTGGCCAATGAGGGGAATTCGTAAATCCGGCTTTCACCAGAAAAGGCAATAATAACCTTTGCTATGATAGCCGCCTGTTCCTTCCTCCATTCATCGCCCACAGGCCCGTCCCACGTTCCCCCGAGACTCATGAACATCCCACAGAATAGTTTGGTGCTGTACAAAAATGGTCCCGCCCGGGTCGCTGCGCTCGGTGACAAGCTGGATATCGAACTGGAAGATGGCCGGTCGCTGCGGGTTCGGCCCAAGGATGTGCTGTTGCTGCATCCAGGGCCGTTGCGCTCGCCACGGGAACTGGGGGAGTTGCCTACCGGTGAAGTAGAGGCGGCTTGTGAGTTGCTGGAAGGCGGTCAGACCACGTTGCTGGAACTGGCAGAGCTGATTTATGGCGCTTATACCCCGGCGACGGCCTGGGCAGCCTGGCGACTGGTGGACGAGGGATTGTACTTTCAGGGAACGCCGGAAGTGATTAACGTGCGGCCGCTGGCGGAAGTGGAGCAGGAACGGCTGGTTCGGGAAGCGAAAGCGGCGGAACGGGAGGCTTGGAACGCCTTTCTGCAACGAGCCAAAGCCGGGCGCTGCGCCCCGGAAGATGCCCGTTATCTGCTGGAAATCGAGGAACTGAGTTGGGGCGAGCGTGAGCAAAGCCGGGTGTTGCAGGCGCTGGAATGCAATCAGACGCCGGAAAGCGCTCATGCGTTGCTGCTGCGGCTGGGCCATTGGAATGAATCGCACAACCCGTGGCCGCGCCGGATCGGGGCCACTCTGGGGCAGCCTA
>JAUPTV010000163.1 GCA_030917925.1 Pseudomonadota bacterium
GCTATCTTTTTCAAAGAAAATAGAAAATCACATTGGGGCTATTTGGTATTTTGTTCACCATTATAACAAGTCCCTATCGGTCGCTACTGCATGAGGGTTCACTACAATCTGCAGGACTACCCCAGCACCAACATGCCAAAGGCCACGGCGACGATTTTAATGCCGTCCGGATCTTTGATTAGCAGCGGCAGATAATTGGGGGAGGTCACATGAATGGCGGCCGCCGCAATAAAAGGCACGAGGGCAAGAATCCACGCCGACAGTCGCGCTTCCGCTGAAAGGGTGCGAACGCGGCGTTGAAATTTGGAACGCCCACGCATCAGGGTGCCAATCTTTTCCAGAATTTCTGTCAAATTACCCCCGGTTTCCCGCTGAATCAGGACTGCGGTAATCAGGGATAGCAAGTTGATACTAGGCACCCGCTCCAGCAGATTCAAAAAAGCGACGCGGATATCCATCCCGTAGTTAATATCAGCAAAGGTCGCTTCGAACTGCTTGTTAATCGGTTCGTCCAGTTCCTCGGCCACGACGCGCAGCGTCTCGGCGAACGGGTAACCGGTCCGCAAGGAGCGCACCATGGTATCCAGCGCCTCCGGCAACTGCTCCTCGAACTGCTCCAGCCGCCGGTTCCGTTCCTGGCTCAGTTTGAACACCGGCAGGCCGCCCGCCAGTACACTGGCCAGCCCGACGCTGACCAGATCGTAGCGGAATAACAAACCGACCACGGCCACTGCCGCCATCAGCAGCAGACACAACAGCAGCAAGCGGGAAACCGGAAGGCTGGAACGCCCGGACTGTTCGATCATCCGCTGCAAGGCCGGTACGCCGGGAATCCACTGGATTCGCTGATCCAAAGGAGAAAGTCGTTTGAGATACCTCTCCCGCAGCAGTGACGCACTCACCTCATCCTTGTAGGCTTCCGCGATGGCCACCATCCGGCGTTGAAGGCGCTTGGCGGTTTTCCTGTCGACCGAGCGCACCGCCAGACTCTGAATCAGGAGAAAAATGGCGATGAAGACCATCGCGCCAAACATTAAAGAGGTGTCATGGATCGGCATCGACGTACTCCCCCCACTCTTCCGAACGATTGGGATCGAAAACTTCGCGGTCGAGGTTGATCCCGCGCTGCTGAAGCCGTTCGTGGAACCGTGGCACCATGCCGGTGGCTTTGAAGACGCCGACGACGTTGCCGTGTTCATCGAGACCTTGACGGTGGAATTTGAAGACCTCAGTCATGGTGATGATCTCGCCTTCCATGCCGCTGATTTCCTGCACGCTCACCAACTTGCGCCGCCCGCCTTCCATCCGTTCCAGTTGCAGGACAACGTTGATCGCCGAGGCGATCTGGGCGCGCACGGTGCGCGGAGCCAGGTCCAACCCGCCCATCGCCACCATGTTCTCGATCCGGGTCAGCGCATCGCGTGCGCTATTGGCGTGAACGGTGGTCAGAGAGCCGTCGTGGCCGGTGTTCATCGCCTGGAGCATGTCGAAGGCTTCTTCCTGGCGCACCTCGCCCAGAATGATGCGATCCGGGCGCATCCGCAGGCTGTTCCGCACCAGGTCGCGCTGGGTGATCTGGCCTTTGCCTTCTATATTCGGCGGCCGGGTTTCCAGCCGCACCACATGAGGTTGCTGCAACTGCAATTCCGCCGAATCCTCGATGGTGAGAATGCGCTCATGGGCGGGAATGAAACTCGACATGACGTTCAGCAGGGTCGTCTTGCCCGCCCCGGTGCCGCCAGAGATGAGGATATTGAGCCGTGCCTTGACAATGCCCTGGAGCACCTCGGCGATGGCCGGCGTCAAGGCTTGCAACCGGATCAGGTCTTCGACTTTCAATAAATCGAGGGCGAAGCGGCGAATGGACAGTACCGGCCCATCCAGCGCCAGCGGCGGGATAATGGCGTTGACCCGGGAGCCATCCTTGAGACGCGCATCAACCATGGGGGAAGATTCGTCGATGCGCCGACCGACGCTGGAGACGATGCGGTCGATGATTCGCAGCAGGTGGTCGTCGTCATGGAAGCGGATGGGCGTCAGTTCCAGCTTGCCAAAGCGCTCGACATAAACCGTGTGATAGCCGTTGACCAGGATATCCGAGACGCTGGGTTCGGCAATCAAGGGCTCCAGCGGCCCCAGCCCGAGGATTTCGTCCTCGATCATCTTGACCACGCGCCGCTGAGCGACTTCGTTGAGCGGGGCTGCTTCTTCGCGCAGCAGATGCGCCGCTACCTCGCTGATCCGCTGCCGCCCCTGTTGCTCATCCAGGCTGGCCAGCAGGGTCAGGTCCAGGATGTTCATCAACTTGTCGAAAATGCGATCCTTCCACTCCTGTTCCTGACGCGACACGGCAGTAAACAGAGCTGGAGCGGTCTCGGCAAGCTTGATCCGCTGCATCAGGCGCTGTGTGGCTGGTGGCAGGGCGGGTTTCGCGGGAGACGCGGGAGTAGCCGGCTTCGGGGGTACCGGAGGCGGATCACTGAACAGGCCAAACCGGGTTTTGAGATTCATCCGAAGGTCTCCTGTGGTCGGGGCGTGGCCGGTTCAGGTTTACTACCAGCCAGCAACCCGAGAGCGCGACTCAACAATCCACGTTTCGCCGGGGCTTCTGTTTCGCCGCCCACCCGCTGCGCCAGTTCCACCAGCGTCTGGGTAATCGGCGCTCTGGGGGCAAAGTCGAGCAGTGGCATCCCCTGGTTGGTGGCGATCTCGAACCGGGCATAATCGCTCGGGATCAAGGTAATGGACGATTGCTGGAGGGTCTGGCGGATCGCGTCGAGGGTGATCGGATGTTTCGGGTTGTAGCGATTAATCACTACGACGATTCGCTCCTTGGGAATTTCTATTTCCCGCTGCAGAATCTCAATCAGGCGGCGGGCATCGCGCATACTGGCCAGCGCCTGCTGCATGACCACCACCACCGTAGTGACTTGCGCCAGCACAACGGTTGATACGGCATCGATCAGGCGCGGCAGGTCGATAACGACGCGGGTATAGGTCTGATGGACAACTTCCAGCAGACGGTCGAGATGTTCAGGGACGATTTCGCCGGGCAGCACCAACCGGTTCAGGGGTGCCGCCAGCAGGTTCAGCCCGCTCTTGTGTTTGGTCATGTAGCCTTCCAGAGCCACCGCGTCCAGTTGCCCGGACGCGTTGAGCGCTTCAACGATATCGCGGGTTGGGTGCAGATCCAGAGAGAGCGCCTGGGACCCAAACTGGATATCGAGATCGAGCAGAGCGACTGGTATGCGCTGGCGAACCGCCATGATATGGGCCAGGTTGCTGGCGATGACCGTGCCGCCGGAACCGCCTTTGGCGTTGAGTACGGCGATAGTCTGCTGGCTTGACTCCAGGCTGGAATGTTTTTCCTGAATGATCCGCTGGATGGCCTGCTTTAACTCGTGCAGAGCCGCTGGATGGGTCAGGAAGTCGCGTGCTCCCGAGCGCAGGGCCAACCGCAGGATTTCCGGATCATCATGGAGGCTGATGATGATAGTGGGCGGCCGCAGGGCAGGTCGCCGGCTGGCAAAGGCATGGAGTTCATCCTCCCACTGGGCGCTCAGCCACAGGATCAGAATATCCGGCAATGCGTTCAGCCCATAGAGGGGGTCGGCGTGGCCATTGCTGATGATGTGGGTACTGATGTGATTGTCAAAATCGACGTTCAACGCGGAGGCCAGGGGCACGATGTCCTGAGAGGAGCGACCCGCCAGCAGAATCTGGGTTTTGGTAAAGGCGGTCATGGGCAAATTACCTTTTTGGTGAGAGGGCCAAGACGGGGCTCTTTAATTAGGATTGAGCATTAAAGCCGGTTAGCTTATTGGACCAGGCGTGGATATTTCGCCAGGATGCCGAAATTCTCGCCTCCACTATTCCCAGTGGGTTCGTGATAGGTGCAATCCGGTTTAAAGTAGATGGTCTTTTGCCGCCAACCGCCCTTCTCCCAAGTGGCTATCTCGCCATTAGGAACCTGGAGATTAAAATGGGTAGCAAAGGAATTCCATCGTGAAATATTATCAGTGGGATATTCGGCTTGTGTATAATCCCAATCCTCCATCTGACAGGGCGCATTCTTATCATTATTATCAACGCCCGTTGTGCAATCAAAGGTTCTGGTCGGAGAACCTAATTCCCCTGAATCACCGGGCTGTCCATTTTGAATCCAGATAACATTGACATTAACGGCACCTACCATTTCTGAACAGGGCGCGATATTATTATCTACACAATCAACGACTGGTAATGTCATATTCCAGGCTGTTGTTCTATCAGTAGCCGCCGTCCAGCAATCGGTTAGATCCTGGAAAACATTTTGCATTTGACCGTTGTTGACCGACAGTTGCAGACCGGCTTCAAGCGGGTGTGGATTGCCATCGGCGCAAACCAGGGGTACTACATCATTTGCATTGGCCGCATCAGGACAACTATCCGGACTTTGCTCGAAATTGGTCCAGCCACCCGTTTCACTGTTGAAAGGATTATCACTGCTGGGAATAAATCGCCCTACATTGCAGGAATATTCGTCCTGATCATTAAGCAGCTTCTGTTTACAAAGAGCGATAGGCTGATAGGCATCGCCCGGATTAATGGTGGCGGCATAGCCGATCCAGGCCACGGCCTCAGCGGCGACTTCAAAGCCGGTAGTGCCAAAAATCTGCGCAAAGAACGCGGCAACCGGAGTCGCTTGCCGCCGGGCAGTCACTTTGACCGCATTGATGAAATTCGTGTCAGCATCCAGTTCCGCCACCGAGACATTCCAGAGTTCAGCCGGTATGGTCGAATCGTTGGGCGTGAAGGTACGAGTTGTGAAACTCCAGTGGCCGCGTTGCACATCCGCCCCGTTCGTTCCCACAGCCCAGTTCACATCAACCGGGATCTTTTGGCTGCGGTTGGCTCTAGCAACGTCAAACGCGATTTGATTGGTGTTCGTATTGACGTCGCCAACCGCGCCGCTGTAATTGCATGCAGATGGGGAGTCTGAGGTGTTATAGAGACAGCGGGTGCCTGCCAATGCGCCCGCATCGGACGCATTCTGAAGTTCGTTGCGGGCCACATAGAGATTACTGACATCGATAGCCAGCGCAGTAAAGCCGATCAAGGCGGTCATTGCTATGGTTACTACCAATATAGTGGCTCCACGCTGATTTTTGTGGCGAGCGTAGAAAGAGATAAATCCTGATTGCCTGTTCATTAGCCTACTCCATCCTCATTACACTGGTGGCGCTCAGATTGATTGCGTCAGGGAGTATCCCACCCAGCAAACCCATCAGAGGGCGCAACACCAGAAAGGTGTAGGTGTAATTGACAGTTACCGTCAGATCATCGCCAGCGTTCGTTCCTTCACGGATAATTATGGTCGTCAGCGACGAAGCTCCACCGAGAGATTTCAGGTAACCCCCAGCGTAATTATTAACAATCGTTTCAATACCCGCATTATCGAGTGGCGTAACTTGGTCAGTATTAACATCAAATCGGTAAACAATCCCGGCCCGCGCCCCTTCACGACTGGCGTTCGTGATAGTGGCCTGATCAAAAAGCACGACTGAAAACTCGATAATTCCGAAGAGCAGCACAAACAGCAACGGGGCCACAATGGCAAACTCGACTGCTGCTACACCGCGTTGTTTTCTGCTGTTCATGAGTCATACCTCTCGTGGTTAGTTCCCACCGCCATTTATATCGCTGAATTTAAAATTGAATTCCTGCTTGATCGGATCGGTCGCCGGTTTACTGAAGGTGCTGCGGTAATCCTTCAAAATGTTCTCCGAAGCCTGACCGTCCATGCCATAAACCGGCTCCAGTTGCGGATCGAGAATCGCGGCCTTGTTCCAGGTTTGGACGTACTGCATCTGTTTGACGGATTTGCCAAAGTCATCTTCCAGCGCACTGTGCTGCGCACAGCCGGAACTCAGACCGACGATGATCCCGGCGATCCATAAAGTCTTGCGGGGAAAAATGGATTTAACGGTCATGTTTGTCATCACTGCGCCCTCATAGCCCATGCCCAAAATTGCCTTCCATCCCGCCGCCCTGAGTGCGCGGATCAAATAACCGGGACTGGCGTTGCCCCTCTAGTAGTCTGTCATGCTAGTTTTTAGGGAGTGGAGGGTATGCTAGACTCCCTGTCAGGTAAATAGGATCGAGAACAGATATGGCCGAAAAATATATGGTGCGCTTGACCGCGGAAGAAC
>JAUPTV010000164.1 GCA_030917925.1 Pseudomonadota bacterium
GCATCAACTTCGGTAAAGGCTTTACTGGCCATTTTTTCATCTTCACCTCCTGATCAGCAATATTAAAATCGGGGTATCCTAGAAATTCAACATTCTACACTAAAAAATGACTTCTATATGATGTTGATTAGTAATGACTTTTCAAAAGACCGGGAACTGCTGGGAAGAAGTCATAGTCGGTCTTGCCCAGGAGCTTCTCGGGAGGGGCACCCATCAAGGTGCCGAACGCCGGATTGGCGGTCAGAAACACGCCATGCCGATCTTTCATCCAGACGAGATCGGGGATGGCCGACAATAACGCCTGTAACTGACTCTGCTGGCGTTTCGATTTCTCTAATTCCTCGGTAAGGACATTAGAGAGCTGCATGATGCGCTGCTCAGCCTGATGCTGCTCGGTAATGTCGAGGAAACTCCAAACTCGGCCCATAATCTGCTTGCGAACGCGCTGGGGATGCGAGAGACGAGCAAAAATTCGGCCATCGCTGAGTACCAGTATGTCGTGCGAGGTAGCTTCCGGGGTGTTGTAGAGCGCCCGAACTTTTTTCAGAAACTTTGGCGGGTCAGCAAGCTGTTGCATCGCACAGGCGAGGACCGCCTCGTCGTCTCTGGCGTCGATCAGTTCTTGTGGAATACGCCACATTTTGCCAAATCGCTGGTTGACCAAGGTGATTTTACCTTGCCTGTCGACGACCAGAATTCCGTTGTCGGTTGCTTCCAACGTCGATTCAACCAGCGATCGCGTATTTTCAGCCGAGATCTTCGCTTGCTTGAGGGCGGCAGTGCGCACCTCGACCTTTTGCGCCAGCCGCGCTGCCTCGCTATGCTTCGCCTCCTTGAGCGCCTCATACGCTTGTTCAACATTGTGGGCCATGTAATTGAGCGAATCCGCCAGCATGCCGAGTTCGTCGTTTGATGGTTTGGGAAACCGGTAGCTGTACTCGCCTGCCTCCACCCGCTTCAGGCCGGCGATGAGGGTGTTGAGGTGCTGCGTGATCATCTGCGCTAACCAGACCGCAATGCCCATCACGACTGCAATCATCAGGGCCGTCGAGAAGGTGAGGTTTACTCCCATGCGGCTGATGGTAGCGACCAGCGTATTCTGGATCGTGGCCTGCCGTTCCTCGATGGCGGTTTCCAGGGCAAGCGCTTTTTTGTTCATCCGTTTGGTCATTGCAACCGCCGGGCGCTGGAAATCATCGATGTTGGCACCGATGGTGACGAAGCCAAAGCCACGCGGGGTCTTGCCATACTGGCCGGTGAAATAGGGAACCGCGGCGGCGGTGGTGATCTTCCAGACGCTGCTCCAGAAAATCAGGAAGGAGCCGGAACCCCCGTTCTTGGTTAAGTCATACCAACCGACACATTGCGGCGCAAAGTTGAGGTAACGGCAATCCAGGCCAATGGTTCCAGCGGCAGTCAGCGCCTTGGCGGGCTTGTTGTCGCGACTTTGCGCATCGAATACTGGCACCTTGCGCAGGAACATTTCCAGTGATTCGCCACTGGCCTGCCATTGTTCATAGATCGATGCTTCCAGCCAGGGCGTCACACGCTGACCGGTCTCGGGGTCGAAACCGGGTAGCGAATGGTGACGTGGGTGAGCGATGGCGCGATCTTGATGGTCCCACATGAAAGCGTAGTTGCCATCCTTGGCATCGGCGATTTGCGTATAGCGCTCCGGCGTGGGCAGCAGGTGGTCGGTTATTTCCATCAGATGATCATGATCCAGCGCCAGCGTCGCGTAGCCAATCACCGCGTCGTTCTCGACCACCGGCGTCGCCCAGCGCATGATCCCCCTGAAGCGCTTGCCTACGGGGTTCTCACGTCCGGCGTAGGCTTCCTGTTCCGGCGCAAAGGGCAAATTTTTCTTACGGGCATTTTCCGGCGTGTAGGGACCGATGAGATGTGAGCCGACATAGGGACCGATCACTTCGGACACATAGATTTCGCCAGGCTTGAGCTTCTTCAGTTCGGAAAAATAGGTTTCCGCCTTGCACCAGGTGTTTTCCGGCTTGCTGACATCGCGCAGCGCACGAGATAGCAATGGAGTAGCTGATACCTTGATTTTCTCCATACCGTCGAGGTCGACGAAGGTTATTTCATGGAACAGCGGTTTGTGCAGATTGGGTAACACGCTTTCCGGCGGGCGATAGTGAAAGGCCTTGTCGTTTTCCCGGTTGCTTGAGATGTTTGTGGCGGTGTCCTGATTTTCTACGGCGTTGACAGTGGGTGCCCACTGGCTGCCGTCCTCCGCCAGTTGCCAGCGCCCCGGATCGATCACCGGGAGCGACCGGCCGATAATAAAGAGTTCGTAGAGTTTCTGGCTGGGTGTAAGCCTGGCTGCCTGCAAGATATCCTGATCGCGTGCGTATAGGAAGCTGGCCACCTTCCGCGCCGTATCGGTGGTCAAACGCTCGAGTTCTTCACGCGCACGCCGGTTCAGGGCGTCTTCCGCTGTATTAGAGAATTCGTCAGCCATCTCCTCGACAGTGGAATGCACCTCCGCAGCCATTTGCCCGGTATGGCCCTGGATTTCCTGTCCCAACGACTGGACTCCCTTCCAAGCGACAAGAGCCAGCAACACCAGCGGCGCTACCTTAATGATAACGAACAGCCAAATCAGCTTGGCCCGTAACCCGAGGTTACTGATAGACTTGTTCATCAATAGCTACCGATCCAGGTGAAAGTTCTGGGTATAAAACAATATTTTTAACCGAACTCATCCGGGCGGAAGCCGACCATTGGCAGTAATCGCTCCAGTCCAGCGCTCACCATACCAGGATCATCGGCTCGCAAGGTGACATGCCCGACTTTACGACCAGGGCGCGGAGTCTTGCCATAGGCATGGTAATGCGCGCCGGGCAGGCTGAGCACGGCGGACCGTTCCGGCAGGTCACCAATCGCATTGACCATCGCCGAATGGCCAACCGCTGCCGTGGAACCCAGCGGCAGGCCCAGAATGGCCCGCAGGTGATTTTCAAACTGACAAGTTTCGGCACCCTCGATGGTCCAGTGCCCGGAATTGTGGACGCGCGGTGCCATTTCGTTGGCGATCAGGCGGCCGTCCTTAACGAAGAACTCAATGGCCAGGACGCCGACATGGTTCAGCCGTTCCAGCAGGCGGCGGGCGTAGTCCCAGCCTTCCTGCTCCAGTTCCGGTTTCCGGCAGGGTGCTTGAGATAACCGCAGGATGCCATCGCGATGGTGATTTTCCACCAATGGGTAGAACACTGTTCCGCCCTCACGATCCCGCACCGCCAGGATGGACACCTCATGTTCAAAGGGGACGAATTTTTCCAGAATCAGCGGCACGCTGCCGAGCGCTTGCCAAGCCGCTTCAATGTCCCTGTCAGTGCGTAATACCCTTTGGCCCTTACCGTCATAGCCCAGCCGTCGGGTTTTTAACACGGTCGGCAGTTCCAGGCGCCGGACCGCGCTTTGCAACTCTTCCAGGCTATCAACCGTGGCGAAAGTGGGAATGGGAATGCCCAGCTCCCAGAACAGGGTTTTTTCATCCAGCCGATCCTGAGCGACGGCCAACGCCTCTGCCGGTGGATAAACCGCCACCCGTTGACCCAGAATCCGTGCGGCTTCCGCGGGTACGTTCTCGAAATCGAAAGTCACCACGTCGGCCCAGGCCGCCAGCGCCATCAACGGCGTCTCGTCGTGGTAATCGCCCTGAATGAAGCGGGCGACCTGACCCGCGCAAGCGTCCGCCGCCGGGTCGAGAACCTGGAATTGCCATCCCAGCGGATAGCCCGCTAAAGCCAGCATCCGTGCCAGTTGACCGCCGCCGACAATGCCAACGTTCATAAGCCCTGACTCCGGGGATCACCCTGGCTCAACACGGTCTCAGTTTGCCGGTCGCGAAATTCACGCACTGCTTCGCGGATCGCGGGATACTGATTTCCCAACATGGCGGCGGCCAGCAGCGCGGCATTAATTGCCCCGGCCTTGCCGATAGCCAGGGTCCCGACCGGAATGCCGCCCGGCATCTGGACGATGGAGAGCAGGGAGTCAAGGCCGTTCAGCGCCTGGGATTGCACGGGAACGCCTAATACCGGTAGCACCGTTTTGGATGCGGCCATACCCGGCAGATGTGCGGCCCCGCCCGCGCCGGCGATGATGATGTGCAGACCACGCGCCTCAGCGCTGGCAGCATATTCAAACAGCAGATCGGGAGTGCGATGCGCAGACACGACCCGGACTTCATAAGGAACGCCCAGCGCATCCAGGGTGCTGGCGGCGTGTTCCAGTGTGCTCCAGTCGGAGGTCGATCCCATGATCAGTCCGATAAGTGCTTGTTTATTAGTGGCGTTCATTTTCATTACTCATTATTGAGACAACAATATCAGTGAAGTCCGATGCCTTGTCGATAGGTAGAAAACAGCCATAGTGACCGGCATCGTGGCTCTGTCAGGGTTTTCTTTAATTTTCCCATAAAATCTGAGTGAAAAGTAGGGGTTTATGACCCCACACGGGTCGCAGCAAATCATCAGGATGGGGGCTACCTACTCGCGTCAATGAATTGACGGTTAGCCGCTTCATTGATGCTGATCTGATAAAGTCAAAATTCCGACATTCTATTTTTCATATAATTTATTGAGTTGAATAAAAAATTTATGTTGGCATCAACTTTGCTTTATTGAAAGTCGCTACTTCCATTCAACGTGATTGACTGTTTAAAGTGGCGACTGACACAGTAAGGGGGAATAAAAATGGAAACCAAGTGGATGCGCTTTCTTGAGATGTCGGCCCATGCCCTCGCGCTGGTCAGTGTCTGGCGCGGCGCTTCAGCCGTCATGACTCACAACGCCATGGTCGAACCCCTGGGGTTGTTGCAGACGCTCGAACCATTAGCGATTCCCACCATAGTGTTGGCCGTCATGGTTTCGGTTGCGGCGATCCAGATTCGGCTGCGGGGAGGGCGGAAACCGCGCCAGGCGCTCCATGAAGAACAGCAACGGGTTCAGACTGCGATGCTCGTCGCTGAATCGCACGCCATGCTGGATTGGCGCGAGCAGGTCATTATGGAATTGCGCAACCAGATCGATGAATTAACTAAAGAACGGGAGCGCCTCAATGACCTGCTCCAGGAAAAAAGTCTGCGGCTTAGAATGGACCCGCTGACTGGTGTGTTCAACCGACTGGCTTACGAAGAGCAACTTGAGCAGGAATTTCGTCGCTGGCAACGCTTTGGCCATCCCTTGACCTTCGTGATCTGGGATATCGATCATTTCAAACAAATCAATGATGTGTATGGCCATGCAACCGGGGATGACGTCCTGCGCGACATCGCTGGCCAATTAGTCAGTCGTCTGCGCAGCACCGATTTCGTCGCCCGCTACGGTGGCGAAGAATTCGCCATGCTGCTGCCGGGCGCGGATGCGGAAAAGGCTTTGCAGGTAGTCAATCAGATTCGGCAAGCGGTTGCCGATTACGGATTTGATAATGGCGAAATCCGGATTCCCGTGACCATCTCCTGCGGTATTGCCAGCTTTCAACCGGGCGATTCTCCACAAACCGTTTTCAAGCGCGCTGATGCCGCGCTTTACCGGGCCAAGGACGCCGGACGGAATTGCTGCCAGGTCGCGTAATCGGACGCTCCACTGCGTCGAATCCACACCTCGGCGCTGGCGGCCTGTCCCGCCTGATCCAGCACAGTAATCCTCGCCAGTCCCTCGCCATCCGGCAGCCAGAACGCCTCTCGTCGCCACGGATCGACGGCCAAGGGCCGACCATTCACCAGCCAGCGCAGCGGCCGGACGCCACCCCTGGCCGTTAACGGCAATTCCGTCAGGACGCCGTCCTGATTGCTGGACAGTTCCACCGTGGTTCCTGTAACCGGAAAGGTAATGTCCAGCACCGGCGCATGTATCTCTACGGCAGACCGGGTGCGGAAATAGCGTAAGCGCTCCGGCAACTGTTCACGGCTGACCACGCGCAGAGCGTTGGCCGGGGGCGTTGGCAGTGGATTGACCGGCCTCGGCAACAGATCAAAAACCCGGAATAACAAAGGCGCAGCAGTATTGCGGCCATAATGACCGGGCCGGGGTGAACCATCCGGTCGTCCCACCCAGACCCCGACGGTGTAATCGGTATCGAAACCCAGCGCCCAGGCATCGCGGAAGCCGTAGGACGTGCCGGTTTTGTAGGCGATGAAGCGTGGCCGGGCCACGCTGGCCGGTGGCGCGACGTTTTGCGGCGTTGGTGAACCGCGCAGAATGTCGCCCAGATACCAGCAGGCCGTGGCGGACAATAGTGGTCGTCCGGGCGTTTCCGGATCGTCCGGGCCAAACCGCAAGGGCGCTACTCGACCTTCTTCAGCGAAACTGGCGTACAGCGTGACCAGTTCTTCCAGTGTCATCCCCACTCCGCCCAGCGCCAGCGGCAAGCCTGGTTGGGTATGCACGCTATTCCAGTGCAAGGGCAGACCGACTTCTCGCAACCGCGCGGCAACCCGCGTCGGCCCGACCTGTTCCAGCACCGCAACCGCCGGGATATTCAGCGACTGCTGCAGGGCTTCGCGGACCGTCAATTGCCCGGCGTAGGTATTGCGAAAATTGGTGGGGCTGTAGTTGCCGAACCGGGTGGGCGTATCCTCGATCAGGGTTTCAGGATGAATCAGCAGGTCGTCAAATCCCAGTCCATAGATCAGCGGCTTCAGCGTGGAACCCGGCGAACGCACCGCCCGAACCAGATCGAACTGCCCGGCGCGACGGGGATCGTGAAAATCGCTGCCGCCGATATAGGCGAGTACGCGGCGACCGCGATTGGCGACGACCAACAGGGCCATGCTCGGTAGTTCGCTGGGTTGCTGAAGCGCCAGAGTTTCCAGGGTTCGTTGCAAATCCCGGTCGATAAAGGTGTGGTGAAGCGTGGCATCGGGTTGCGCCGCCCGCACCCGGTTCGCGAGATGAGGGGCCAGAAAAGGCAGGGTGCGGCGCTGGTTCGGCACTGGTTCCTGACGGGCTTCCTCGACCTGACGCTCAGTGAGTACGCCCAGTTGCTCCATGCGCGTCAATACCTTGTCCCGAGCTGCCCGCGCCCGTTCGGGAAAGCGATCAGGCCGCACTCGGGAAGGCGCTTGCGGCAGCGCCACCAATAGCGCCGCTTCCGCTGCGGTCAGCCGTGAGGGTTCCTTGCCGAACCAGGCCAGCGAAGCGGCGCGGATGCCCTCCAGATTGCCGCCGTAAGGGGCGAGGGTCAGGTAGAAACCGAGCAGGTCTTCCTTGGAGTAGCGCCATTCCAGTTGCAGAGCACGCCACATCTCCCCCAGTTTGCCGGGCAGATTACGCTCATGCGGCTCCAGCAATCGGGCCGCCTGCATGGTCAGGGTGGACGCGCCGGATACGATCCGGCCATGCCGCAGCCACTGCCCTGAAGCACGCACGACCGCCAGGGGATCGACGCCGGGATGCTGGTAGAAGCGCTGGTCTTCGTAGGCCAGCAGCAGAGTCAGATAGAGCGGGTCAACATCCGCGACGGTGGCGGGCAACCGCCAGACGCCCGGTGCGATTGTGAAACCGCGCAGAATGCGCCCCTGAGCATCCAGCGCCAGGGTTGAGATCTGACTGGCGCGGTTAATAGTTGGCGGAAAGGCGTGATCCACGATCAGCAGCAGGCTGACCGATGCCATGATCAGGAGCAGCCAGCGCCGGGGCCTGAGTTGCCAGTTCACTGAAAAACCTCGCTTCATTCCAGCGGGACCGGGTTGTCAGCCGCCAGCGCCGTCACCACCGCAGCGCCGTCTTCAAAAGCCGGGCTAATTCTTGTGGAGAGGATTTCCGCTTCTTCCATGCGCGCCTCCCTAATAGCGGCTTCCAGCGCCTGACAATAGGCCACCAGTTGCAACGCGCCCAGGGTATGCGCGGAACCTTTGATCGAATGCACCGCGTTGCGGGCTTGTGCTAAAGCGCCTTTCACCACAACCGCCTCCAGTTTGGCCAAGTGTTGACAGGTTTCTGCAAAAAAAAATTCTCGTGTAAATTTTCCGGCGATCATCATTCAACGTAGGTTATTTGCCGCCTTTTTGGCAACTCAGCCGGCCCGGTTGAGTTAAACGGTTTCAATCCTTGTATTGGATTAGCCGCTATTGTGTTTCAACCTGGGTAGCCGAATCTCAAACCACCCCGGCGCTTCGCGCCACCCCTCCTTTGCTAAGGAGGGGAATTCGGAAGTCCGGCGATCATCGGGAAAGGCTATACAAAGGGATTAGGCGGATTTTGGCGGCAGCACCGCGTGATCCCGTGGCGAAATCTCCCCAGCCCCCCTTTGACAAAGGGGAGAGTTCCTGCTGATTCGGTCAGTTCTTTGCCGGAAATCCCTGAGCAGTTACGAGAAAACTGAGTCATTACGCCCTGAATTAGGGCGATCAGGAAAATGGACGCACCATCATAAGGCAAAATGGCGTTTTAAACCCGGCCCAAGCCACGCCAAACGTGATCCACAATCAATGGTACTGATATTGCTTAACTGATTTTGCGCCCTACCCGAAAACGCCCTGTCCGCATCCAAGCGGGAATTAAGGAACGATCCAATGACCATCCACTGGCAACAGTACGCTGCTCCTGGCTGTTATGACGAACTGATTAACAACGGTTCGGGACCACGCCCGGCCGCCCGCGCCCTGTGCGAATACCTGGCCTCGCTCAGCGACGAAGAACTGAGTGAGCGCAAGACCGCTGCGGAGCTGGCTATCCTGGTCCTGGGCATTACCTTCACTGTCTACACCGAAGGCGGCAGCATTGACCGCGCCTGGCCGTTCGACATCGTGCCGCGCATCATTCCCAAACACGAATGGGATCGCACCGACGCCGGCCTGAAACAGCGAGTGCAGGCGCTGAACCTGTTTATCGACGATCTCTACCACGAACAGAAGATCATCAAGGATGGTGTCTTCCCGGCGGAGGTGCTGGCCCAGTCGGTCAATTTCCGGCCCCAGTGCGTCGGAGTCAGTCCCCGTCACGGGGTATGGGCGCATATCTGCGGCTCCGACCTGGTGCGCGACAAGGACGGCACGGTTTATGTCCTGGAGGACAACCTGCGCGTGCCCTCCGGCGTGTCCTACATGCTGGAAAACCGGGTCGTGACCAAACGGGTATTCCCGGAATTGTTTGAGCATCAGCGCATCCTGCCAGTTGATGACTATGCGCCGCGTCTTTACGACATGCTGGCGTCGATGTCGCCGCGCCCCGGTGAAAACCCCACCATCGTGGTGCTGACCCCCGGCATTTATAACTCGGCCTATTTTGAACATTCCTACCTTGCGCAACAGATGGGTGTGGAAGTCGTGGAAGGCAGCGATCTGGAAGTTGGCGATGATGATTGCGTCTATATGCGCACGATTCAGGGTCTCGAACGGGTCGATGTCATCTACCGGCGTGTGGACGATCTGTTCCTGGACCCGGAAGCGTTCCGGCCCGACTCGACGCTGGGCGTTAAGGGTCTGATGCGAGCCTGGCGCGCCGGCAAAGTCGCACTGGCTAATGCGCCCGGTGCCGGCGTGGCTGACGATAAAGTGGTCTACGCCTTTGTCCCGGCGATCATCAAATATTATCTCGATCAGGACCCGCTCATTCCTAACGTGCCGTCTTATCTGTGCATGAAGGCCGATGACCGGCGCTATGTGCTGGATCATCTCGATGAACTGGTGGTCAAGCCCGCCAACGAATCCGGCGGTTACGGGATGATGGTCGGCCCCCATGCCACCGTCAGTGAACGCAAACGCTTCGCAGGGCTAATCAAGAAAGACCCGCGCAACTACATGGCGCAACCGACCCTGGCCCTCTCCACCTCGCCGACCCTGTGCGATAACCGGATGGAGCCGCGCCATGTCGATTTGCGCCCGTTCATCCTGTCGGGTCCCAGCACCTATGTGACCACCGGCGGATTGACCCGGGTCGCGCTGAAAAAAGGCTCCCTGGTGGTCAATTCCTCGCAGGGCGGGGGCAGCAAAGATACCTGGATCGTCGATACCGAGGGCTTTTAACCATGTTGTCACGCGTCGCCCAGAACATTTATTGGATGTCCCGCTATCTGGAGCGGGCGGAAGACACCGCCCGTATCATCAACGTCAACACCAACCTGCTGCTGGATTTGCCGCGCAATACCACCTTTGGCTGGTTGCCGCTGATCTACATCGTCAGCGCCCAGGAGCAGTTTTTCGAAAAAGATCCGCACCGGCTGGCGGATGAAAGCACAGTCGTGAGTTTTCTGATCAGCGACCGCGATCATCACAGCTCAATCATTTCCAGCCTGGCCGCCGCCCGCGAGAATTTGCGCACCACCCGCGATGTCGTGCCTTCGGAAGCCTGGGAACAGATCAACGGTCTGTATATCTACGCTCGCGATCACGTCCCGAATCGGCGCGGGCGTTTTGAATTCCTGCGCCGGGTGATTCACGGTACGCAGCAAATCAACGGCCTGCTGGCAGGAACCATGAGCCGCACCGCCGCCTATGGTTTTGTGCAGATGGGCCGCTATCTCGAACGGGCGGACATGATCACCCGCATTCTGGATGTGCGTTCAGCGAATCTGCTGCCCCGGTCCGGGCAGGCGCAAACGCAGATGCAGATGCAGGCGCAAATGCAACTGTCGACGCATCAACTGGAAGAACAGGACCCCTTTGAGAGCATCCAGTGGATGAGCGTGTTGAAATCGCTGACCGCCTACCAAATGTACCGCCAACAGGTGCGGTTGCGGGTGGGGGGGCCGGATGTGCTGAAGTTTCTGTTGCAGAATGAGTCCTTTCCCCGCGCGGTCGCTTGTTGCCTGGAGCA
>JAUPTV010000165.1 GCA_030917925.1 Pseudomonadota bacterium
ACGGTCAGCCTTTGACGTTAAGTGCCGGTCTTTCCCGGCTGTCCGCTCGTAAGAGCCTAGTGACAGAGCCTTACGGCTCGCTCCCCTCGCCAATGTTGTGTACCGGCATTTCATCCCCATCCGTTTCGTGCTTACCCTATTGCTGGTCTGCAACCGGGACTTTCAGAGCTTGGGACTGAGGAAGCATCCCAAGGTGAGTCTTGAACCTCTACACAACGTAGCCGATGGGTTACGGCTTAGGCTGGTCAACCCAGACTTGCGGTTTTAGCCACCACAAGCCTCGCCCTTTAGGGCGGGGTGATTGACAGGGATACACTGAGCAAATTCAATCGGGCATCCTAGCAGCAAACCAAGGGAGACAAAAGCGTATGGCGTTATCTGCTGCGCCCCCGGCGAAGGTGAGGTTGCGCCGGAAGCTATAGCTTTTCCCGAGGATCGCCGGATTTCCGGATTCCCCTACTTGGCTAGGAGGAGAATCCGGAAATCATCGGCAAAGGCTATTTACAGTGGTGGAAATTGGTCTGAAGTGGGTAGTCGGACGGTTATCGGAAACTTCAATGCTTGCCGATTGAACCCCATAATTTCTGCACCCAGGATTTTTTGGACAATTCCGGACGGATGCCCTGAAGTAAAAAGTGCTCGGTATAGCGCTTGTCGGCTTCCATAATATGTTTGGTAAGCCAGACTTTGAGAAAGTGCGCCAGTTCAAAACTGATAGAACTTTTTCCCGACCCGATTTTGGCGCGAAAATCGCCTAATTGCCCAATCAATCGATCATGCTCTTCTTTGTGGCGCTCATATTCCGGGTAATGCAAAATCCGCATCAAACTCTCTTCGACGGCAAAATGGACTCGGGTATATTCGCCCAGTTTCTCGACGATTTGACCGGTCACATCGGCGCCTTGCCGTTGCTGGATCGCTTCGTGAATCTGATTCAACAAATCGACAAGCACCTTGTGTTGCTCATCGATTTCTTCAATGCCGACGCTTAATTCATTAGACCACTCGATGAACCTAACCATAATGTCTATCCTCGCTATGTTTGTACTTATCGGGCCAGGAAGCTGAAAAACCGCACGGGATACTGGGGTATTATACGCCGGAGATCCGGGCAACGATTCGATAAAACACCCGTTATAATGCCGGCAAACTCAAAATCCCTCCTGATTTCCTTTTTCAAAGGAGGGGCTGAACTGCTACTCGCCATGCCGACGACCACGATTTTTGACCCATGACCGCAACCGCTCATTTTCCATCGCCGCCTGACGCCGCGCCGCCAACGCCTTGCCAGATCGTTGAACACGCCATTGCCCATCTGGATCATCTGCTGCCCGGCCAGGCACCGATTCTGAATTTCGTTCACCACAACACCCTGCATGGCTATCAGCATCTGCCCTTTGAGCAGGCACTGGCCGAGGCGGAACAACTTACCGGGATTCGGGCATGGCTGCCGGAAGCGGAATTCCGCAAGCGCTATTGGGAGGGCCGCATTGACGACGCGGACTGGGAAGCGGTCTTTGCGCAGCGCCCGACCCTGCATCCCGAAGCGACGCTGGCGCTCATCGGTGATCGGGCTATCCCCCGGAGTGAGGTGTTACGCATCTCGCTCATTCATGGCGTCAAAGCGCTCACCCCCAGTCAACTGGTCTGGCAGATGGAAGAACTCGACGCTACCTGCCGCTTTCAGGACGACGTCCCGGAAACTGTCCGTCAGCGGTTGTTGAAAACGGCTGGGCAGGATAGCGGCGCGGCGCTCGAAGATTTGTGGGGTGCCTGTCTGGACGCTTTCGAGTTGCCCGCCGCCAGTCTGCACCCGGAAGATCTGGTGGATTTGCAGTTGAATCTGGCCAAATCGCTGCTGGCGCGGTTCAGAACCGAAAACAGCGGGAATGTCGAAGGGCCGGTGGTCCATCAGCGGATGTTGGCGGAAGCGCTGGCGCTGATTGAACGACTGTGCGCGGATGTGGGGGAAGGCGTCACCTTGCGCGGCCTGCTGCAAACACTCACGGGTCAGGATTTACTGGATGAAGTTCGCCCCCAACTGATTCGTTGCTGCGCCGCCCATCTGGATGAAGGACTGGCCGCCTGGAATTTGCCGGATCGCCATACCGGTTTGTACCCGGCCTGGCGTCGTTTGGCGGTCAGCGACCTGACTGGCAGCTTCGCGGGAGGGTCGGCGGGACGTCCGACCCTGACCCGCTGGCCCGAGGAACCGGTCAACGCGATCATCACTGAACTGCGGCGACTGGGATTGCCCGAATCCCGCTGGGCGGGCTATCTCACCCGCCTGGCGCTGGAACTGCCCGGCTGGTCGGGGATGATGAATTGGCGGCAACAGCATCCCGACTACCCAGCCAATCGGGAAACGCCGGTAGCGCTGGCTGATTATCTGGCGGTGCGGCTGTGTCTTGACGGCCTGTGGATTGAACGCCAGGTTCGGGAAACCTGGGGACTGGAAGGGAGTCTGCCGGGATTGCGCACTTATCTATTGGCGAATCCGGCAGAAGCGCTGGTTCGGTATGCGCTTTATGAAGGACGCTTGCCGGAGTATCTGGCCAGCCGGGCGCGAGGATTGATTGAGAACCCGCTGGCGCAGTCCAGTGACTCTGATTCCAGGGAGCAGTCCAACCACCCCGGAGCTTCGCACCACCCCTCCTTATCCAAGGAGGGGAGGGATGCGTGGGATACACTGGCGGATATGATCTGGACCTGGCGGCACAGTCCGGTAGCGGATCAGCCGGGCCTGCCAACGGTGCATGGCGATGCCTGGCGGCTGTTCCGGCTGGCCCAGCATCTCGGCCTGTCCGGTAGTGAATTGCGCAAACTTTCCCCGACGGATCGGGAACGCCTGCTGGCCGCATTGGATGAACTATCACCCGGTCAGCGTGGCGCACTCTGGCAATCGGCTTATGAACATCATTACCGGGACGCCCTGATCAACGCCCTGGCCAACAATCATGGGCGCTGGGCGGTTCGCGAACGACGACCGCAGGCGCAAATCGTGTTCTGCATTGACGACCGTGAGGAAGGGTTCCGCCGTCATCTGGAAGAGTTGAATCCGGAGATCGAGACCCTGGGCGCAGCGGGTTTCTTTGGCGTAGCGATGAACTGGCGGGGGCTGGATGACCGCACGGTGACGCCACTGTGCCCGGTGGTGGTCACACCGGCTCACGAAGTCCGTGAAGTTCCCCGGCTGGGTGCTGAACGAGAACATACCCACCGCCACCAGCGCCGCCAGCAACAGAGTCGGCTCCGCGCCTTCTATCACGAAATCCGCCGCAATCTGCTGTCCTCCGCGCCCCTGATTGCTGCATTGACGCCGGGCGTATTGCCGATGCTCGTGGGCAAGGTCTTTGCGCCGTTCCGGCAGGGACAACTCGCTGAGGCACTGAATGCGTACTGGGTTCCCAATGCGCCGACCGAAGCGGCGATTAACGCAGCGAACCCCGACCTCCCAGCAACCCCGGAACAGCCGCGTCCCGGTTTTACCGATGCTGAACAGGCGGATCGGGTGGCCGGATTGTTGCGGAATATCGGCCTGACTTCTCAATTTGCGCCGCTGGTGATCCTCATGGGTCACGGCTCGATGAGTCAGAACAATCCGCATTTGGGCGCTTATGACTGTGGCGCGTGTGGTGGGCGACATGGCGGGCCGAACGCCCGCACCTTCGCCGCCATGGCCAACCGTCCCGCCGTGCGGGCGCTGCTGGCGGAACGCGGGATGATCATTCCCGCCGAAACCGGGTTCATCGGCGCGGAACACAATACCTGTGATGAAAAGATTACGTTCTATGACCTGGCGGATTTGCCGACGGCGTTGGAACCGGCGTTCCGGGAAGTGCAGCGGTTGCTGGATCAAGCCGGCGCACTGTCCGCCCATGAGCGGTGTCGGCGCTTTGCCTCTGCGCCGCGCCACCCGACGCCGACCCAGGCGCTGCGCCATGTGATGGAGCGCTCCCGCGACTTCAGCCAGGCCCGCCCGGAACTCGGCCACGCCACGAATGCCGCGGCGCTGGTCGGTCGCCGGTCGATGAGCCAGGGGGTGTTTCTAGACCGGCGGGCGTTTTTGGTGTCCTACGATCCGACTCAAGACCCCAGTGGGACGGTGCTGGAAGGGATTCTGCTGGCGGTGGGGCCAGTCGGCGCGGGCATTAACCTGGAATACTACTTTTCCACAGTCAACAATGAGCGGCTGGGTTGCGGCACCAAGACGCCGCATAACGTGACCGGACTGTTTGCGGTGATGGAAGGGGCCAGCAGCGATTTACGCACCGGCCTACCCCGGCAAATGATTGAAATTCATGAACCGGTGCGGCTGCAAATCGTGGTGGAGGCCAAAACTGAGGTTCTCGCCGCGATTTACGGTCGCCAGGCTTCGTTACGCGAGTTGATCGGGAACGAGTGGGTTCATTTGATCGCCAAGGACCCGGACAGCGGAGAGTTCACGATTTTTGACCCGGCAACCGGCTTTGTTCCATGGACGGGGCCAGTGAAGCCGTTGCCGGTGCATCGCCGGTCCGGGGACGGGTATCGCGGACATACGGAACCCTTGCCGCCAGCGCTGATCGGTGAGGCGCTGATTGATTCAGGGACGCTCCTGACATCGCCGTGACCGGGTTGCCTGGGTTCCCTTCATTAACTTTCGGGAGTTTCGCCATGCGCTTCTTCAATACCGAAGGCCCGATCCGGCCCGATGACCACTATGGGCTGCCCCCGTTGCAGCGCTGGGATCTGGACGAGATTCTGACGCTGATCGACCAGAAGAAATATTTCCTGCTCCACGCCCCGCGCCAAACCGGCAAGACCACTTGTCTCTTGACGCTGATGGAGTTTCTGAACCGCGAAGGGCGCTATCGGGCGGTGTACGCCAATCTGGAAACCGCCCAGGCCGCCCGCGAGAATGTCGCACTGGCGATGGCGGACATCGTGCAGACCGTCGCTGAGGCCGCCGCCCAACAGGCCAGCGATGCCACACTGGAAAGTCTGGCCCAAGCGGCGCTGACCGAGAGCGCCCCGACCCGCGCCCTGCGGCGCTTCCTGACCGACTGGTGTCAACGGACGCCGCAACCGCTGGTGCTGATGCTCGATGAGGTCGACGCCCTGGTAGGGGACACCCTCATCACGCTGCTGCGCCAACTCCGGGCCGGCTACCCCCAGCGACCCACCGCTTTTCCACAGACGGTTATTCTGTGCGGGGTGCGAGATTTGCGCGATTATCGGATTCACGCCCGCTCCGAATCCAGTCCGATCACCGGCGGCAGTGCCTTCAATATCAAGGCGGAATCCTTGCGTTTAGGCGATTTCACTGCCGATGAAACGGCGGCCTTACTCCAGGAACACACGACGGAAACCGGACAAGTCTTCACCCCGGACGCCCTAGCCCGTGTTTGGGAACTCACCCAAGGCCAGCCGTGGCTAGTCAATGCGCTGGCCTATCACGCCTGTTTCCGTCGACCGGAAGGGCGTGATCGGAGTCGCCCGATAACGGTAGCCACGATTGACCAGGCCAAGGAGTATCTGATCGTCGACCGAGTGACCCATCTGGATCAGTTAGCCGATAAGCTGCGCGAGGACCGGGTGCGGTGCGTGATCGAACCGATGCTGGCCGGGACGCTCATGGAGGGTGTCCCCGAAGATGACCGGCAGTATCTAGTGGACTTGGGGCTGTTGCGTCGCGACGGTGCGGGTGGACTGGTGGTCGCTAATCCCATTTACCGCGAAGTCCTGCCCCGCGCTCTGGCCAGCGGTCCCCAGGACACCCTGCCCCGGATTGCCCCGACTTGGCTGAATGCCAACGGGAGCCTGAATCCCGAACGTCTGCTCGAGGCTTTTCTGGCCTTCTGGCGGCAACACGGTCAGCCACTCCTCGGCAGCGCCCCGTATCACGAAATCGCCCCGCATCTGGTCTTGATGGCGTTCCTGCACCGGGTCGTAAATGGCGATGGAACCCTGGAGCGGGAATACGCCATTGGTTCGGGCCGCATGGACCTCTGTCTGCGCTACGGCCCGGTGACGCTGGGGATGGAACTGAAGGTCTGGCGTGATGGCGCTCCTGATCCGCTCAACCAGGGCCTGGCCCAATTGGACAGTTATCTGGCCGGATTGGGACTGGATACGGGTTGGCTGGTGATCTTCGACCGCCGGACCGGGCAGCCGCCCATCGCTGAACGCACCAGCAGCACCGAGCAGCTCAGTCCCCAGGGTCGGCGCATTCAGGTGGTACGCGCCTGAACGCTGACCCAAATACGTCTCTCTCCCCAAACCGAGAGCTTTCGGCTACACGGGGAAAGACTACAGGATACCGCCCACCTCTTCCGCACTGGCGCGGAGTACGTCAATGCAGAAATCCAAATCCTCACGGCTGTGGCTGGCCGACACCGCCGCCCGTAGCCGCGCCATCCCCTTGGGAACCACCGGGTGGGGGATGGCTTGCACGTAAACGCCTCGACGCTGACAACTACGGGCCAACTGGTACGCCGGCCAATCCTCCCCGACCATGATGGGGAAGATCATGGTTTGGCTGTGGCCATAGGAAAACCCGGTCTCCCGGAGCCGCTGGGCGAAATACCTTTGATTCTCATGCAGTCGGCTGACCCGTTGCGGTTCCTTTTCGATAACTTCCAGCGCCGCCAGCGACGCTGCCACCGCAGAGGGTGGTAAGACACCTGAGTAAATGAACCCCCGTGATTGGTGGTGCAGAAATTCGATCAACTTGTGGCTTCCAGCGATATACCCGCCAATACTCGGAATCGCCTTGCTCAAGGTTCCCATCTTGATATCCACGGCATCGGACGGGAGACCGAAATGCTCTTCGATCCCATGCCCGGTCGCTCCCACGGTACCGGTCGCGTGGGCTTCGTCCACCATCAACATCGCGCCATGTTCCCGACACAGGCGGCTGACCGTCGGCAAGTCGATAATATCGCCGTCCATGCTGAACACCGCATCGACAATCACGAGCCTTTTTCCGGGGTGAGTCGGGTCTTTAAGGCACTCCTCCAAGTGTTCCATGTCGTTATGCCGAAAGCGCACCAACTTGGCCCCGGACAACTGACACCCATCCACGATACTGGCATGGTTAAGCTTGTCACAGATCACCGTGTCATGTCGTCTCATCAAGCACGCGATAGTGGAAATATTAGCTACCAGGCCACTGGTAAAAATTGCGGCATCCTCTGTTTTCTTAAACTTGGCGATTTTTGCCTCAAGCTCGCAATGAATTTCCAGCGTACCCGCCAACATCCGAGCGCCGTGCGCGCCCGTACCGTATTTTTCAATGGCGTGTTGTGCCGCCTCATTGATAGCAGGATGCCCGTTCAACCCCAAATACGAATACCCACCGAGCATGAGCATCTCGCCATGCCCCGCCACTCGGACGCGATTATCCGGGAGATATTCCTGGATAGCCTCAAGGTAAAAATAAACATCGGCCTCTCGCATCGACTTAATGGGCCAGTATGTCTCCAATGATTTATCGTTCATGAATCTCCCATGCTTTGACATTTGCAAAGCTTGTTATCTCGCAGAAAGTGGCCAAAATCACACCTGGTTAAAGTCATTTTGAAAATAGGCGAATATAAGATTTAGTCAGGTTCGGTTCCCTTTCTTTTCTCCAGACGCCATCATTGCTAATGCTGTCTCGGGTGCCTTTTTTATTAGTATTGCCTTCAATAGTGATAATTTTTGAGTGCAGTGAGGTTTGATCTTCAATGACCAGTCCAATATGGGAAAAATCAAACACCACGAAGTCGCCTGCCTTCGCCAATTCGGTTTCCTGCAGCACGGCAATTTCGTGTTTTTTTGCCCACTTTTCCCACCCGAAGGCGCTGGCATCCTGACAGCGAACCTTTTCCGCTTCTGCAAGCGTGAGCGTTGATCTTTTAAAGCAACTTTTTACATCATTCCTCACTGGCTCATCCTTTAGCCACTCTCGCATGATCCAACAGGTAAATGCCGCACACCACGGCCAAGCCGCTGGCTCAAGCCAGGTTGCCCGCTGGTATTCTTCGATTTTTGGTCCAGTATTATTTCTTGCACTTTCATGAGTGCCAATTTCAGCCGTTGTAATATCAATCAGTTTTTTAATCGCTTGGTTCATGTTGCTGACCTCATGGTGATGATCGAAAATTGACAAGAGTTGAAAAGGAGTAGTTATAGCGTAACCATTTAGTGGGGGGTTGGCGCTGTCCATCAAACAGGATTGATAAGCTTTGAATGAATGTTTTTGATATAACATTCCATGCTGTGATACTCGATATTGGAAGGTATTAAATCAAGGTGCTGTCTCAATGTCCCTTTGATCGACTCTAGGAATTCTTGCCACCAACTGATATCATCAAAGAGATTGCCATCAGCATCAAAAAATCTCAGTAAACCGACATGCCCATAGCCTAATTCTCGGGGAGGTATTCTGGTGACAATATCGCTGTTATTCACAAATCTGAAAAATCGCTGCTTCAGATCAGCGTTAAAAATTCGGCAAAATTCACGATCCCCTGTTCTCGGTTGACCGAACGTGTAAACGCCCGCTACCGGTTTACCCATCTCTGAAACAAAGCGGGCGGCGGCTAACGTAGCCAGTGCGCCACCAAGACTATGACCTGTAATCCAAAGCGGCTGGGCTTTTTTTTGAACTTCATCAAGAATTTCTAAAATGTCATTCCATACCAGGCAAAGCGCCCGCAAAAACCCACCATGAACCTTTCCGGTACCGGCCTTAGCTGATGTGAGCAACAAATCCGAATTGGTCATCCAATCCTTAATTTTGTCTGTTCCTCTAAATGACAGCACAATGGCTGAATCACTGTAGGCGATAAAGGCTTCAATATCTCTACGTTCAATAAACTGTGAATTAAATCCATGCAAATTGACCTGATCCTGAATGGTTTTCTCGTCTTCGTAAGCCAAGTTAGCGCAAAGTGCAAGGGCATAAGCATTTTGCAGTGAGAACTGCGTATTTTTTGGTTCAAATGAAATAGACACCGTTGACTTCTCCATCCTGGGTGGTTGAAATGCCTGACAGCACGTTAGACAGAATGTATTCATTGACCTCATCGCACGACATTTTCATTCTTAAAAATGGTCGGTTGCAGTAAATAATCCAACCCGCAAATTATGACCGAGGTAAATCGTCCGACCATCGACTTCCAAAGCTGCATCAGCAACCCCGATAACCAGTTGACGCAAAATGACCCGCTTTATATGAAGGCGATACGTCAATTTTTGGGCGTCAGGCCGCACTTGGTCCATAAATTTGACCTGGCCACATCCCAGCGCTCGCCCTCGACCCGGTAAGCCTAGCCAGCCCAGAAAAAACCCGGTTAATTGCAACATCCCTTCTAATCCCAGACACCCCGGCATCACCGGGTCGCCTATAAAATGACAGCTAAAAAACCACAGGTCGGGATGAATATCCAATTCCGCAATCACTTCACCTTTTCCATAGTGACCGCCTTCCGAACTGATATAAATAATGCGATTCATCATCAGCATATTCGGCGATGGCAATTGCGCGATGCCAGGGCCGAATAATTCACCGCGAGCGCAAGCCAACAGCTCCTGATAGGTGTAGCTGGATGATTTATTCACGAATTGCGACTACCTGAAAGGCTTATGGAAAACAGCAGTCACCGGTTATTCAACGAACTATGGAGGAGTGTTGTGTAGCGCATGAGATTCCCTGGATGATCGTCAATTTTTTTATTGTTAATCTTGTAAGTGATTATGCAAAAAAAAAAAAAAAAAATGTCAAGAAGTTTTTTAAAATATTCCGTCTATAAAGTTGACTAAAATGCTCGATCAGTTCATCCCTACCGAACTGAACAACTCACGGGCCGACGGGGATTACGAACAATCAGGTCCACACGCCGCCTGCTATACTCCCCTTCTTGCCCCTGTCCCCCGGAGTCCCGCCATGCGCTTCTTTAACACTGAAGGCCCGATTCGGCTCGAAGACCATTACAGCCTGCCACCGCTAAATCGTTGGAATCTGAGCGAAGTCTTGGCGTTGATCGACCAGAAAAAATACTTTCTGCTTCATGCGCCCCGCCAGACCGGCAAAACGACCTGTCTGCTGGCGCTGATGGACTATCTCAACCGCGAAGGGCGCTACCGGACGCTCTATGCCAATATCGAAGGGACACAAACCGCCCGCGAGGATGTGGACCGAGGTATGGCGACTATTTGCAGTGTGCTGGGCCGCTCGGCGCGGCTGTATTTGCAGGATCGGCGGCTTGCCGACTGGTATCGGGACGGCGGCGCCGCTGTTCCCGCTGATGATCGGCTCGTCCAGTTGCTAGAGTTCTGGGCGGCCACCGATCCGCGCCCCGCTGTGTTGCTGTTGGACGAGGTGGATGCTCTGGTGGGCGACACGCTCATTTCGCTATTGCGGCAGTTGCGGGCAGGCTACAACCAGCGGCCCACCGCTTTTCCACAGACGGTCATTCTGTGCGGGGTGCGTGATTTGCGCGACTACCGCATTCACGCTCGTTCCGAACCCAGTCCGATCACCGGCGGCAGCGCCTTCAATATCAAGGCCGAGTCACTGCGCCTTGGCGACTTCACCACGGATGAGGTCGCAACCCTGCTTCAGGAACACACGACGGAAACTGGACAAGTTTTCACCCCCGAGGCGCTGGAGCGGGTCTGGTATCTGACGCAGGGTCAACCCTGGCTGGTCAATGCCCTGGCCTACCATGTCTGTTTTCGCCTGCCAACCGGGCGGGACCGGACGCAGCCGATCACTGTGGAACAAATTGACCAAGCCAAGGAGTATCTGATCGTCCACCGAGTCACCCATCTGGATCAGTTGGCCGATAAATTGCGCGAGGAGCGGGTGCGGCGAGTGATTGAACCCATGCTGGCGGGAACGCTCATGGAGGGTGTCCCCGAAGATGACCGGCAGTATCTGGTGGACCTGGGGTTGTTGCGCCGCGACGGGGCGGGCGGGCTAGTGGTCGCCAATCCGATCTACCGCGAAGTGTTGCCTCGCGCTCTGGCCAGCGGTCCCCAGGACACCCTGCCCCGGATTGCCCCGACTTGGCTCCATCCCGATGGTGCGTTGAATCCGGAACGCCTGCTGGCCGCCTTTCTCGACTTCTGGCGGCAACACGGTCAGCCACTGCTCGGCAGCGCCCCGTATCACGAAATCGCCCCGCATCTGGTATTGATGGCCTTCCTACACCGGGTGGTCAATGGCGATGGAACGTTGGAACGCGAATATGCTATCGGCTCGGGCCGCATGGACCTCTGTCTGCGCTATGGCGCGGTGACGTTGGGGATGGAACTCAAAGTCTGGCGCGATGGTGTCGCCGATCCGCTTAATCAGGGTCTGGCCCAGTTGGACAGTTATCTGGCCGGATTGGGACTGGATACCGGCTGGCTGGTGATTTTCGACCGCCGGACCGGGCAGCCGCCCATCGCTGAACGCACCAGCAGCACCGAGCAGCTCAGTCCGCAGGGCCGGCGCATCCAGGTAGTGCGCGCCTGAACGCCGGCCCAAATACATCCCTCCCCCAACCCTTTATTTCAAGTTTAAAATAGCGGAAATCTTACCGGGGAAAGTCCATGCCTGACTGGCTTATCATTCTGATTCCCGCTCTGCCGCTGGCTGCTGCCCTGTGGATCGGGCTGGCGATCCTGTTCGGCCATGCCCACGGGGAAGCGCATGAACCGCGCACCAGCCGCATCACCCTGGCCACCAGCGCCGGTTCCCTGGCGACGACGCTGATTCTTATTGTGGCCTGGTTCACGGGAATCGCGCCGGAAGCCATGACCCTCAGCCATTGGCTGACCAGCGGCGATGACCGCATTGATCTGAACTTTCTCATCGACGGTTTAAGCCTAACCTTGCTGGCGATTACGACCCTGGCCAGTCTGCTCATTACCCGCTTTGCCGTGAACTATATGCACCGGGAAGCGGGCTTTCATCGCTTCTTTATGATTCTCAGCCTGTTTACTGCGGCAATGACGCTGCTGGTGGCGGGCGGCAATGCGGTGCTGACCTTCATCGGCTGGGAGGTTGCGGGACTGTGTTCCTATCTGCTCATTTCCTTTTTCCAGGATCGTCCCGTCGCGGCAGGCAATGCCACTCGCGCCTTCGTCACCAACCGGGTCGGCGACGCCGGGTTTCTGTTGGGTATTGCGCTGGCCTTTCATTGGCTGGGCAGTGCGGACTGGGCAACGGTCAATACCGGTGCGGCGAATTTAAGCCCGATGCAGGCGGGTATTTTAGCCGGGTGCTTCCTGCTGGCGGCGGTCGCGAAATCGGCCCAGGTTCCACTGATTCCATGGCTGGCCCGCGCCATGGAAGGACCGACGCCCTCCAGTGCGCTGTTCTACGGGATGGTGATGGTTCATGCCGGGGTTTATCTGGTGCTGCGCCTGCAACCGCTGTTTGAACAATCGCCGGTGGCGATGGCGGTGATGGCGGTCATCGGTTTGGCGACCGCTCTGTACAGCTTTCTGAGCGGATTAACCCAGACCGATATTAAGAGTGCACTGATTTTCTCGACGTCTGGACAGGTCGGGCTGATGTTTCTCGCCAGTGGTCTGGGCTTCTGGCCATGGGCGCTGATTCATCTCGGTTGCCATGCCCTGTTCCGGGGTTATCAATTCCTCACGGCTCCTTCGATCCTGCGTCAGATGGATGGGGAACGCACCCGCCCGGTCTCGAACCTCCTCGCGCAACGCCCCGGTCTGTATACCGCAGCCCTTCAGCGGTTCTGGCTGGAGGATCTGGCGGACCGGCTGATCGTCCACCCGGTGCAGCGATTAGCGGGGAGCTTGATGCGGTTCGATACGCTGGTGGTGGATCGGGCAACGGGATTGCCGGCCCCGGCGGTCAACGCCCTGTCCTCGGTCGCGCAATGGGAAGAACGGCAACTCGGCGCTGGACGAGTCCTGGAGCGCCCTCCTAGAGCGACGGATCAGGAACCCGGTATTCTGGCGATGGCGACGGAATGGATCGCGGCGGTTTCCAATCAGGTGGAAGACCAGTTGATGCTGAAAAGCGCCGGTCACGGACTGGCCGTCGCGGGCCACCGGATGGGACAGGCGCTGAACCGTGTGGAACGCTGGCTGGGGCGCTCCTGGGCGTCGATGGCCCTGCTGATCGCTGCACTGGCGGCGCTGGTCGGGATCAGCGCCATGATGACCGAGGCTGAACCGGGTGCATCCGGCTTTCCGCTGTTGAGCGCGCTGCTGCTGGTCCCGCTGGCCGGGATGCTCGCGACCTTCCGCGTCCGGCAGGCGACTACGGCCTTTGCCTTGGCGCTGGGCACCGCCGCGATTGAATTGCTTCTGGCGCTGCAACTGTTGTTGCATTTCCAACCTGATGCGCCGGGAATGCAGTTCGTTGAACAGTTCAACCTCTTCGGCTTCAACGCCCTGATGGGGGTAGACGGCATCAGTATTCTGTTTCTGCCCCTGACGGCGCTACTGACACTGTTTGTCCTGCTCTACACCCAGTCGCACCGCCAGCAACAGGAACGTCCGGGCCGGTTTGTGGCGAATATTCTCGCGCTGGAATTCGTGCTGATTGGAATGTTCACGGCGTTGAACTTGTTGCAATTCTGGGTATTCGCCCTGGCCGAAGCCATTCCGGCAGCAGTGTTGATCGCTCGCTATGGCACCAGTCCGGCGCGGCACCGGGCGGCGCGGTATTTTCTGCGCTTCATGGGGAGCGGCCTGGCGGCATTGCTGATCGGCATCGGCCTATTGGGCTGGAACCATACGGTATTGAGCGGACAGAGCTGGTCATTCGCGTTGGCTGATCTGCTGGAAACGCCAGCACCCGCGAATCAGCAATCATTGATTTTCATCCTGCTGTTTGCCGGGCTGGCGGTGCGGCTGGCGCTGTTCCCGTTTCATAGCTGGTTACCCATCGTCGCCAAGCATGGCACGATTGCCATTGGCATTGTCTTTCTGGTCGGCGTCAAAGTCGGCATCTATGCGCTATTGCGCTTCGTCTTCCCGTTGCTGCCAGCCGCCGCCCACTACTGGGATACCGCGATTATGACCTTGGGCCTGGTCGGAATGCTCTATGGTGCGTTGCTGGCGTTCCGGCAAATCGACCTGCGCCGGTTACTGGCCTTTGCCGCAATCAGCCAGTCTGGATTGTTGGTCGCCGGGCTGTTTTCGCTGAATCCCGCCGGATTGCGGGGCAGTCTGCTGCTGGCGCTGAATCTAGGCTTGGCCGCCTCCGGGTTGTTCATCGTCGCCGGATTGCTGTACCACCGATTGGGAACGACCCGCTTTAAACGGGTGGGCGGGCTGTTTGAAACCGCGCCCCTGCTGGGACTGGTGTTTCTGGTGGTGGTGCTGGGCAGCATCGCCATGCCGGGTACGCCGGGCTTCGAGGCGGCGCATCTGGCGCTGGAGGGGTTGCTGGAATCGCATGGCTGGGGCGTGGCAACGCTGGCGGCTTCCGGGAACGTGCTGGCCGCTGGCTATTTACTCTGGGCTTATCAGCGCATTTTTCTGGCCCGCCACCCACGGGGCATTGCTTCACAAATCCGCGACTTGCAGCATCGGGAATTGATTATGGCCGGACTGCTCTGCGCGGTGATGATTAGCGTCGGGCTGTACGCCGACCCGTGGATCAAGACGATTAGCGGAGCCGTCGATGCCACGGCGCATCGCTTGGAAGCCGTGGTTGGAACGAGCCACTCTGCGCCGGTTGACCACTGAATAGAGAGCTTGAGCGATGACTCCCGAATCCACCCCCTTCAATTTCCCCATCCTGAGCCTGCTCATTCTCCTGCCGCTGGTCTGGGCATGCCTGCTGCCGTTCCTGCGCGAGAGTCGCACAGTGCGCCGGGTTGCGCTGGTCGGGGCCGGGCTGGAACTGGCGCTGGCGTTGCTGATGCTGGCCACCTTCCGCCCGGACGTTGCCGGTATGCAGTTCGTAGAACAGGCGTCCTGGATACCCAGTCTGAACGTCCATTATTTACTGGGCATGGATGGTATCGCCGTGCTGTTTCCACCGCTGACGGCGCTGCTGTTTAGCGCGGTCATTCTGGCGTCCTGGACTAGTATCCAGTCCCTGCCCCGGCTCTATTTCGCCCTGCTGCTGGCGCTGGAAAGTTTCATCATGGGCATCTTCTGCGCCCTGGATCTGGTGCTGTTTTTCCTGTTCTGGGAATTGACTCTGGTGCCGATCTATTTCCTGATCAGCCTGTGGGGTATCGGTCCGGAACGCCGCTACGCCGCGACGAAATACACCTTGTTCATGCTGGCCGGGGGCGTTCCGCTGCTGTTTGGCGTCATCCTGCTCGCGTTGAATCACCCCGGTGGGTTGAGCTTTGACTATCGGATACTGCTGGAACAGCCGCTGTCCGCTCAGTGGCAAACGCCGGTGTTTCTACTGCTGTTCTTCGGCTTCGCGGTGAAAGCGCCGCTCTTTCCGTTCCACACCTGGTTGCCCACTGTGCTGCGGGAGGGGCCGGTGGGACTGAGTGCGCTGCTGGTGGGTCTTAAACTGGGCGTGTTCGGCCTCCTGCGCTTCGCCCTGCCCCTGGCCCCGGAAGCGGCCAAGGATCACTTCTGGCTGATGACGGTCCTGGGCCTGATCGGGTTGATCTATGGGGCGCTGATCGCATTGCGCCAGTCCAATCTGCGCAAGATGCTGGCGTTTTCCAGCATCAGCCATGTCGGGCTGGTGGTCGTCGGCTTGGCAGCAATGAACATTCAGGGGATTCAGGGCGCGGTCTTGCAACTGGCCAATTTCAGCATCATCGCTGGCGGCCTGATGCTGATGGCCGGGTTTCTGCACCATCGCCTGGGTTCCACGGATCTGGCCAGCCTGGGCGGACTGGCCCAGCCCCTGCCCCGTTTCACCGCGCTGTTCCTGCTGCTGGGCATGGCGTCCATTGGGTTGCCGGGCACGAATGGCTTTATTGCTGAACTGCTGATGCTGTTGGGGATTTTGCAATCTTCAACCGGCGTAGCAGTCCTCGCCCTGCTCGGCGTGATTCTGAGCGCGGCCTATTTTCTGAGCTTCTTCCAGCGGGCGTTCCTCGGTCCGGTCACGCAACCGGTGGTCGCTTCCGCCATGGATCTGCGGCCCCGCGAACTGTGCATCGCCAGCGTGATGGGTTTACTGGTTCTCACCGGCGGACTGTTCCCCGGACTGACGCAAAACCTGACCGCTACCGCCGCAAACGCCTGGGTGATGCGGATCGGGTCTTCCCCACCGGTGCCACCACTAGCCGGCATAATCCCTGACCGCCAGCCAGGCGTCCTTCCCTGAGCCGCGTTTCAGCCGGAGCCGCCAGGCCCAGTAGCTTTTGCGACGGTTATAGCGCCCAACGACGCCGAGCAGTTCCGCAGGGGTCAGGGCAATGGGGTCTTCAAACAGATCATATTTCGCTGCCGCCCGGTAATTGGCCAGTAATCGGGGCTGAATAACGCGACTCGCCCATTCATGCGAGGCGATCTGGGTCATGAACAGCTTCTCTTCCAGTTCACGGGTGTGGTGCTGACGAACGAAATCCTTGAGCAGCCGGAAGATGGGGAAGTGGACATGCAGGCGTTCGTCATCAACGCTGATGTCCTGGCCGGGCCGCTGCTGGCGGTAGTTGTAATAGCAGGCGTTCACAACCGACAGCCGTTCGGCCAAAGCTAAAGTCATAAAGTGAAACGGCAGATCATCAAAACGCCGGATCATGTGCGGAAAGTCGATGGCGTTGCCGGTCAGAAAATCCCGCCGGTAGATTCGCCGCCAGATGGTGGGACGCCAGGGGATCAGATCTTTTGGGTTGGCAATCAACCCGTTGCCCTCGCCAATTTTTTCAGTCAGGGAAAAGTATTCCCGCTCATCGGTCCAGGTCTGGTCACTGTCATAGCAGTGGCGGTATCCGCACTGGGCAATATCGCTGGTAAAGCGGACCGCCGACTCGGCCAGCGCCTGGAACATGGGCGGATCCACCCAGTCGTCGCCATCCACCAGGCCGACAAACATCCCGGTAGCGGCCTTGAGACCGTTGGATCGGGCCGCAGCACAACCGGCGTTAGGCTGATGGATCACCCGAACCCGTGCATCCCGCTGCGCCCACTCGTCGGCAATCTGCCCGGACCGATCTCTGGCCCCATCGTCCACAATGATAATTTCCAGACTCTCCAGCGTCTGGCTGACCAGACTTTCCAGGCAATGATCGAGGTACGCTTCAATGCCATAGGCCGGGACCACGATGCTCACGTCTGGCCCTTGCTGGCTGCTACCCGGCATCGGCAAACCGGTGGTCAGGTTCTGCCAATGAAAGGTTCGGGCGGTTTCGCGGCTGACGCGATGCACCCACAGTGGATTCGCCTGTACTTCCGCAAATTCGCCAACCAGATGCTCAATGCGAAATGATCTGGTCAGTTCCGCCAGCAATGTTTTTGAAAAACCGGCCTGATCAAGGCAAACCAGCCCGAGGTTGGGACAGGCGGTTTTCAGAACGTCCAGGCACTCAGTGGAATTTTCATACAGTTTCAGATGATCCAGGCCCAGATGATGAGCGGATTCCTCAATCGCAGCTCTCAAGTGGACATCACGCTCAACGACAAAGATCGATTGATGAGGGTTTGCCGCCGCCAGCATTAACGCCAACAGTCCCGAACGCCCGCCGATGATCAGGGATGACCGATTGAGGGTCCCCGTAAAAATATAAGGCCCGTAGTAATGCTGATTAAGGCGCGTAAGGTCGGTTTCCAGGAGCCGTTCAGCGGTTCGGGAAGATAACTGACTGACAATAGTTTGAATGTGGTATTGCATAGCTTAGCGACTTTAGCCCCGTTTTAACCGGAATTTCGCCAGCAGCTTTCCAGCCATTTGCCGGATGCGCCGCACGATGAGATCCTGCCGACCCATCTTCAGTAAAAAGATGAAGGATTGCAGGGGGTATCTGCGCCCATAAGACATCCGTTTAAGCCAACTCACTTCGTTGCGTATCAGACCGCCAACGATGAGATGCTGGATTTCATCCGGGAACCGGGAGGCGTCAAAGTGACGGAGCCATGGGGCCGGTGCGTCATTGGCGAAAATTATGCAGGCTTTTTGGAAGTAGTCGCGACGATGTTCGGGCAAGGTCATGGAACCGCACCACCAGACAATCCGCGACAAACCATAAATAATAGCGCCGCCGGCTTCCGCAGTAATGTCTAATTTGCGCAGTTCAGTCAAGGTTTCACGCGCCACTTCAAGAATATCAAAGCGCCGCAAGCTTCTTTCCGTGGTAATCTTGCCCGGACGGTTCACCCGGTACCAGTAATAAGGGATATCCACCAGGCCAATACGAGTGGCGGACGCCAGCATTTTGTAATGCACTGGTGGATCTTCAAACAGACGGCCCACCGGGTAAGTGAAATTAAACTGTGTGAACAAGTTGCGCCGGACCAGTCGATAATTGGCGTTCGGTTCGAGAAAGAACAAGGCCGGCTCTTCATGTTTCGACACTACACGAGTCGCAGCATTATTCAGCAATCGTTGCCAGGCCCAGTCGTCATAAAATGGATAAACGTCGTGGCTTTTAGAGTCGAACACGGTGCTTTTACCGAGCACGATCTCGCATCGATGATGATCCGCAAAGTCCAGCATAGTCCGCATGGAACCGGCGGTCAGCATGTCGTCGCTGTCGAGAAACCCGATATAATCACCCGTTGCTAGCTTGACCCCTCGATTTCGGACGGCAGACAACCCTTGATTAGCTTGCTTCAGGTAAAGGGTTTGTATCGGCTTCCGGGCCGCGAGAATTGCGGCGACGATCTCACCTGACGCATCTTGTGAACCGTCATCAATAATGATGATTTCCAGATCAACCGTCGCGGCAGTCGCGAATACCGATGCCAGGCATTGTTCTACATAGTCGGCGACATTGAAAATCGGAATAATGAGTGTAGCCTCGGGAGGCTTATTTCGCTCCGTCACTCGGCTGTCATAGCGGATTTCTGTTGCTGATTCCGCCGTATTATTCAGACTTTCCTGATAATTTTTATCCACGGTATTTGCCATTTTTTGTCCGGTTCTACCGATATGATTCACACTTCCCGGATGGGGCCTGCTGCGCCATACAATAGACCCATCACACGCTCTTCCACCAGTGGACTGATCCGGTTTTCACGCAGCATTCGGTAATAAGCGCCTTGCACCACGTCAATGGTCCTGGCATGAAGAAAACTAACAGCGTCAATGACCGCGATTTTCCCGGAACCAAACTCGCGGCTCACCAGATCGCCGAGCGCAAAATCCAGTCCCCAACCACTAATACTGCGAGAAAATAAATGACTACCCAATTGCAGCGCTTCACGGGATAGCAACGGCATCATGATCTCAACCGTATTCAGGGTGCGGATGAATGAATCAGGCTGGGTGAGTAGCACATTCCAGGTATGCGCAGATTCTGGCGCTACACTGGGCTGCGCCAACTTCAGGTTTTTAGATTGCGCAATGACAAATAATTGCGTAATAGCTTCTTCGGTCACCAGAACATCGTCATCCAGGAATAAAACATACTCATAAGCCTCAAAGAAGCGTGGATTATTTTCCAGTATTCGGTAAACGGCCGAGAATTTAGTGCCCTGATTTTGCAGCAATACGATATCGGCGTTAATCGCCTGACAATAAGTTTCATCATAGCAATTCAAGATCAAATGCCAGGGTTTGGGATTGGTCGTCAGCCATTGCGGGTGTAGTGAGGACTGGCCACATTGTAGAAACACCGCCCAGGGCAATGCGGCCCCGTGCTGATCCAGAATGGTTTGCACCGTGACCTGATCCAGAAAATGCTGCTGAACTTTCGACAGCGCATCGATTGACAGATATGCACCGGCGCAAGACTGCTGGGAACCGGCGAGGAATGCTTCGAGCGGGGTCATCTGCGCTGGCAAGGGACCACAAACCTCCCGGTAGGTACGCGTATCGAACAGCGGATGAGGGTCCCGGTTTTCGGCAGCGCCAATGGTCAGGTAGTGGACTAACGGATTGACGCTGGTCTGCGCGACATCCGGGTTGACGGCCAGATACCAGTCACTGTCAAACAGGGGGTTCGGGTTGCGCATTTCCCAGGCGCCATATTCGAGATAGTGCTGGAGAGGATCGCAACCGGCCTGCGCAATATCGGGGTTCTGGTCCAGATACCAGGCGGTATCAAACAAGGCACAGGCATAGTTCAGGTCGATGTTCTGCGGTAATCCGTTCCCATTCATCGCTGATCGCTCCAGTATAAGGTGTGTTGGAAAGTGTTCATATCAGCGCTGTTGCCACCGGCTTAACCGGGCATTGAACCAGCGCAGGGGCGTAGTCAGCCGCCAGGACAGGGAGGCGTACACCCCACTGAGTTCACTTTCCAGGCGCAAACCGCGATGGACTTCCTCCAACAGGCGGCGCTCGTAATACGCCTTGAGGTCGGCTTGCTCAACCTTGGCGCTGGCCAGTTCGGTTTCCAGTCGCTCGCGTTCTAACCGGGTCGCGGCGAGTTCCGCTAAAGCGTTATTGAACTCGCGGCGCATCGTCACATCTTCCAGGGTCATGGCGAGCAGTCGGGCCTGCAATTGGCGCTTGATGCGGCCCTGCTCCTGCCTGGCATGGTTCAGTTGTGCTTCAAGATCGCGAACATGCCGCTCAAGCTTGAGCATCGACGGGTCACTGGTTTGGTCAGACCGGGGTTCAGGCGGGATATCAAGATTCATCAACGGGTATCGGCGGGAAACCGCTCCTCAATCCATTGGGTGGTTTTTTGCAGCAATTGGCGTTCCGATGGCGTCAGTGGTCCACGCGCTGCGAAATCAAAGTCGCTCAAGGATTGAAGAACATAGGAGCGATCCATCTGCCGACAGATCTGATCGAGATAGGCATGGACGCCCTCCCAGCCTCGGTCCCACATCGCTTGATCCTGTTTATCGGGGGTATTGCCATCGCCGGTGAGCCGAAATTCCGAAAGAACATCAGCCAGAGGATGGAATTTTAGCCGCATGACAAGGAATCGATGCAGAAAATTCCAGTCTTCGAGGACTTCAAGCGATTCATCGAAGAAGAGGCGGGCGGGCCGGATGGCGCTCAGACGGATGGCGTAAGAATTGATCGGTATGAAGTTTTCGATCAGCAAGCACATCGGCGGCAGCGGCGCATAACCTGGCGCAGCGGCTTCTGCAGGAACTTTGCGGCAACTCGCGGCATACACCACATCAGCATTATGTCGGCGCATCGCATCGGTCATGGTCTGGCAAAACGCCGGATACACGATGTCGTCATCGTCCAGAAAAAACAGAAAATCAAAGGCTTCTCCCGCCGCATAAACCTGCTCGAGGCCAAGATTCAGGGGATAACCCCGATGGCGTCCGATATCCGGGGCATGAACAATACGCAGGTCTTGCTGGATATTCGAAATGGCGTCCTTGACCTTGCCAAGCGCTGCGTGATCGCCATGCACCACCACGAACGCGGTGACGGCTACCGATTGCGCGGCGACCGAGGCCAGTGCTTCGGTCAACAGGTCGGATCGGCGTCCCTGGGTGCGAATAATGACCGCGCCCCTGGGAGCATCAGGAAAAACCGGAACGGGCTGGCGCTGGATCAACCCTAGCCGGCCCGCCATACCGTCAGCCACTGATCGCCAGAGCGTTCGCCAGCCGGCGCGGTTTTTCCAGCCCCTGGCGACTATCCAGAGCATCACCGCGTAGGTCAGGCTTTCGATAGCAGCGAAGCTTTTTAACTGGGCATAGCGGCGCTTGACGATGAGACGATTACGGATATTGTAATAATGCTTGTCGCCAAACAGACTACTATGCAAGCGCGCCGACCGACTTCGCAGATGATTGATGACGCTGCCCGGAACCAGCCACAAGCGCCAGCCCGCATCCTGCAGGCGCAGGGAGTAATCGGTATCGTCATAGGCCAGGAAGAATTCCGCATCCGGCAACCCGACCTCCTGGACCGCTTTGGCGCAGACCAGAAAGCCCACAAACGAGCCGGTATCAATCTCTACACAGTCCCGGTGATAAGCCGAAGCACCAACGGAATGTTCCCAGCCGGTCCAGCGATTGAAAAACCGCCGGTGCCGACGTCCCCAACTCCCGTATTCACGAACACCACAACACAACGCGCCGACATTAGTGGGCAGATCAGGTCGCACCGCCAGCAAACGTGCCAAGGCGTCCCGTTCCGGTATGGCATCGTCATCCAGTAACCATATCCAGTCCGCACCACGCGCCATGCCAACGGCCAGTCCTCGCGCAAAGCCGCCGGCCCCGCCCAGATTTTTTTCACTATGAATGATGTCCAGCGAACCCGCCTGTTCTTTTAGAATGGCGCTGGCGCGCACCGGGCCACCGTTGTCGAAGATGATGAGGTGATCGAGTGGACGGCTCTGACCTTGGAGACCAGCGACCACTTGTTGCAGTTCTTCAGGCCGGTTATACGTCACGACCACCGCCGCAATACAGGGGCGGTAAGCGCCCGCCTCGCTCGGGTGAGATGCCATTTCAGGCCAACGGGTCATTGACGAAAGCGGGCATTAATATTCCGGTGCGCTGCGCTGCCAAAAACCGGTCGGCGGTTTCCAGCGCCTCATGAATCGTCACGTCCATATCGAGATAACGATAAGTCCCCAATCGCCCGACAAAGGTCACATTCTGTTCACTCCGCGCCATTGACACATAGCGGGCTAATTGCGCCTTTTCAGCGACCAGTCGAATCGGATAATACGGTATATCGCCGGGGCCGCATTCACGACTGTATTCCCGATAACAAATGCTGTTTATATGCTGTTCCCAGGGGGAAAAATACTTGTGCTCGGTCATTCGGGTAAAGGGAACGCTATCGTCGCAGTAATTCATAACAGCGCAACCCTGAAAATCCCCTTCTGCGCGAATTGGTTCAAAATCCAGCGTCCGATAACCCATCCGGCCCTCAACATAGTTGTACCACTCATCAATCGGACCGCTGGAGAAAACCTGCATAAAGTGAGCAGCGTCAGCTCGTTCAAAGGTTTGGCCAAGGTGGACCGAGATATTGGGATGATCCAATAGCCGAACAGCGATTGCCGTATAACCGTCCCGTGGCATTCCCTGAAAGCGATGAGCAAAGTAGTTATCATCGTAATTGAATCGGACGGGTAAGCGCTTGAGAATGCTGGCGGGCAGTTCCGAGGGATGAACACCCCATTGCTTGATGGTGTAGGCTTTGAAAAAGGCCTCATACAATTCACGCCCGACAAAGCGCAACGCCTGTTCTTCAAATGTTTTTGGCTCAGTAATGCTGACGTCACCAAGAGCGGCAATAAATTCAGCCGCCTGCTGGGGGTTAAAAACCTTGCCGAAAAATTGATTGATCGTGAGCAGATTGATAGGCAGTGAAAATACCCGTCCACCCGTTACCGCTTTAACGCGATTAACGTAGGGTTCAAAGGTAGTGAACTGATTGATAAATTGCCAGACCCGTTCGTTATCCGTGTGGAAAATATGCGGGCCATAAGCATGCACCATCACGCCGGTTTCTGTATCCCGTTCAGTATGACAGTTGCCTGCAACATGAGGACGTCGGTCAAATACGCTAACCCGATAACCCTGTTGGGCCAGTCGATACGCGATAACTGCTCCGGAGAATCCGGCACCAACGACACAGATTTCCTGCATTTCTGAAATGGCCATTTTTTTGGAAGGTTAAAAGGTTATGTTCTTGATGAGTGGCATTATAGACTGAAACCACCCGGCTTGACAGCGCACCAGTGGCCAGGACTCAGGGCAGGAGGTGCTTATCCGTCTTCCCCCTCGTTTGCAGGATTCGGACGCGCATCAACCAGGCCCAACCAGCCCTCATGACTGCATTAGCATAATGCTCTCGAAGGATGAACCATCCCAGAGAAAAAGCATTGCGCTTTCCAAATGAGAGATTCACCAGCAGCGTCGTCCCTCCGCTCGCCATCAACGCCCCAAGGATAATATGCCGGAGATCCTGGCTATTTTGCGCCAGATAGGCGTTCACCCATGATTGGGGGATATTTAACGAAAATAATTGACAAGCCTGGCTGAAAAAGGCTTTTCGCTGGTCAGGCAAGGTCATCATTCCACATCCCCATGCCAGTCTGAACACTCCCCGGAGCGTGGCCCCACCCTGTTCAACCGTCACTGGGCAGGACCGTAAATCGCTGATAGCCCGTTTCGCAACTTTCAATATGTCAAAACGCCGCTGACTTTTTTCATCAGTGATCTTGCCGGGTCGATTAACTCGGTACCAGTAATAGGGAATATCCAGAAGACCGATGCGATCAGCCTTGACCAGCGCCCGGAGATGGACCGGCAGATCTTCAAACACGAGTCCTTCAGGAAATGACAGTTGATGATCCATCAGAAATTGCCGTCGGATCAAACGGTAGTTGGCATTGGGTTCCAAGGAAAGCACTACCGGGCATGTCATCGCTTCGATAGTTCGATAAGATTTTCCGCCCAGTAAAATATCCCAGAGCGATTGGTCATAAAAGGGTTTAACATGTCGTGTTTGTGAATCAAATATCAGTGAGCGCCCCAATACAATATCGCAGTTCATATCATCCGCGTATTGAACCATGCAATGCAGGCCACCTTGCAGAATAAAATCATCGCTGTCGAGAAAACCGACATATTTTCCTCGCGCCAGGCGTATGCCTGCATTTCTGACTGCCGACAAACCTCGATTCTCCTGCTGTAGAAATAAGACCTGTGGCCAGATTCCGGTTCCGATGAGCTTTTTAATCACTTTCACCGATTCGTCATCAGAACCATCATCGATAATAATTAACTCAAGCGCCATATTGACTGAATTAGCGAGAATGGATAATAAGCAATCTGCAACGTAGTTTTCGACATTATAGACCGGCACAATCATGGAGACTTGAGGTAATGGAGTACCCTCAAGACGCCGCGTATCCTGGATAATTTTGAAATCGCTTTCAGCCACGGTTGCTTCACCCACGAAACGCCCCCGACAACATTTGCCACAGATAATGATAAGATAAATTCGTCAACAAGGGACTCCGGAATCGAAAACCGCGACGGAACGAAAAACGAATGCACTAAAAGTTGCCAGGAGTGACCGCTATGCAGCAACCCATCAAACCGGCAGGCCGATGGCCGCGTTAACACCGGATCAACGTCCAGCTCCGACGCCGGTTCAAGTTCGTTTGGGCCTGGCCAGCCGATTGTCACTGGCGCTGACGGGCGCGGCGGCGCTGGTGTTCGCCACCGCATTCTATTACAACTACCAGGAATCACGCCGACACCTTTTAGCCAGCGTCAATGAAACCATCGCTGGCCTGAGTGGGGCGATCATCAGCGATCTGGGCGCTATTCTGAAAGATTCTTCCGACGTGGCCGACCATCTGGCCAAAGGGATCGAGTCCGGTATGGATGAAGCCGGGCTACGGAAAGAAGCGGAGACCGCCGTCTTGGACTGCTCCTATTGTAATGGTGCCACGCTTATTTTCGATGCTGGCGGGGACGCCGGTTCACCTGTTGAACGGCGGATACTGCGCTGTCAATATCACCGTTCAACTTTATCCTGGCAAGTCGTCTGTGATTCGACCGTAGCGCCGACGGATGTTGACGCCATGACCGCCCCCGAAACGGCAGACTGGCGTACAACCCCGACGATCCTGCCTGGCCGTGACTCTCCCGTCGCCATTTACACAAGGCCAGTTCACCGTATGGAAAACGGGGTTTTAGTCCGCATCGGCGCTGTCAGCACTGAATTACCACTACACTATTTGCAAACAGCAGTCGCCAGCCTGCGGATTTTCCAGAAGGGCTATGTCTTTATTCTGTCCAGCACCGGGCAGTATCTGGCCCATCCTGATGCTGAATCGGTACTCAGTGAAAGCCTGATCGACCAGGCGCATCAGTACCCGGAACTGATCAACATGAGCCAGCGGATGCTCAGGGGTGAAACCGGGTTCGTCGCGCTACGCGGGTTGAGTTCGCCAGAACCGGTTCGCCTGTATTTTATGCCGTTGTCGGGTACGCACTGGTCGGTCGGCATTGTCTTTGCCGATGAAGAGTTGTTCGCTGAATTCAAAAACCGCACCCGCGAAGTGCTCTGCATTGGCGGGGTGGGTCTCTTGTTGCTGGCTTTGTTGACAGCGTTGATTATCCGCCGCTTCACCCGTCCGTTGCTGGTGTTGACGGAGAAAAGCGTCGCCATCGCCCACGGCGATCTGGATATCGCGATTCCCACCTGGAGCGCCCAGGATGAAGTGGGCATTCTAACCCGGTCGTTCGCCGACATGCGCCAGGCGCTGCGGCAACAACTGGATATCCTGGCCAATACCCGGGCAGCGCAGGCGCAGATGGAGAATGAGCTGAAAATTGCCCGGACCATTCAGGTCAGTTTTCTGCCGCGTGATCCCGCTCGGCTGGCGGCGCAGGGCGGGCTAGATGTGGCGACCTGGTTTCAGCCGGCCCGCGAGGTGGGCGGCGATCTGTTTCACTGTTTCTGGCTGGCCGATGGGCGACTGTTTCTGAGCATTGGCGACGTGGCCGGCAAGGGCGTACCGGCGGCGCTGATGATGGGCGTCACCGTAACACTGATTAAAGGTCTGGCAGCGGCGATTGCTGATCCGGACGTGTTGCTAGAGCGAGTGAACCGTGAATTGTGCGCGATTAACGAGGAAATGCTGTTTGTGACCTTCTTCGCCGCGATGCTGAATCCGCAAACCGGCGAACTCCGGTTCAGCAATGCCGGGCATAATCCGCCGCTGATCCGCCGCCGCAATGGTAGCGCCGAATTCATGGTCATTCCCCCGGGATTGCCACTGGGCATCGACCCCGACGGTCGTTACACATCAGCAGGCGCGCAACTGGACCCTGGCGATATCCTGTTGCTGTACACCGATGGCGTCACCGAAGCTATGAATAGCGCCAACGCCTGTTTTGAACCGCACCGCCTGTTGGCCGTGAGCCGGACTTCCGCCCGGATGAACCCGCGCCAGTGGGTAGATGATGTGGTCGCTGCCGTCGCTATCTATGTGGGAACGGCTGAACCGAGTGATGATCTGACCCTGCTGGCGGTAGCCCGCCCATCTTCCATGATTGAGCCGACCGTGGAGTAGTAGTCGCATGACCGCTGAACCTGCTGATAACCCAACCTTCAACCTGCAATTACCGGCGGAACTCGAGTATTTGCCGACTTTTCTCGATCATGTCCGGCAGGCGATTGAAGTGGCCGGATTGGCGGATGCGCACGGAACCCGGCTGGAACTGGCGGTCGAGGAAGCGCTGGTCAATGTCTTTAATTACGCCTACGCCGGACAGAACCACCCAGGCGCGGTGACCTGTCAGGCCATCGTGGCGGAGGGGGATCTAACGGTAGAAATTATTGATGAGGGACCGCCCTTTGATCCACTGGCCCGGCCCGACCCGGATACGACTCTGGAACTGGATCAGCGCCAGCCCGGCGGGTTAGGGATTTTCATGATCCAGAAATTGGCGGATGAAGTGGGCTATCGTCGTGAAGATAGTCGGAATGTGCTGTTGATCAGGATGCGGAAGGCGCGGTGATGGGCAGATTTAACCCAGTCCCGCTGCGATACTTCCCGCTACGGCTACCGCGCCTAGCGCCAATGCCCAATCCCGCCCCCGAAACCGATAGTCTTCCAGTGGAGTTCGGTGCCGTCCGCCGAAACCCCGCGTTTCCAGCGCTTCGGCCAGATCGTCGGCAAAGCCCATGACGCTGGCCAGTAATGGTCCGAGCAGGGCGACGCCGTTACGCAGCAGATAGAAGCCATCCAGGCGGATGCCCCGGCTTTCCTGCGCTTCGCGGACCTCACGGGCCAGCGCCGCCATGGTGGGCGCAAACCGCAACGTTCCTTCCAGCAAAAAGACGGCGGCTGGCGATAAACCACTGGCCAGTAGCGATTCTCCCAACGTCTCCGGCGGGGTCCGGGCGAAGAACAGCACACCGGCAGTGACCAGCGCCAGCAAGCGCAGCACCGCGCCAGTCGCCGCTTCCAGACCACTGCCCAGGCCGACAATGAGGGCGAACAGCAGCAAGGTCGGCCACAACACTCGCAGCACCCGCCGCCACTCCGTCCAGCAACGCCCCTGGACAATGCCCAGTAATGGCGCGGCCAGCAGCGGTAATAATTCCAGCGGCTGAACGGCCAGCAGAACCAGTCCGCAATAGAGCAGGTAGACGGTCAATTTCGCCCGTGGATCAAACCGTGTTTCACGGCCTTGGGTTATCTCTCCGACCTTATCCGCCTCCGCCAGAAGCAAGGGCGTCTGATTGACGGGCGAAAGGGCAGACTGTATTCGCCCATCCGCCAGCACGACCTGCCGATGGCAGAATGACCCGGCCCAGTGCGGATCATGCGTCGCCACAATGATCGCTACGCCCTCCCGCGCACATTCCACGAGGAGCGCCCGCAACGTCGTCCGGGCGATGGCATCCTGCCCGGCGGTGGGTTCATCGAGCAGCAAGACCCGAGGCCGGGACGCCAGCACCGCCGCAATCGCCAGACGGCGCTGTTCACCGGCGCTGAGTGTGTGCGGGGGACGATCCAGCAGGGCGGTCAGGCCGAAGCGTTCACTCAGTTGTTCACACCAGGCCGGATCATGGCGACCGAGCGCCTGTGGCCCAACCGCCAGTTCCGCCTGCACTGTCGGCGCAAACAGCATGTGCGCCGGTTGCTGCATTACTAATCCAACCTCACCCGCCAGTTCGGCCACCGGCCGTTGCCCTACCGGTTGCCCCAAGACCCGCACTGCGCCGTGCTGGACACGCAATAGCCCATTGCCATGCCGTAGCAATGTACTCTTGCCCGCGCCGTTCGCCCCAAATAGCGCCACGATCTCGCCCGCGCTGACCGCCAGGTTCACGCCATCCAGCACCGGACGGCCATCGCGTTGACATTGAACGCTATCCCACTCGATGACGGGTTCTCCGGAACCGATCTGCGCCAGGGGCAAAGGCGTTTCGACGTTCATGCCGGGCCATTCCAGTCCCCAGGCGTCGATACCGCTGGCCAGTACGGTGGCCAGGGAACCGTCAGCGACCAGTTGGCCCCGGTGCAAGACCAGCATCCGGTTAGCGAGATCAGTCAATTCGCCCAGGCGATGTTCGGCAACGATCACGGTGATGCCGGAATCATGCAGACGACGCAGCAATTCGCGTAATTGCGCCGCCCCAGCCCTATCGAGGAACGCGAACGGCTCATCCAGCGCCAGCAGTTTCGGGCGCATCGCCAAGACTCCGGCGAGCGCGACCCGCTGTTGTTCACCGCAGGACAGCGTGTGGGGCGAACGCTCCAGTAGATGCGCGATCTCCATGCCGTCAACGGCCTCCCGCACCCGCACAGCGATAGCCGCCCGATCCAGTCCCTGACAGGCCGGGCCGAAGGCAATATCGCGAGCCACCGTCGCCGCCAGACACTGGGCATCAGGTCGTTGCAGCAACAGCCCCACTTCCCGGTTTAACTGAGAGGGCGGGGTTTTACCGGGATCAACGCCCGCCACGGTCAACTGGCCCCGCACCTCACCACCATGCAGGTGCGGAATCAGGCCATTGAGCAATCGGCACAGCGTGGATTTCCCGGAACCGCTGGCCCCGGCCAGCACGACGAATTCACCGGCGTGGATCGTGAAATTCAGGTCTTGCAGAACTGGCGCAGCGGCAAGGGGATAGCGGTAAGAGACGCCTCGTCCAGCGATCAAGGGATCGGCCATCCCGGCTTAACGCAGATAGCCGAGTTGCCGCAATACCCGTAGACCCAGGATGCCCAGCATCGCGCCAGCTATTGAGGACAGTAGAAACGGCAGAATCAGCACCGTCAGGGCCATATCTTTGCCCATCAGATAAGGTGCGACCAGTAATGCGCCGACCGTTGCGCCGATCAGTCCGGTGCCGATGACTTCGCCCAGTGCAGTGAGATAGATATTGCGGGTATAGCGGAAGGCCAGTCCGGCCAAGACCACCCCAAATACGCTGCCGGGAAACGCCAGCGGGGTGCCCAGGCCGAGCGCGTTACGCACCAGCGACGTGACTAGCGCCATCCCCAGTCCCCACCAGGGACCGACCAGCGCCCCGGCGACCACGTTGATAAAATGTTGGGAAGGCGACACTCGGGCAACGCCGACCGGAATGCTGATCGGCGACAGGGCGACCGCCAGCGCCGCCAGCGCCACGCTATAAGCGATCAGGCGGGTGGTCGGGACTGCGCCGGTGCGGGAATAGGAAGTTTCTGGACTCGATAGGGCCATAAGAAAAACTCGGGATAGCGCTAAAAATAGCCGCGAAGGTTGGCACAACTCGCCGCTGTTCGCCAGATTTTCCTGAAAACCGGGCATTTTGGAAAGCGCAATAACGCCTATCTGTTAAACTTTATTTTCTGCCCACCGCGAGAGCGTTGCCTCCCATGTCTACAAAGTCCCTCGTGCAAAGCACCCATACGCTGTTCTCGCTGCCGGATGCGGTGATCCGGATCAATGAACTGATCGATGACCCGAATACCCAGACGCATGAACTCGCTGAGACGATTCTCTGTGACGCGGGGCTGGCGGCGCGCCTGCTGCGATTGGCCAACAGTGCCTACTACAATCCCCGTCATCGGATCGAAACCATCTCACATGCGCTGATCCTGCTGGGCTATCAAAATCTGCGCGATCTGATTATGACGACAGTGGCGGTCAGTGTCTTCCAGGGCTTGCCGCCGGCGTTAGTGAACATGGATCGATTTTGGCTGCACAGTATTCGTTGCGGCAGCACCGCACGCAAACTCGCTCAGTACCGGCGCATTCCGCAGGGCGAACAATTCTTCATCACCGGACTGCTCCACGGCGTCGGGAAATTGATTTTTTACAGTCAACACTCGGAAGGTTATTGCGAAGTGCTGAAGTACACGGGTGATAATGTTGCGGCCCGCACTGCTGCCGAACGCCGGGTTTTTAAATGTACTTATGCCGAACTTGGCGCTGAATTGCTGAAAAGTTGGCGGCTGGCTGACCATCTTTGCCTGGCGGTCGCCCATCATCTGGAACCGTCCAAAGCGCCAACACCTTACCGTCTCGAAGCCACGATTCTTCATGTTGCGGTCCAAATTGCCGACAGTATGCCCGCGGATGCGGACGCGCTGTCCGATGCACCCATGGCAAGCACACTGGTTAATTTCGTCCCACTGGCCAAGCTACTGAGTCTGAAACCGGAGTTGCTGGAGATGCTGCCTGCGGAAATTGATTTACAGTCCAGGGAAATCTTCGAGATGGTTCGGCCCGCGACGCTGCCGACCTGGCCCTGATTCTTCATTTCGCTGCTGCACTGCCCGGAAATTTTATGCCTGCTGTGACTCCCCTGTTTTCCCACCGCAAATATTGGGCAGCCCGCTTTGGCGTGGCCCCGTTCCTGCCGATGTCGCGTCCCGAAATGGACATGCTCGGCTGGGATTCCTGCGACATCATCGTTGTGACCGGCGATGCCTACGTTGATCATCCCAGCTTTGGCATGGCGATCATTGGCCGATTGCTGGAGGCGCAGGGATTTCGCGTGGGCATTATCGCCCAGCCGGACTGGACCTCGGCGGAACCGTTCCAGGCGCTCGGTCGGCCCAATCTGTTTTTCGGGGTCACGGCGGGCAATATGGATTCCATGGTCAATCGCTACACCTCGGATCGTCGGTTGCGCCATAACGACGCCTATACGCCGAATGATGAGGGCGGGAAACGGCCAGACCGGGCGGTGATTGTCTACAGCCAGCGCTGCCGCGAGGCGTATCCCGACGCGCCGATTGTCATTGGCGGCATTGAGGCGTCGCTGCGCCGGATTGCCCATTACGATTATTGGTCGGATAAAGTGCGCCGCTCGATCCTGCTGGACGCCAAAGCTGATCTGTTGCTGTACGGCAATGCGGAACGGGCCATTGTCGCTGTCGCGCACCGCGCTGCTGCGGGTGAAGCGCCCAATGAGATGCGCGACCTGCGCGGAACGGCGTTTATGCATCGTGGCGACTTACCGGAAGGCTGGTTGGCCGTCGATTCGACCGAAGTTGACTCCCCTCTCCCTGTGGGAGAGGGGCCGGGGGTGAGGGCGCTGACCGACCAGCGGCGCATTGTCCGCCATGACCGCGCCCAAACCGTGCTGCGGCTGCCCGCCTACGACCAAGTGCGCGATGATCCGGTGCTCTACGCCCATGCCTCCCGCCTGCTGCATCTGGAAACCAATCCCGGCAACGCCCGCGCCTTAATCCAGCGCCATGGCGACCGGGACGTGTGGCTGAACCCGCCGCCCATTCCGCTGACCACCGCCGAATTCGATGCGGTCTTTGACCTGCCCT
>JAUPTV010000166.1 GCA_030917925.1 Pseudomonadota bacterium
AAGTGGTCAAAGCCGCTGAACAGCAACGCACCGACGCCAGCGACGCCCTCAACCAGGATCGCCGCCTAGATAGCGAAATCAACACGCTCACCCCCGGCCATGGCCGCGCTGCCAACGCCTTGCAGGAAGCCCGGCAGGCTGAGACCGAGGTTCAGAAGCGGCTGACAGACAAGCAAACCGAACATCAGCAGGTCGCCCGGCAACTGCAAATCGCCCATGATTGGCTCACCAAACATCAGCCTCTGCAAACGCTGGCCGAAGACTGGCCGCGCTGGGATGTGCTGCTCAAAGACGCCGCAATCCGGCAAAACAGTCTGCGCGAGGCAGAACACAAAGTCGTCGCCAGTCAGCAGGACTTGCAGAACAAACAGCAGGAACGGGATAAAGCCACTGCTCAGTGCGCCAGGGCTGAAACAACGCTACAGACGGCGGAAACCCGATTGCAGGCGGCGCTCGCGGAACTGGCGGGCTTTGATACCGAAACTTTAGCAGTGCAGCGGCAAACCGCCCAAACCCGCGCCGATCAACTGGCGGGCGCAGAACCGTTATGGAATACCCTCAGCGCTGCTCAGACCCAGCGCGATAAACTCGATGCTGAAAGCCGCACGTTCCAGGAACAGGCCGCGCAAGCGGAAACAGCGCTGAATCAGCTTGCTACTGAAAAGCCAGCGACGACAGCCCGGCTGGAACAGGCTGAAAAGTCGCTGAAAACTGCCGAAGCCGCCAGCGCCAAAAGTGTTGCGACCTTGCGGGCCAGTCTGGAAACCGGTTCCCCCTGCCCGGTCTGCGGCGCAACGGATCATCCCTACGCCACCGGCGATGCGCCCTCCCGTGCCATACTGACCAGCCTGAAGGCGGAAGTCGGCGAATGCCGCAAAGCGCTGGAAACACTGGTTGCTCAGGAATCTGCGCAACACACCCGACGCGACCATCACCGTCAGCGGCTGACTGTTCTGGCCGGGGAACAGGAATCACTGACCGTCGCATTGAAACGAAATACCACGGCTTGGAATGCACACCCGCTCGCTGCGGAACTCACCGTCATCGCCTCTGCTGACCGTTCCGCCTGGTTCACCGACCAGCAGCAACTCACCCAGAACGATTTGGCAACGCTCGCCCAGCAGGAGAACGCGCAACGCAAAGCCGCCAAGCAGCGGGACGACGCCCAGCAAGCGCGGGATCAGGCTCAGAAACAACATTCCACGGCGCAGAATGCACAGAACGCCGCACAAACCGCCTTCGATCAAGCGACCCAAACTGCCCAGACCGCTCAGGAACGACAAACCGATTGCGTCAGTCAACTCGCGGAACGGCTGAACGAACTGGATGCCGCATTTTCCGGTCACGACTGGCGCCCTTTGTGGCAAGTCGATCCGGTGCAGTTCCACAACCAGCGGCGGCAAAAGGTCGAGCAGTGGAAGGATCAAAGCCAGAAAGCGGAACAGTGGAAGCAGCAGATCGTTACTTTCGATACTGAAATCAGCAACTTTATAGCAACCGCTGCCGATAAAGCCGCACAACGCCAACGCGCCGATGAAGTGTTCCAGACTACCGACCGTGACCTCCAGACTCGACGCCAGCAACGCCAAACTCTGTTCAACGGACGAGCGGTTGCCGAAGTCGAAGCGCAATTCACCAAAGCGATTGACGACGCCCGGCATCAACTCCAGCAACAGGAAACGGTCACGCAGCAAGCCGGACAGTTCCAGGCCAGCGCCGAAACCATGCTGAAACAGGAACAAAAAGCGCTCGCTGGATACCAGCAAGCAGTGGAACAGGCCACCGCAGCCTTGCAACGCTGGATCGCCGATTTCAACGCCCGCACTCCCAACACCGCGCTGGACATTCCCACCCTCCGTGCTCTCCTGATCCACGACAGCGCCTGGTTAAAGCGAGAGCGCGAGATGCTCCAAGCGCTGGCGGACGCCGTTATCCAGGCTGAAACCGCCCTCAAGCTCTGCCAGTCGCAACGGGAAGCACATGAACAGCAACGCACCAACCCGGATTCGGCGGACATGGTGCAGGGGTCGCTGGAAAAGGCTCAGGTAGATTTGAACAGGGCGCGAAATCAGGCCACAGAAGCTGAAATTAATCTGCGTCAGGACAATGAGCGGCAGGAAAAAACCCGCGATTTACAGGCGCGGCTGACCCAACAGGAAGGCGTCACACGCATCTGGAATCAGCTCAGCGACCTGATCGGTTCCGCCGATGGCAAGAAATTTCGCAACCATGCCCAACAATTCACCCTGGACGTACTGCTCGGCTACGCCAACCTCCACCTGGCCGACATTTCGCGCCGCTACCGACTGGAGCGAGTACCCGACACGCTGGCGCTGATGGTCGTTGATCAGGACATGGGCGATGAATGTCGCTCCGTGCATTCCCTGTCCGGCGGCGAATCGTTCCTGGTCTCGCTGGCGCTGGGGCTGGGGCTGGCGTCGCTCTCCTCCAACCGAGTACGGGTCGAATCCCTGTTTATTGACGAAGGCTTCGGCAGTCTCGACGCTGACACTTTGCGCATAGCCATGGACGCGCTGGATCGCCTACAAGCTCAGGGCCGCAAGGTCGGCGTGATTTCCCATGTCCAGGAAATGACCGAACGCATCGGCGTACAAATCCATGTCCAGCGTCAGTCGGGAGGGAAGAGTGGCATCGAAGTGCGTGGAACTTAGCTGTTTTGTTTTACAAGGTGGCAAAATGACGCCATTGAACTATACTAACGTTCCTGCAAAACCCGCTAAATACCGAGGTGATTATGCTGGCCCCTTCTGCGAAACGGCTCACCACGCGGATCACTGACCATGTACAGGAAAAACTGCAAATGGCGGCTGATCTGGTGGGTGCCACGGTGAATCAGTTTGTGGTTCAGGCGGCGCTGGAAAAAGCTGATCAGGTCATCGAAAGCGAGTCAATGATGATTCTGACTCGCCGGGAATCGCTGAGAGTGTTGGAACTGATTGAGAATCCACCGCCGCCTAATGAAAAATTCCTGCAGGCACAAGTTCGTTATCAGAGGATAAAAACCAATGCTGGTTTTACCACTGAACAACGGCCATGACCGCAAAGGATTCGATTGTGGCGATGCGGATCTCAACCGCTGGTTCCGCCAGGTCGCGAGACAACATCAAGAGAAGCGCATCTCATCAACCTTCGTCGTTGTCACCGAAGTGGCCAGTCCCGAAGTGCTGGGTTTTTACGCCGTCAACCTGGCTGAACTGGTCAATGCCGACCTGCCTGAGTCGTATCGGAAACGCTTGCCGGAAAAGATCCCGGCCTTTCGTTTGGGTCGACTCGCTACAGCAACGAATCATCAGAGGAAGCGCACCGGTGAGTTTATGCTGTTTGATGCGATAGACCGGGTTGTGCGTGTCGCCCAGGATACTGGCGGCGTCGGACTGGTGGTCAATGCCAAGCCTGCCGCAGTCAATTTTTACCAACAGTATGGTTTCGAACCGATGGCGGATCATCCTCACCATCTATTCCTGCCTATTTCACAGTAAACCTGTAGCCATCTTTACAATCACTGCTCAGAATAGAGAGGACAAATCCTTCGTGAATGCTTCACCACCCCATTCCCCCGCCCTTAGCTACCGCGATGCCGGGGTTGATATTGATGCCGGTAATCGCCTGGTAGACCGCATCAAACCCCATGCCCGACGCACTCATCGACCTGGCGTCCTCAGTGGACTGGGCGGTTTTGGTGCTCTGTTTGAACTGCCGCTGGATCGTTATCGCCAACCGGTGCTGGTCTCCGGCACGGATGGCGTCGGCACCAAGTTGAAACTGGCGCTGGAACTGCACCGACACGACACTATCGGCATTGATCTGGTCGCTATGTGCGTTAACGATGTGCTGGTGGTCGGCGCGGAACCGCTGTTCTTTCTCGATTACTACGCCACCGGCAAACTGGACGTCGATGTTGCTGCCGACGTGATTAAAGGCATTGCCGATGGATGCGAACAAGCCGGCGCGGCACTGGTGGGTGGGGAAACGGCGGAAATGCCGGGGATGTACCACGAGGGCGATTACGATTTGGCCGGCTTCTGCGTCGGGATTGTTGAAAAAAACAACATCATCAACGGCAGTTGTGTACAACCGGGCGACGTGCTGCTGGCGCTGGCCTCCTCCGGCCCCCATTCCAACGGCTACTCGCTGATCCGCAAAATTCTGGCAGTCAGCGGCGCTACGCTCGATCAACCACTTTCCGAAGGCCGCGCCCTTGGCGAGGCGTTACTGGCTCCCACCCGCATCTACGTCAAACCGGTGCTGAAATTGCTGGAAACGCTGGACGTGAAAGCTATCGCCCACATTACCGGCGGTGGTTTAACCGAAAACCTGCCGCGCGTTCTGCCCACTGGCGTCAAAGCGCACATCGATGCCGCCAGTTGGTCACGCCCGGCGATCTTTCAATGGCTGCAACAGCAAGGCGGCGTCAGTGATGCGGAAATGTGGCGTACCTTTAATTGCGGGGTTGGCATGATCCTCTGCGTCGCTGCGGAAAATGCCAGTCAGGCGCTGAGTCTGTTGCGGGAAGCCGGTGAAATCACTTGGCCCATTGGCCAGATTACGGCTGGCGAAGGGGAACCGGTCGTGGAATTTCAACCATGACCGCTACGCGAAAATGTCGGCTGGTGGTGCTGATTTCGGGACGCGGCAGTAATTTACAGGCCATTCTCGATCAGGCGGCCAGTGGCGAATTGCCGGTTGACATCGTTGCTGTCATCAGCAACCGGCCCGGCGTACAGGGCCTGGAACGGGCGCGACAGGCCAGTGTTCCGGCTCTGGAACTCGACCATAAAGCGTTTCCCGACCGCCCGGAATTTGAAACGGCGCTGAGCAAACTGATCGACCGTCAGTACCCGGATTTAGTCATCCTGGCTGGATTCATGCGGATTCTAACGCCGGGTTTCACCGGGCATTACCGGGGACGATTGTTGAACATTCACCCCTCGCTCCTGCCCAAATTCCCCGGCTTGCACACTCACGAACGGGCGCTGACTGCTGGAGACACCGAGCATGGCGCGACCATTCATTTCGTCACTGAGGAATTGGATGGCGGCCCGATCATTGTGCAGGCGCGGGTTCCCGTGCTGCCCAATGATGATCCCGACACACTGGCGGCGCGGGTGCTGGCGCAGGAACACCGTTTATATCCGCAGGCGATTCGCTGGTTTGCCGAGGGGCGGGTGCGCCTGGCGGGAGAACAGGTGGAGTTTGACGGACAACCGCTGACAGCGCCGTTGCGGTTGGAAAGTTTCGCCGGTTAATTTCCTCCTCCAATCAGTGTTTCAATGGCCTTTTTCAATCGGCTCGTCATCCCCAATGCGACTGGGCGTCGGGCCGGTTTGCCGCTTATACTTAGCGTCAAGCCGCTTGCCATAGGGCCGCATAGCGGGGCCACTGAGCATCTCGAAACTGATCGCGCAAATCGCCATACCCGGCCGCAATGCCAAGGGCAATTTGCCGCTGTTAAAACACTCCAGCACCACCGCTCCACTCCAACCGGGATCAATGCGATGAGCGGTCACATGCACCATCAACCCCAGTCGCGCCAGGCTGGAGCGCCCGTCCAGCCAGCCAACCAAATCATCAGGCACTGTGATAATTTCCGCCGTCACGGCCAAAGCCAGTTCGCCAGGATGGAGAAAAAAGGCGTCATCAGCAGCAATCCGAATCTCCTTGCCCATGATCCGGTTAATCGCATGATCCACTTCCTCACGCGGCCCGCTCAGATCGATATGGGACGCCGCATGGTCGTTGAATACCCGGAAGCGATGCCCCAGATGCAGATCTACACTGACGCCGTTAATGCGGTTGGGCGCGGGGCGCGGCTCAATGCCGATTTTGCCCTCCTCCAGATAGCGTTCAATATCTCGATCACACAGGCGCACAAATAAGCTCCTCAAAACGAAAAGCGCGGCTCTAAACCGCGCTCTTGATAATCAATAGACTCTGACTTTACGACAAGTGGTGTGCTTGACCCCATGACGCCAGTAGGTGTCGCATACCTTTCGGTACTTGGGCTTGTATGTCGTCGTACAGACGCGCTTGACCACCCGCCCGTTCACGATGGTCTCCTTGCACTTGGTCGCTGCCGCCGATTCCTGAATCGGCAGCGCGAACAGCCCCGTCACTGCCAACGCCATCAATGCTGCTTTCACAAATTTCAAGGTCATGGATGATCTCCCCTGTTATGGATTTACAACTGCGCGCTTAACATATCCCCAGAAAGCTTTATGTTTTCTGAATGACAATATTCGGAAACTTGTGGCTGTAATTCCGCGCCTGCAACGACAGCCGGGCGGCGGCGCGGCGAGCAATGTCCCGATACAACTCCGCAATGCGGCTGGCCGGTTCCGCGATCACCGTGGGGCGGCCATTGTCCGTCTCCTCACGAATGCGAATATCCAGCGGCAAGGAACCAAGAAATGGCGCATTTTGTTCAGCCGCCATGCGCTGACCTCCGCCCGCGCCAAAGATGTGCTCTTCATGGCCGCATTTTGAGCAGATGTGGATACTCATATTCTCCACAATGCCCAGCACCGGCACTTCAACTTTTTCAAACATCTTCAAGCCCCGACGGGCATCGAGCAGGGCGATGTCCTGGGGCGTGGTGACAATAATTGCCCCGCTGACCGGCACTTTCTGCGAGAGCGTGAGTTGCGTATCCCCGGTCCCCGGCGGCAGATCGATGATCAGGTAATCCAGATCATGCCAGCGGGTATCCCGCAACAATTGCTCCAGCGCCTGCGTGACCATCGGCCCGCGCCAGATCATCGGCGTTTCTTCTTCGATCAGATAGCCGATGGACATGGATTGAAGGTTATAGCTCATCACCGGCATCAGCGATTTGCCGTCCGGCGATTCCGGCTGCTGACTGACGCCCAGCATCCGGGGCTGGCTGGGACCGTAAATATCAGCGTCCAGCAACCCGACTCGTGCGCCTTCCACACTCAACGCCAGCGCCAGATTGACTGCCGTGGTGGACTTGCCAACCCCGCCCTTGCCGGACGCGACCGCGATAATGTTCCTGACACCCGGCAGCGGCTTTAAGCCCTTTTGCACTTCGTGGGCGATAATTTTGCTATCGACCTTCACCACCGTTTCGCTGACACCCGGCAGCGCCGCCAGCCGTTCGCGCAACGCCGCTATCAGTGTTTCCCGATAACCCAGTGCGGGAAAGCCCAGTTCGATATCCACCTCAATCCGCCCTTCGTCGATTCGAATCTGCTTCACGCACTTGGCGGTCACCAGATCCTGTTCGAGATAGGGGTCTACATAGCCTTTAAGGGCGTTTTCCACATCAGTGCGCACGATAGCCGTCATCAGTCAAATTCCTCGTCAATGTTGGATGGCGCTCATCATAGCCGGTTAGCCGCTGTCTCTCCCGATTTTTCCCGTCTCGCCGGATGACAAATTGAGCCAAATACTGCTAAGTTAGCCGTCTTTTCCTGCCGCTACTCATAAGTTCCACATCATGAATGCTACCCGCCGAATCCTTGTCACCAGCGCCCTGCCCTACGCGAATGGCCCTATCCATATTGGCCATCTGGTCGAATATATCCAGACCGACATCTGGGTGCGTTTCCAGAAACAGCGCGGCCATGAGTGCTACTACGTCTGCGCTGATGATGCCCATGGTACGCCGATTATGCTGCGCGCCGAGCAGGAGGGTCTAACTCCGGAACAGTTGATCGGGCAGATCTGGCAGGAACATCAGGCGGACTTTGCCGATTTCCTGATTGAATTCGACAACTATTACTCCACCCATTCCCCGGAAAATCGCCATTACGCGGAACTGATCTACAGCCGCCTGGACGCCACTGGCCACATCAGCCGCCGGGTCATTACCCAAGCCTATGATCCCGAAAAGCAGATGTTCCTGCCGGATCGCTTCATCAAGGGCGAATGTCCACGGTGCGGCGCGGCAGACCAGTACGGGGATAGTTGCGAGAGTTGCGGTGCGACCTATGCGCCGACTGATTTGAAGAATCCCCGTTCGGTCATCTCCGGCGCGACGCCAATCACTAAAGAATCGTTGCATTTCTTTTTCAAACTGGCCGATTTTGAAGAGATGCTCGGGAGTTGGATCGCCAGTGGGTCGATCCAGCCGCAGATGGCCAACAAGCTGAATGAATGGTTCACTGCCGGCCTGCAAGAGTGGGACATCTCCCGCGATGCGCCGTACTGGGGTTTTGAAATTCCTGACGCCCCCGGCAAATATTTCTATGTCTGGCTGGACGCGCCGATTGGCTATATGGCCAGTTTCCAGAACTATTGCGACCGCACCGGCTTGCGTTTCAACGATTTCTGGAGTCCTGACAGCACCGCCGAGGTGTATCACTTCATCGGTAAGGACATTGCCTATTTCCACATCCTGTTCTGGCCGGCGGAACTGACCGGGGCGGGGTTCCGCAAGCCGACCGCGGTGCATTGCCATGGTTTCCTGACCGTGGACGGACAGAAGATGTCGAAATCGCGCGGCACGTTCATCAAGGCCCGCACCTATCTCCAGCACCTGCGCCCGGAATATTTGCGCTACTACTTCGCGACCAAACTGAATGACGGCATCGACGATCTGGATTTGAATTTCGATGACTTCCTGCAACGGGTTAATAGCGATTTAGTCGGCAAGGTCGTTAATATCGCCAGCCGCTGCGCCAGTTTTATTACCCGTCGCTTTGATGGCCAACTGGCCAGCAGTTTGGCAGAACCGGTGCTCTATGCCGAATTTGTGGTCGCCAGCGACTCCATCGCTCAGGCTTATGAGCAGCGGGAATTTGGGCGGGCGATGCGTGAGATCATGGCGTTAGCGGATCGGGCTAATCAGTACATCGACGAGAAAAAACCGTGGGCGCTGGCTAAACAACCCGGATCAGTGACGGAGGTACAGGCTGTTTGCAGCATGGGACTCAATTTGTTCCGGCTGCTGGCGCTCTATCTCAAACCGGTGCTGCCTGGTGTCGCTGCTCAAGTCGAGCAATTTCTGCAAATTGCACCGTTAAGCTGGAATGATCTGGCGAGGCCCCTGCTGGGTCACACGATTGCCGAATTCAAGCCGCTGATGCAGCGGGTAGAAATGGCGCAGATCATGGCCATAGTCGAGGGTTCCAGGGAAAATCAGCCGACGGCTGAAACTGCGGTAGCGCCTGCCGGATCACTGATTGATGACCCGATCAGTTCTATTATTACCATTGACGACTTTACCAAAATCGATCTGCGGGTGGCGCGAATCGTTAAGGCTGAAGCCGTGGCCGGTGCGGATAAACTGGTGCGATTGGAACTCGATTTAGGCGGCGAAACCCGGCAGGTCTTCGCGGGTATTAAATCCGCTTACACGCCGGAAGATTTGCAGGGGCGATTGACGGTGATGGTGGCTAATCTGGCTCCGCGTAAAATGCGATTTGGTGTCTCTGAGGGCATGGTGCTGGCGGCGGGCGGCAAGAGCGGGATTTATCTTCTTAATCCCGATAGCGGCGCAGAACCGGGAATGCGGGTAAAGTGAAATCCCCCGCCGAAATCTATTTTTCCGCCCTAGCTGATATTCACGCCACGGGCGGCGGCGTCGCGGAAACGTCTTATTATCCAGCGTTAATCAACCTGTTTAACGTAGTGGGTGAGACGCTAAAACCTCGGGTATTAGCGGTCTCGCAATTGCAGAATACCGGCGCGGGCAATCCGGATGCCGGGCTATTCACCATGAATCAATTACCCAAGGGTTCTGCCGCGCCATTGCCGGGCCAATTACCGGAACGGGGTGTAGTGGAAATCAAGGGCTTGGCTGATGATAGCTGGCTGACCGCCAGTGGGCCGCAGGTCAGCAAGTATTGGCAACAATATCGGCTGGTGCTGGTGACGAACTATCGGGATTTCCTGCTGGTCGGTATGGATGCTCACGGTCAGCCCACCCTGTTGGAAACGCTGCGACTGGCGGAATCTGCCGGTGAATTCTGGTCCCGATTGCAACAGCCCCGTACTTTTGCTCAGGCGCAGGGTGAACGTCTGGTCGCGTATCTCCAGCGAGTGATGCTGTGCGCTGCGCCGTTAACCAATCCCCGCGATGTCGCCTGGTTTCTGGCGTCCTATGCCCGCGATGCCCGGACGCGACTGGCGGATAAACCGGATTTGCCGGCATTGCTGACCTTACGGGCGGCGCTGGAGAATGCGCTGGGTCTGCATTTTGAAGCGGAAGAGGGTGAGCATTTTTTCCGTTCAACCCTGATTCAAACGCTGTTCTATGGAGTATTTTCTGCCTGGGTATTGTGGCGGCAGGAACAGCCTAACCGGCAGGATCGCTTTGATTGGCGATTGGCGAGTTGGACGTTGCGCGTCCCGATGATCCGTGCCCTGTTTGAGCAATTATCGCAACCGTCCAAACTATTGCCACTCGGGCTAACCGAGGTGCTGGACTGGGTGAATGGCGTATTGAATCGGGTGGATGGACCGGCATTTTTTAGTCAGTTCGCTGCCGAAGATGCGGTGCAATATTTTTATGAGCCATTCCTGCAAGCCTTTGACCCAGAGCTGCGCAAGCAGTTGGGCGTATGGTACACGCCGCCGCAGATTGTCCGCTACATGACAGCGCGAGTGGATGCGGTGTTGCGGGAGGAACTGGGTATTGCTGATGGATTGGCTGATCCCAGTGTGTTAATTCTCGATCCCTGTTGTGGCACCGGCGCGTATTTGACCGAAGTATTACGCCAGATTAAAGCGCGACTGGATGAACAGGGTTTAGGCGTTCTCGCCGGGGAAAAGCTGAAACAGGCCGCGCTGGAGCGAGTATTTGGCTTTGAGTTATTACCGGCTCCGTATGTGGTGGCGCATTTACAACTGGGCTTGTTACTCCAGCAATGGGGCGCAACGCTACATGCTGATGCCCTGACTGGAAAAATGGAGCGGTTAGGGGTTTATCTGACTAATGCGCTGACCGGTTGGCAACCGCCCGATGAGGACGGTAAAAAGCGCATGGCACAAATGGCGTTGAATTTCCCGGAGCTGATGGCGGAGAATAATGCCGCCAGTCAAATCAAGCAGGAGCAGCGTATTCTGGTGATTCTTGGCAATCCGCCTTACAACGGTTTTGCCGGAGTTGCGGTTGATGAGGAACAGGAATTGACCCGATCCTATCGACAAACCCGCCTGGCGGCGCTACCCCAAGGTCAAGGTTTAAATGATCTCTATGTGCGGTTTTATCGCATGGCGGAACGGCAGATTGTCGAACATAGCGGTCGTGGTGTAGTTTGCTTTATCTCAAATTATTCCTGGCTGGATGGATTGTCATTTACCGGAATGCGGGAACGCTATCTGGAGAAATTTGACCAGATTTGGATTGATTGCCTGAATGGCGACAAGTACAAAACTGGCAAACTCACGCCGGAAGGTTTACCGGACCCCAGCGTGTTCTCCACCGAGTTCAACCCGGAAGGCATCCAGGTCGGAACGGCTATCGCGCTAATGGCTCGTTCCCCTCGCCCGAAAACACTAGAGAAGTCAGAAGAGAAAGTGGCGTTGCTCCATTTCCGCCACTGGTGGGGCAAGCAAAAACGTGATGATTTATTGGCCAGTCTCGAACCGTCCCCGGAATCGGATTACTCGCTGCTGCAACCACCGTTGGCGCTGGGTCTACCATTTATACCAATGCAGGTTGACGCTCATTATCTGACTTGGCATCTCCTACCGGATTTACTACCTGTCTATTTTTCGGGTGTACAAACAAGCCGTGATGCTTCACTAGTCGATATTGACCATGCGGCTCTGAAAAAGCGGATGCAACAGTACTTTGATCCAAATGTCAGTGATGAAGAGATACGGCGAATTTCGCCATGTTTGATGCAAGACACAGCGCGTTTTAAACCCAATGAAACTCGTAAAAAACTCCAAAAACGAGGTTTTTTATCAAAAAAAATTGTTCGTTATATATATCGGCCTTTTGACATGCGCTGGCTTTATTGGGAACCAGAAACTAAGCTAATTAACGAAAAACGTAGTGAATATATACCTCATATTTTTGAAGATAATTTATGGATTGCTTCTGCCCAAAAAATACGACGTAATTTCGATTCACCCGTGGTCATTAAACAAATGGGTGCAGGACATCTCATCGAAAGAGGCGCTAACCTCTTTCCCATGTATCTCAAACCCTTCCACCACCAAGGCGACTCTCAACCCAATCTCAGTCAAACCGCCACCGACTACCTCACGCATCTCGATGCCGACGCATCAGCGCTCTTTCACCATATCATCGCAATTCTCCATGCGCCTGCTTACCACACGGACAATGCGGGAGCCTTGAAACAGGACTGGCCGCGCATCCCATTACCCGCCACGCGGGAACAACTGCTCGCCTCTGCCGAACTAGGCCAGCGCATTGCTGCCCTGCTCGATACTGAAACACCATTGCCCGGCGTTACTCAAGGCAAACCCCGCCCGGAACTGGCGAATATTGCCCTGCTGACAATTCTGGACAATACTTCACTCACCCCCGATCATCTGAAAATCACTGCGGGCTGGGGTCATGCCGGCAAGGGCGGTGTCACTATGCCCGGCAAAGGAAAAACAGTTAAACGCTCCCTCACGACCGTAGAACATCCGGGATTGAGTGAAGCAACACTTGATGTTTACCTCAATGCTAATGTCTACTGGAAAAATGTCCCACTTTCAGTATGGGAGTACACCATGGGCGGTTACCAAGTCATGAAAAAATGGCTATCTTATCGGGAACTGGAATTGCTAGGCAGGCCATTACTAGCCGATGAAGCTTTGGAATTGACCTGGATAGCGAGGCGCATTACTGCACTGATTCTAATGCGTCAAATTTTAGATAAAAACTACATCAATATTCAAAGTTAATCAAAGTCGAATATGAATTTCAAACAATAAAATCAATTCATACTTGACCTGTTTTTAACTTGACGGGGAGCAAAAAAATGTTCTTGAGCCGTATAAAAGATATTCCCGATCAACGTCAACTGAAACGCCATTCATTATTTTATCAACCGACTGTTCTTGACAGCACTACTCAACAGCCTGTTGGTCATTTAATTGATATATCGCCGGGTGGAGCAATGTTAGTCAGCGATCATTCAATCAATAGCGGCATTATAATGGACATCCGCATTATATTACCCGCTGCTTTTATGAACACTACTTGCTTTGACATGCATGTAGAAACCATGAGAGTCAATAGTGATGTCAATACCGATTATTTCGCGATGGGCCTTCGCTTTTTGGAAATCGACGAAAGCAATCAAAAATTCATTCAACACCTCATAGAAAACTATACCTTTTAAAACTGCACAACCCTAGATGAGAATGACCAGACAACTGCGAGTTGTCGCCCAACCCCTTGCTCCGATCTCGCAATCATCTATACGTCACCTTGACTTTTGGATGCGGCTTCCTAATATCATTAGGCAGGCTCCTCGAAACCATCCAAGCTACGCAGGAGATTTTTGACATCCTCCCCGCCCTAAAGGACGGGGATTCCTGACTTCACAATCAGGCTTTCCTGCTTCACCGAGTCGAACCGATGGCCGCTTTCGCAACAACCGGAATTACCGTCTCTCCACAGGCTAACACCGCCAGCCCGGCGGCTTTGATATTCCGCGCCGCGTTCACATCGCGGTCATGCGTCGTATGGCACTCAGGACACGTCC
>JAUPTV010000167.1 GCA_030917925.1 Pseudomonadota bacterium
CGCCCCCCAGTCCCAACGGTCGGCGTAGCGGTCAATTAATGCCTCGCTCCACGGCAACCCCGCGTTCCCGCTCAATCCCACATTCCCCCAGTCCCAGCGGTTGGCATAACGCTCGATCAATGCCTCACTCCACAGCAAACCCTTGTTCAAGCTCAATCCCCACCAATCCCAGCGGTTGGCATAACGCTCGATCAGTTCCTCGCTCCACGGCAATCCCGCGTTCCCGCTCAATCCCACATTCCCCCAGTCCCAGCGGTTGGCATAACGCTCGATCAGCCCCTCGCTCCACGGCAAAACGTCTTTAAGGCTCAATCTATGCCAATCCCACCAATCCTCAAACCGCCCAATCAACTCCCCATTCAGCGGGTAATACCGCGACACCACCAACCGAAAAAACTCCGGATGCCGCCGAAAGAACGCCTCGGTATCCCGCTGTTCCAACTCCCCCAACACCCGATTCATAATACGAGTACGTTGTTCAATCTGCGCGGGCAAGCCGCCATTGGAACCCGGAACTAGCGCCTGATGAGTCGTCATAGTTGCTTCATCCAAATATTCGTCATTAAAAAACCTAATGAGCCTACCTAAATTTTGCCTGTTTCTTTAAACATCACAGCACGTAAAATTTCATTGATACGAGCTTGATATCCGGTTCCTTGAGATTTGAGCCATGCCAGAACATCATCATCAAGCTGAACGGCCATTGTGTGCCTGACTGGATGATAAAACGGATTACATACCGCTTTTTTCCAGAATTTATCATCCAAGGGCGGAATATCGCTAGTATCAATAGCCTCATCTGGCATTGCTGCCAATGCCTCAATTTCGGCTTGCTGTGCTTCAGTAAGCTTGTGTTTCATAGCGCCGCCTTTCATGGGTTGTTGCTTTACGCGCCGAAATAATACGGACAACTTCAGTTTTAGAATCGAGCCATACAGTATGCGCAACCAGAATAATTACCGCACCGGGAATGGCGCCAATGGTTTGCCAACGTTCTTCGCCATTTTCAATCCTCTCCGGCGCAGACCAAGCAAAAGGGTCTGAAAAAACCAAGCTCGCCGTTTCAAAACTGATACCATGTTTATGCTGATTAGACCGATTCTTGGTCTCATCCCATTCAAAGCGGGCATGCATAGGCCGGAACCTGCATCATCTTATTCACCACCCTCATCCAATTGCGACCGCAACCGCTCAATGTCCTCCGCCAACCGCTGGCGGGCTTCGGCAAAATACCGTTCCCAGTCAGCAAGCCCTGCCAACGTCCGGTAGGTCTCATGCTGGCGCAGCGCCTGAACCCCCGCCAGCAGCCGTTCCACTTCCAGCCGCAATTGCGCCACCCGCTTGCGCAGTTGATCGCCTTCGGTCAACACGGTAGCCGGATCGGCGAAGGGCCGACTACTTTTGAGTTGCCCATGCAGCCGGCGCAAGGTCTCCAAGTCGCCTTGCTGATACGCCGCCCGCACCTGAATAAACAACGCCCCCGCCTGCGCCTTGTCTGCATCCGTCACCCGATCTGGATGGCACAACATGCTGGCCTCCCGGAACAGGCGCTTGAGTTCCGCCTGCTGGTCGGGATCGAGCCGGGGCGCTTGGGGCATTCGCTCGACGTCTTCCCGGCTCTGCTGATAGTCGGCATAGTCCTCACGGGCTTGGGTATGAGCCTCACGGTCGTCATCGGTGGCCGTGCGCCGCATGGCTTGCCGCTGCCAGTACTGTTGCCGCAAGCGCAGCGATTCTTCCAGCAGATCGCCCAGCGTCTCATGTTGGCGGCGGGCAAACTCCTGAATCAGCCGTTCCAGTTCGGCCTGTTCTTGGCTTAGCGCCACCACCTGCGCTTCCAGGGTACGCAATTCCAGCCGCAGCGTCGCCCATTCCGGGTCTTCATACGGCATCAACGCCACCCCCCGCGCCAGTAACGCCGCAATGCGGGTTTGCGCTGCTGCCCAATCCTGCCGCTGCAACTGCTCCAGCAATTCCGCAATCGCCGGCAATGACCGGGCAGCTTCCAAACGGGGCAACTGCGCCGCCAGCAACTCATGATCATCCAGCAACAGCAGGTTGTGAATGACCTCCAGCCGTCGTATCAATTGCTGATGATCCAGCACCGGTTCACGCGGTTGCAACCGATGCTTGTCCAGCAACTGCGCAAAGGCTTGGGCATACCCTGCCGCCAGCGCCGTATCGCCCCACACCCGGATGATATTCTCATCAGCGCGGTTGGCCCGGCGCGTCCAGTTGTAGGAGCCAGTTATCACCTTGTCCCGATCAATAACGCAGAACTTGTGATGCAGCGCACCCTGACCACCTTGGGCGCCGGGAATCCAAAACACCTCGCTACCCACCGCCCGCAGCCGCTCCAGATTCAAGCCGGACTGGCGGTTAATCGCGTCGTCCAGCAACGCCAGTCGGACCCGACAGCCACGCCGGGCCGCTCTCAGCAACGCCTCGAACAACACCGGATCAGTCAACCAAGCCACCGCCGCGTCAATCGACCGCCGCGCCTGGTCCAGATCAACGGTAATGACCGTCTGGATATCGTTAAAATGGGCTTGGATATCCATTAATCACCTCAGCGCCTTGATGCTCCAGCGCCTTAACAATCAATGCCGGAAATGCCGCATTCCGGTAAATACCATCGTCATGTTGTGCTCGTCAGCGGCGGCGATCACTTCGTTGTCGCGCATGGAACCACCCGGCTGAATCACCGCGGTAATGCCCAATTCAGCGGCCAGATCAAGACCGTCGCGGAACGGGAAAAACGCATCGGAACCCATCGCCGCCCCTTGCAAATCCAGCTTTTCTTCCTGAGCCTTCATCGCGGCAATGCGGGCGGAAAACACCCGGCTCATCTGGCCTGCACCGACGCCCAGAATCATGCCATCCCGGCCATAAACAATGGCGTTGGATTTGACGAACTTCACCACCTGCCAAGTGAACAGCAGATCGATCATTTCCTGATCGCTGGGCTGGCGCTGAGTGACTACTTTCAATTCCGAGGGTTTGACCTGACCCAGATCGCGGTCCTGCACCAGCAAGCCTCCCGTGACCCGCTTGTAATCCCAGCCCGGCGCGCGTTGTTCCCGGTCCCACTGACCACAGGCCAGTACCCGCACATTCTGCTTGCTGGCGGTCATCGCCAACGCTTCCGGGGTCACTTCCGGCGCAATGATCACTTCCACAAACTGGCGATCAACAATCGCCTTGGCCGTTGCGGCATCCAGGGGCTGGTTAAAGGCGATAATGCCACCGAACGCCGAGGTCGGATCGGCCTGATAGGCACGGTTATAGGCTTCAAGCAGCGTTGCGCCGATAGCGACGCCGCAGGGATTGGCGTGCTTGACAATCACGCAGGCTGGCGCAGCGAAACCCTTGACGCATTCCAGCGCCGCGTCGGTATCCGCGACGTTGTTGTAAGACAGTTCCTTGCCCTGCAACTGGCAGGCGGTGGCGATACAGGCTTCCGCCGGTTGCGGCTCCACATAGAACGCCGCGCCCTGATGCGGGTTCTCGCCGTAGCGCATCCCCTGGGCCTTGTGGAACTGAACGCTGTAGGTGCGCGGGAAGGGATCGCGCCCGCCTTCGGTCTGGATGGAACCGAGATAATTGGCAATCGCGCCGTCATAGCCGGCGGTGTGTTCAAACACCTTCACCGCCAGATCAAACCGGGTCGCGTCACTCACCACACCCTGTTGCGCCTGCATTTCGCCCAACACCCGCGCATAGTCGCCAGCGTCGACAACGACCGTGACCGCTGCATGATTCTTGGCTGCTGCCCGCAGCATAGTCGGCCCGCCAATGTCGATATTTTCAATGGCGTGCGGCAGGGTGCAATCCGGCTTGGCCACCGTAGCTTCAAAGGGGTAAAGGTTGACCACGAGCAGGTCAATGGGCGGAATGTTGTGCTGCATCATTGCCGCTTCGTCCTGACCACGCCGACCCAACAGACCGCCATGAATTCGGGGATGCAGGGTCTTGAGCCGGCCATCCATCATTTCCGGGAAGCCGGTGTAATCCGCGACTTCAATGACCGGGACGCCGCTATCGTTCAACAATTTGGCGGTGCCGCCGGTGGACAGCAGTTCCACGCCCAGATCGTTCAGAGCGCGGGCGAAATCGACGATGCCGGTCTTATCGGAGACGCTCAGCAGAGCGCGGCGGATGGTGGGAGCGAAGGTGGCGTTCATGCAGAAATCCGAAAGGTGAGGGTTAAACAAGTGAATACGAGAGTTCATTAGACCTTGATTCCGTAGCAAGGGGCAAGCACACTTCACGGAGCGTCAAGCAAGATTTCGAGCAGAATTCGTTCGGCACGTTAGATTTATTAATTTGTATTTCAGTAGGTTGATCTTGCTCAGATTGCTTCACATTCCGGACCCGTTCCGGTGTATGCAGACCTTTTAAAAGGATCGGTCCATGGAAAAAAAAATTTTAGTGATTGATGACAGCACGGTGATTACTTTCCTGTGGAAGCTGGTGCTGGAAAAGGCCGGCTATGGTGTTTCCCAAGTCCATGACGGTGCCAGTGCTTTACAGATGCTGGCCGCCAAACATTATGATGGCCTGATCGTTGACTACCACATGGACAACATGGATGGTCTGACTCTGGCGACGAAAGTTCGCGCTATGCCCGCCCATCGTCAGACGCCAATAGTTATGATTACTGCTGACAGCAACCAGGAGGTGCGTGAAAAGGCCCGCTCGGCGGGACTCAGCGCATGGATGACCAAGCCCGTCAATCCTGACAACCTGCTGGAGGTCATGAGTCAGTTGTGCCCGTTGACAGATTCCCTGAACCTATCGCCGAAATAGCGGCCACGGTTTCCTGATAAGCTTGCTCCAATGCTTGAACCGCCTGGTCCATGTCAGCAGATTCAGGGGTATTCAGGAACCCGGCAATGGCGGCAATCCGCTTAATGCCCAGTGTACCGGCTTCGCCTTTCAGCCGATGCGTAATCTTGCTGATCTGGTCGGTATCCGCATCTCGCCAAGCGTGTTGTAACTGGTCGATGTTTGCAGCTATCGCGTTCACAAATTCTTCCAGAAGACGGCGGAATGCTTCTTCACCCACCGATGCGCGAATACCATCGATCTGGACCTCATCGAACAGGCTGATCGCCTCCCACTGGGCGCTCTCGGTAGACTCCTCCCTCGCCACCCTGGTGATGGCGCTGAGCAAAGCGGCTTCGGTAAAGGGTTTGCTCACATAGTCGTCCATACCGGCGGCCAGATACTGCCCCTGCTGCTCGCGCATGGCGTTGGCGGTCAACGCAATAATCGGTGCCATGGAGTGTGGCGGCGGCAAAGCGCGAATGGCCTGCGTCGCGCTGACCCCGTTCATCTCCGGCATCTGCACATCCATCAAAATAAGATCGAAGTCGGCGCGCGCCGCCGCATCCACTGCTTCCCGGCCATTGTTGACGATCTCTAGCGTATGCCCCGCCTTGATCAGGATAGCTTTAATAATAATCTGGTTAATCGGACTGTCTTCGGCCAGCAGAATATGTAGCGGGCGGGTCATTGCAACATTGGTCGGGGTGACCGCGCCGATACCGGCGTTCGCCTGATCGATAGCGCTGGGTGGACAATGTGTCGTGAACCAGAACGTGCTGCCCTCGCCGGGCGTACTGTGCAAACCAATGTCGCCGCCCATCAATTCACAAAGCTGTTTGCAAATCGCCAGGCCCAGCCCGGTGCCGCCGTAGTTGCGGCTAATCGAGCTGTCCGCCTGAGTGAAGCGCGTAAACAGGCGCTGCTGAACGTCCGGCGGAATGCCGATTCCGGTGTCGGTCACGGCAATCTTCAACCCGGCCGCTTCCGGTGCATAGGCGACGTCAACGGTAATCGCGCCGCTGTGGGTGAACTTGACCGCATTGCTGACCAGATTCAACAGAATTTGGCGAATGCGCACTGCATCCCCGCGCAGATCGCACGGAATAGCCCGATCCCGGTTGACGACCAGGCGCAGCCCTTTCCCCGTCGCGGGCGTCGCCATGAGCTGGATCACCTCGTCGATGACCTGATCAATCGCAAAGCTGCGGTCTTCAATGGTCATGCGGCCCGCCTCCAGCTTGGCCATGTCCAGGATGTCATTGAGGATCGCCAGCAACGAACGCGCCGAATCGTGGGCGATTTGCGCATACTGCCCTTGCTCCGCCTCCAGCGGCGTTTGCAACAACAAACTGAGCGCCCCCAGAATACCGGTCATCGGCGAGCGCAGTTCATGACTCATCATCGACAGAAAATCCGACTTGGCCTGACTGGCCTGTTCGGCCTGCCGCTTGGCCTGAATCAGCGCCTGTTCCCGGTCTCGCAGCGCCTGAAACGCCTGGCTGGCGCGCAGGATATACCGCACCCGCTGATGCAGAATCAGCCACTGGATCGGTTTGGTAATGAAATCCGTAGCCCCGACCCGGTAAGCCCGTTCGATAGAGTCCAGATCATCGAGGCCAGTGACCATCAAAATCGGCAGGTGTGCGCCGCCCGGCCGCTGTCGCAGCATTTCGCAGACGGTAAAGCCATCCAGGCCCGGCATGACCACATCGAGCAACACAATATCCGGCCATTTTTCCTCACAGCGACTTAGCGCCTGTTCACCATTGGCGACTTCCCGCACCGAGAATCCAGCCTGCATCAGGGCGACGCTGGCCAGCAGGCGCTGACCGTCATCGTCATCCACCACCAGCACACAGGGAGATTCCTGGTCGTCATTCATGATGCTCTCGCCTCGGGCAGTTCTGGCCGTTGGGTCGGCAACCAGCGATTTAATAAATTCACCAGCGCCTCCTGCTAAAAGGGTTTGCTCAAATAATCGTCCATACCCACCGCCAAACAGCG
>JAUPTV010000168.1 GCA_030917925.1 Pseudomonadota bacterium
AGCGCCTGCGTCACCGGGCCGAGGAAGGGGTTGGCGAAGGTGAAGAACAGCGCAATACCGACGCCGATCATGGTCACCGCGTCCAACAAACCGGCGACGATGAACATCTTGACCTGTAAAGCGGGAATCATTTCTGGCTGGCGGGCGGCGCCTTCCAGGAACTTGCCGCCCAGCAGGGCGAAACCAATAGCGGTGCCCAGTGCGCCCATTCCCAGAATCAGCGCGACGGCGATAACGGTCATACCCTGCACATTGGCAATCAGGCTTGCAGCTTCCATTATGATCTCCCGTTGAGAGGTTGGAGTGTGATGAAAAAATTTTAAGGGTTTACAGGAAAGTCAGCGGCGAACCGCCGACCCGTCAGACAGAGAACACTTTGCTTAATGATCCTCGTGCGCCATGCTCAGGTACACGATGGTCAGCACCATGAAGATGAAAGCTTGCAGGGTGATGATCAGGAGGTGGAACACGGCCCACGGCCAGCCGAGCGTAAACTGAACCCACCAAGGCAGCAGGGCGATCAGGATAAAAATCAGCTCGCCAGCGTACAGGTTGCCGAATAACCGCAGGCCGAGTGAAATGGGCTTGGCCAGGTCTTCGACGATCCGTAGCAGCAGGTTGAAGGGCATGAACCACTTGCCGAAGGGATGGGTCAGGATTTCCATCGTGAAATGCCCGAGGCCCTTGACCTTGATGCTGTAGTAGTAGACCAGCAGCAGCACCGCAATCGACATGCCAAAGGTGGAATTCAGATCGGTAGAGGGTACGACGCGCAGATAGGGAATGCCGAATACGCCAGCAATCGCGGGTAGCAAATCGACGGGTAGCAGGTCCATGGCATTCCACAGAAAGACCCAGACAAAAATGGTCAGGGCCAGCGGCGCAATCACCGGATTACGGCCATGGAAGGAATCCTTAACCTGGGTATCGACGAATTCCACCATAATTTCGCAGAAATTTTGCAAGCCGCCAGGGACGCCGCTCGTTGCCGTTTTTGCGGCCTTCATGAACAGCCAGAGGAACAAGGCCCCCAGACTGATCGAGAAAAACATCGTATCAAGATGGATACTCCAGAACCCTTCGCCCACTTTGAGAGGCGTCAGATGGTGGACGATGTATCCCGTCATAGAATGACCACTTTCGCTCATAGTGTTCTCACCGAAGTTTGGAAGGTAAAGGGTAGGGCCAGCCAGTACGCCAGCAGCGCGGCCATGTACGCCAGCAACAGCGGAAGGGGTGAAACGTGCAGCCAGAGCAGCGCAATACTGAACAGCAGGATGGTCAGCAGCAGTTTGACGACTTCGCCGATATAAAACGCCCGGGCGATTTTGGCGGCAGGGGAGCCGATGCGGGCCGAGAAGACTTTGCTGGCGAAATACAGGGTGACGATGGTGCTGATACCGCCGCCGACGACCGCTGAATAAGCCGCGTGAACGTCGCTAAGCAACAGCGAAATTATCGCAATCAACAGCGTAACGAGCAGTTGAATGGCAATAATTTTCCGGGTGACCTGTTTTGCGCCCATGGCATTATTCTAAATGGTCGAGGCGCCGTGCGATGCCGGACATTGTTATGTTCTTTATTATAATCGGGTTTTGGTTTTAATCGTTCTTTCTCGCTGGCGCTGAATCAGAGCTTCCCTTGCGGCGCTTCACTGGTTTCCGTTCAGCCATACGAAGTGTGCGGATTATAGAAACTCACTGCACAGGGGTCAATGAAAATTACTGCGTTACAGCAATTCGCACCTTGGCCATCGCTTGAAAGTCGATGAACACGCACCTGCCAATACGGTCTAATTACCGTTAAATCAGGACGCTACCCTGGCAATAATCCCGTCCAATTCGTCCAGGGTGTTGTAGTGGATCATGACACAACCTTTCCCCGAAGCGGCATGGCGCAATTTCACCCGCGCTCCGAACCGTTCCGACAGATTATCCTGGAGCAGGCGGATATCCGGGTCCACCGACTTCCCGGATGGTGCCGGACCCTCCGATTGCTGGAGCCGACGGGCCAGTTGTTCCGTTTCCCGCGCAGACAGCCCCCGCAACAACACTTGCTGTGCCGCTTCCCGTTGCAAAGCGGGCGGCAATGGCAACAACGCGCGGGCATGGCCCATGTCCAGCTTGCCTGCCCGCACCCATTGCTGAACCTCGTCGCTCAGTTCCAGGAGCCGTAATAGATTGGTCACGGCCGTTCGCGACCGGCCTATGGCGTCAGCGGTCTGCTGATGGGTGAGTTGAAATTCGCTGATCAGTCGTTGCAGAGCCGACGCCTCTTCCAGCGGATTCAGATCCTCACGCTGAATATTCTCAATCAGCGCCACCGCGATGGCGGCCTGGTCGGGAATTTCGCGAATGACCGCCGGCACTTCCCGCAACCCGGCCAGTTGCGCCGCCCGCCAGCGCCGTTCGCCAGCGATCAGTTCATAACGATCTCCGCCCAGTGGTCGCACTAAAATGGGTTGAACGACGCCCTGAACGCGGATGGATGCGGCCAGTTCCTGGAGAGTTTCCTCGGGAAAATGCTGGCGCGGTTGATAGCGGCCTCGCTGAATTTGCTCGACCGGCAAGGGCCGCAAGGTTTCCAACGGCATAGCGTTGACCTCCGTATCGTCGGAATCGTCCTCACTGGACACGGTTTCCCCGCGAATCGCGGCGGCAGCAGCGCCTGCACCCAACAGCGCATCCAGCCCCCGGCCCAGTCCACCTTTTTTCCTGATCATGCGCTGGTGCTCTCTTTATTCACTGCTGCTACGGGTCGTCGCAGTCGTTTCCGCACTTCCTTGGCCAATTCCTGATAGGTTTGTGCGCCGCGTGAACTGTTATCGTAATGAATAATCGGCAGGCCATAGCTGGGCGCTTCCGCTAACCGCACATTGCGCGGAATCAGCGTGTCATACACGGTGGTCCCAAAATGCGCCACGATCTGCGCGGAGACGTCATTGGCCAGCCGGTTGCGCGGATCAAACATCGTGCGCACCACGCCTTCAATGCGTAAATCCGGGTTGGTCGACTTGCGCACCTTTTCAATGGTATCCAGCAGCGCCGATAAGCCTTCCAGCGCGTAATATTCGCACTGGACTGGAATAATTACCGATTGCGCGGCGGTCAGCGCATTCACCGTCAACATGCTTAGCGACGGCGGACAGTCGATCAGAATCACATCGAAATTCCACACCACCGGCGCCAGCGCTTCCCGCAGTCGATTGGGCGCGTTGGCAACCTGTAATAAATTCACTTCGGCGGCGGTCAGATCGCCATTGGCCGGCAACAGCCGCATCTGGGCTTTCTCCACCCATTGCAGGGCGTCCGACAGGGTTGCATCCCCCATCAGCACGTCATAGCTGGTGGCGGAAACGGTGTGTTTGTCGATCCCGCAGCCCATAGTGGCGTTGCCCTGTGGGTCGAGATCGACCAGCAGCACCCCCTGTCGCAACGCGGACAGACAGGCAGCCAAATTGACAGCGGTGGTGGTTTTGCCGACCCCGCCCTTCTGATTAGTGATAGCGATGATATGAGCCATGAATTCAGTCTCGGGAAGCCGGGGCCAAATGCACCAGGCAACGTTCAGCCTCAAGGTTGGGAACATACAGCGGGTAAACGCCGACCAGGACATAAGCCGGTGGCAGGCGGGCCAGTTCGTCGTCGGGGAAGACGCCCTTCATGGCCAGTAGCCGTCCATCCGGGGCGCACAACCGACCCGCGTTCGCCAGCAATTCCGCCAAGGTCGCAAACGCTCGCGACGCCACACTGTTAAACAGGATTTTCGGCTGATAGTCCTCGACCCGGCTGCGCACGACTTCGACATTTTTCAGTTGCAATTCGGCGACGGCTTGGTTCAGAAACCGGGTGCGTTTACCGTTGCTGTCCAACAGGCAGAAAGTCGCCTCGGGCCGGGCGATAGCCAGTGGGATGCCCGGTAATCCAGCACCGCTGCCGACATCCAGCACCCGCGGCCCCTCGATCCAGGGCAGGATGGACAGACTGTCCAGCAGATGCCGAACTACCATCGCGTCGGGATCGCGCACCGCGGTCAGATTGTAGGCGCGATTCCAGCGCTCCAGCAGCGCCAGATAAGCAGCCAGCCGCGGAACCGCCCCGTCAGGTAAAGGAAGGCCCAGGCGTTCGACGCCGACGATAATGGATTGCTTGATACTCATCAGCCGTTATGCAGGTTATTTGCGGAACTGCCCGGAAAAATCGGGCGCATTGTAACATGCTGTCCGGCAATAACAGGGACTAACCCGATCTGTTGCAGGCGGTCTCGCAGGGTCAAACTCCCGGGGGAAATCAGCGTGAGATCCACTTTGAAGAGATCAGCGAAGAATTTCGGGTAGTTTTAGGGCATTAGGAATTGCGCTACACTCCCTCTCAATCTATCTGATCTATCCCGAACCCTGAACCCCGATACTTGACCATGACCAGCAGCGCCGAACTTCGCCAACTCTTTCTGAACTACTTCCATGACCACGGCCACGAGGTAGTGGCCAGCAGTCCGCTGGTTCCCGCCAACGACCACACCCTGCTGTTCACCAACGCCGGTATGGTGCAATTCAAGGATGTCTTCACCGGCCGCGATCATCGCCCCTATCGCCGCGCCGCGACCGCGCAGCGTTGTGTGCGGGCCGGCGGCAAGCACAACGACTTGGAAAACGTCGGCTATACCGCCCGCCATCACACCTTCTTCGAGATGCTGGGCAATTTCAGCTTTGGCGACTATTTCAAGACCAACGCCATTCACTTTGCCTGGGAATTCCTGACCGGCATCCTGAAAATGCCGGCAGAAAAGCTGTGGGTTACGGTCTATGCGACCGACGACGAGGCCTATCAAATCTGGGTGGAAGAGATCAAGGTTCCCAAAGAGCGCATTGCTCGCATCGGCGACAAGCCCGGCGGCAAGCGCTATGAAAGCGACAATTTCTGGGCGATGGGCGATACCGGCCCCTGCGGTCCCTGCTCGGAAATCTTCTACGATCACGGCCCGGAGATTCCCGGCGGTCCCCCCGGTTCCCCGGACGAAGACGGCGACCGCTATATCGAAATCTGGA
>JAUPTV010000169.1 GCA_030917925.1 Pseudomonadota bacterium
ATCACCTGATGAATCATTGCATTTTAGTATTACTTCGCAGGAGTATCAGAAAATACTTGCTGGACATTCAAATCATTTTGAAGACAGGATCAATCAATTATTTAATGGAACTCGCCAAAGTTATCTAGCTTTTTCGTCTGACTCTGTTCTACGACTCAAGCCGCTGACGTTAGCTTATATCGTGGAACGACTACAATTTATTAGCCTCATCAATACTCCTGGGGATGTTAAAGGCGAAGCCTTTCAAGCCTTTGTTTATAAAAATCAGCGTGGTGACCGTGGAGAATTTTTTACACCACACCCTGTTGTTAAACTGGCGGTTGAAATGATCGCGCCGCGCCCTGGCGAAAAAGTGATTGATCCCGCTTGTGGAAGTGGTGGGTTTCTCATCAAAACAATTAACTATGTTTTAAATCAAAACCCTGATATAGATAAAACAACTTACATCAGTGAGTGCATTCATGGTATTGAATTTAATCCGGATGTGGCATTATCAGCGATGATTCGACTGGAGTTTGAGGGAGGATTAGGCCAGGAAATTGAGTGTGCTAATTCGCTGATTAAAAATCAGGCAGAAATTTTCGACATTGTTTTAACCAATCCGCCTTTCGGTAATAAAGGCAAAGTTGAGAACCCAAAAATCCTGAAAAACTATGTGCTGGCTAAAAAATGGCATAAAAAGTCAGATCGTTCCTGGGAAATTACATCTATTAACTTACCGAGCCAGTCCCCGGATATTTTATTTATCGAAAAATGCCTGAATTTACTGCGTCCTGGTGGGCGAATAGCTATCGTCTTACCTGATGGCATCCTGCAAAATGTCTCCAATAGCCCGGTTCGATTCTGGATACAATCCCAAGCGAAAGTATTGGGTGTTATCTCCATACCTCAGGAAGCATTCGTGCCTTATGGCACCGGGATTAAAACTTCCCTGTTAGTTCTGCAAAAGTATCCAGCACTACCTACCAGTCATCTCTTCATGGCTCAAATCAGAAAACTGGGCTACGATGTTAAAGGACAGCCGGTTTATCAAAGAAATTCCCAGGGGCGACTCCTAAAAACCGCATCCGGCGATAGTTTGATCGATGATGATTTACCTGAAATTGCCTTGGCTTATCAACACTTCATCAAAACAGGCCAGCCATCTAAATGTACTGAGAATATCTACTTTCTCGACGAGAAATCCCTGAATTCTCGCCTGGATGTGGAACATTACTATCCAGAAGACTTGCAACTATTGGAACAGCTTGAAATAGCCAACGCTAAATCCCTCGGAGACATCGCCACGATTCTCAATGGGACGGCTGATTTCCGCCAAGCGACTGATCGCGAGATTCGCTATATCGCTATTTCTGATGTAGACGCTCGTTCCTCTCAAGTCATTGCGCAACACGTTATCCAGGGGTCTCAAGCACCTTCCAGAGCAGCCTATCTGATCAGAACCGGTGATATTATTACCGCATGTTCTGGTGCCAGTACTGGTACTGCCAAACAGGCTACTGCCTTAATTACCGATGAGGAAGATGGAGCGATTTGCTCTAACGGTTTTGCCGTAATCCGCAATATTCACGGAGTTAAACCGCTTTTTCTTCTTGCCTATATGCGCACTGAGCGCTATCTGCGCCAAGTCCGCCGTCTAATGACCGGTCATGCCATTCCGGCTATTTCATCCGATGATTTATCGAAAATCTTGGTGCCTATTCCTGACCCCGCCGAGCAGGAAAAAATCGCTACAGCAATGGCCCATATTCAAATATTACGACGGGAAGCGATCAAAGCCAGCGAACTGGCGATTAGCGACACTGATCATCTGATAACCCGGCTATTGATTGCTCATTAATATCCACTTTATCAATCGCACGACTGTTGCGCTGACTATAGAAAGTGGCGCGATTGCTGATCAACCGGAAAGACTATACAAAGGGATTAGGCGGATTTTGGCGATTCGGACTAACTGACTAAGTAGCCTACAATTTTTAAGAAGAAATTCGAGATTGATGGCTGTTTTATGTCGTACCCATGCTGAAAATGGATTAAATAGAAAACGAGGTTGATGTTCCTAATGAGTTGGACGCGGATTTCTGAAGCCGCCAGCACGGCGGATCTGGCCATCATTCGCGCCAAGGCCATTGAACTACTGGTCCGGCGTGAGCATTCCCGACTGGAGTTGCGTCAAAAACTGATGCAGCGCGGCTTTCCCGCAGAAGGCATTGATTCAGCGCTGAATGAATTAGCGGAGGAGGGCCTGCTCAATGAGGGCCGCTACGCCGAAATCTATGCCTGCAACCGGGCGGATAAAGGCTACGGCCCGTTGCGCATCGCCAGCGAATTGCGCGAACGCGGCATCCCGCAGGAACTGGTTGAACAAGCGCTGGCCGGGCTGGAAAATGACTGGCTATCCAAATTACGCGAACTGCACCGCAAGCGCTTTAAATCGCTGACTCCCGCCGATGCCGCTGGCCGAATGCAGCAAACACGGGTTTTCCGCCAGCGCGGTTTTACCCAAGACCAGATCAGGTATTTGTTCGAGCAGGATGCATAGCATAACCTTTAGAACCGCCGAATCAGACGCCCCGCCGCCGATAGGCCAGCGCCAGCAGCATCACGCCCACGGCCATCAACGGCAATGACAGCAACTGCCCCATGGTCACCCAGCCGAACGCCAGATAACCGAGTTGCGGGTCCGGCTGGCGAACGAACTCCACCAGCAACCGGAATACCCCATAGCTCAACGCAAATACGCCGGATACTGCCATCGTTGGGCGTGGCTTGGCGGAAAACAGCCAGACGATCAAAAACAGCGCTACACCCTCTAGCGCCGCCTCATACAGTTGCGAAGGATGGCGCGGCAACTGATCGCCGGTCTGGCGAAACACCATACCCCAGGGCAAATCCGTAACCTTCCCCCACAACTCCCCGTTGATGAAATTGCCGAGTCGGCCAAACAGAATACCTGGCGCAATCAGCGGGGCAATGAAATCGACTGTCACCCAGAATGGTTTCTGATACTTACGGGAGAACAGCACCATGGCTACTAACACGCCCAGAAAGCCGCCATGAAACGACATGCCGCCTTCCCAGACCCGGAACAGCATCAGTGGATCGCTCAGGAAGTTGCTGAAACTGTAGAACAGGAGATAGCCGACCCGTCCGCCGAGAATGACGCCCAGGGCGATATAAAACACCACATCGTCCATCTGTTCGGCGGTCCAGCCGGAATGCGGCTGTTTGGCCCGGTAACGACCCAGCGCCCAGCCGGCCAGAAAACCGAGCAGGTACATCAGACCATACCAGCGAACATGCAACGGCCCCAGGCTGAACGCTATCGGGTCGAAATCAGGATGGATCAGCATGGAAAATTCTCCGCTCAGACCGGCAACACTCGGGCGAACACGGCCTTGAGATAATCGGTTTCAGGAATCGCTGGGGGAAAAGGATGATCCGGCCCCTGGCGGCCCTGTTCCAGAATGACCAGATTGCGGTCCAGATGCCGCGAGGCTTGCAACAAAGTCTGCTCCAGCGCCTCGCGAGGAAACAGTTGGGAGCAGGAGCAGGACGCCAACACGCCATCGCGCTCCAGCACCTGCATCGCCATTTCGTTGATGCGTCGATACGCCAGCGTCCCTTCCTTCAAATCCTTGCGGCGCTTGATAAATGCCGGTGGATCGACAATCACCACATCAAACCGCTCGCGGGCTTCGCGCAGCGCTTTCAATACTTCAAAGGCATCACCCTGTTCAAACCGCACCCGGTCACTGACTCCATTCAGGGCTGCATTCGCCGCCGCCAGTTCCAGGGCCGGCGCGGAACTGTCCACACTTAGCACTTCGCGTGCGCCGCGAACCGCCGCCCGGATACCCCAGGCTCCGACATAGCTGAACACATCCAGCACCCGTCGGTCGCGGACGTAGCGGTCCAGTCGGGTCCGATTGTCGCGCTGATCGTAAAACCAGCCGGTTTTTTGCCCAGTGCGCGGCGCAACCTGAAACCGCAAGTCGTCTTCTTCAACCACGACGGTTTCCGGAACTTCACCGGCGGCATCAACGACATAGCGCTCCAACCCCTCAATTTCGCGCACCGGGCTGTCATTACGCCACAGCACCGCCTGGGGTTTCAGCACCTTTTGCAACGCCGCCAGCACGTCTTCCTTAACGCGATCCATGCCCGCGGTGGTCAGTTGCGCCACGCACAAGTCACCATAGCGATCAACGATCAACCCCGGCAACCCGTCGCCCTCGCCGTGAACCAGCCGGTAAAAGGGCCGCGCATACAGTCGTTCACGCAGACTTAATGCCACGTTCAGGCGATGCACCAGCAACGAAGGGTTGAGTGGATGTTCCGGATCGCGGCTGACCAGTCGGGCGCAGAGCAGAACGTGGGGATTGATATAGCCGGTGCCGATGAATTTGCCATTGCTGGCCTGAATCGTGACCGGCTGGCCGGGTTGGAAATCGCGCAGCGGCGTGGCTTCGACATCCACTTCATTGCTGTAGACCCAGAGATGACCGGCGCGCAGTCGGCGATCTTCATTTTTACGCAGGCGCAACGGAGCCAGCTCAGTCGGGGAGGAAGGTGCTTCGGACATGGGAAAAGGGTTCCGGGCCAGATATAGAGAGGTATAGAGGATAAAGATGGGATCAGTTTCCGGCCCGTGCCATCGGCTGGAAGGGTTCCCGTCGTCGCTTTCAAAAATCCCGGCGGCCGGCGAAAGCGTGCGCCAGGGTGCCGCCGTCCACGGATTCCAGTTCCCCACCCAGGGGTACGCCATGGGCGATGCGGGTGGCGCGGATGCCGCGTTCGCGGGCCAGTTCCCCGATGTAGTAGGCGGTCGCTTCGCCTTCCACGGTCGGATTGGTGGCCAAAATGATCTCCCGGATCTCGCCCTCAGCCAGTCGGGCTTCCAGAACGTCCAATCCCAGTTCCGCCGGGCCAATCCCGTCCAGCGGCGATAAATGGCCCATCAGCACAAAGTAGCGGCCCTGAAAGCCGGTCGCCTGCTCCACCGCCAGCACGTCGGCGGGCGTCTCGATCACGCAGAGTTGCGCCGCATCGCGGCTCGGGCTGGCGCACAGGGTACACAGATCCGTCTCGCTCAAATCGCGGCACAACCGGCAATGGCCAATTCGTTCCAGTGCCAACTGCAAGGATTCGACCAGTCGCCCGGCCCCGATGCGATCCCGCTCCAACAGGTGCAACGCCATCCGCTGGGCGGATTTCGGCCCGACGCCCGGCAGGCAACGCAACGCCGTCATCAACTGGTTGAGCAGCGGCGAAGCGGCCATACGTTCAGAACGGCATCTTTAAATCGCCCAGCATTCCCGGCGGCAAACCCATCCCTGCGGTCAGACCGGACATTTTGTCCTGCACGGTGCGCTCGACCTTATGCACGGCATCATTGATCGCCGCAGCGACCAGATCCTCCAGCATGTCCTTATCGTCGCCCACCAAACTGTCATCGATGCGAATCCGCCGCACTTCATAGCGCCCTGTCATCACTACACTGACCAGTCCACCGCCGGCTTCGCCAGCAATTTCCAGCGTCGCGATTTCCGCCTGCGCCTTTTGCAGGTTTTCCTGCATCTTCTGCGCCTGCTTCATGATATTGCCCAAACCGCCTTTCATAGATTCTCTCCTGTCGCTCAATGGGTACCGTCAGTGTCATCCAGAGGATGGACTGCGGCAATCTTCGCATCAAACATTTCCTGCATATCCCGCACATGCGGGTCCTGACGGGTCTGCGCGGTCGCCGCCTGCTGGCGCTCGGCCTGCTGCTGTTGTTGCTGAACCGCCGGCGTCGCCGCGGTGGCGGCGGCGGCTCCAATCTGAATTTTCAGGGTCACGGGTCGGCCAATATGCTGTTCCAGCGCGGCCTGAATGCGATCTTCAACCGCTTTATTCAGCATCTGGGCGTAGCCGGGTTCCAGGGCCAGCCGGAAGGCATCGCCTTTCCGTTCCACCAGGGCGCTATTCAATGCGACCTGTTTGGGAATGCCCGCCAGAGACAGTTGGGCGACCAGTGCGCCCCAGTCGGAAGCAGGCGGCGCAGACATCGCCGGAACCGCTGCGGGCGGCGGCGCAGTACGGGGAGCATGAGCGGTAGCCGGACGAGGGGGTGCAGTAGGAACGGGCGCAGTGATTGTCGATGATCGCACAGACACCGGTTCGGCAGCCGCTGGCCGGAAGCACAGCATTCGCAGCAGCGTCATCTCGAAGCCGCCGCGCGGGTCCGGAGTCAGCGGCAAATCACGCCGACCCAGCAAGGCAATCTGATAAAACAGTTGCACCTCTTCCGGCGGCAACAACTCGGCAAATCGCCGTAATTCTGCCGGATCACTCACCTGATCATCGGCCAACGTATCCGGAACCGCCTGGGTCAAGGCCACCCGCTGCAACAGCGACAACAATTCAGCCAGCAGCGCTGCGTAATCCGGTGCGTGTTCATCCAGTTCCGCCACCCGTTGCAGCAATCCCGGCGCATCATTCGCTGCCAGCGCGTCCAGCAATCCGGTCACCTGTCGCCGGTCAATGCTGCCGAGCATCAGACTCACCGAGGCGGTTTCTACCTGGCCGCTGCCGAAAGCAATCGCCTGATCAAGCAGACTCAGCGCATCGCGCATACTGCCATCGCCGGCGCGGGCAATCAGTTGCAGCGCCGCCGCTTCGGATGAGATGCCTTCCTGCTCCAGCACCTGCTGCAAATAGCGGGCAATCATTCCCGTGGGCAGGCGCTTGAGGCTGAACTGGAGGCAGCGCGACAGGATCGTGACCGGCAGCTTCTGCGGATCGGTGGTCGCCAGCAGAAAT
>JAUPTV010000170.1 GCA_030917925.1 Pseudomonadota bacterium
GGGCGGCTTCGTGGAAGAATTTTTTCAACAACTGACTAACGGCCTGGCCGTAGGCGGCATTTATGCCCTAATTGCCTTGGGCTACACCATGGTTTATGGCGTTCTCAAGCTGATCAATTTTGCCCACGGCGATTTATTCACTTACGGCGCTTATCTGGGCCTGACCCTGCTGACCTCGCTGGCCCTCACCGACCGCCTCGGCTTTGCCATGGGCGTGTTGGTGCTGGTGCTGATGGTCATGGGCCTGGTGGCGGTGCTGGGTGCGATTCTGGAACGGGCGGCTTATCGACCGTTGCGGGAATCGCCCCGCCTGTCAGCCGTGGTCTCGGCGCTGGGCGCGTCGATTTTTCTGCAAAATACCCTGATGCTGATCTATGGCGCACGCTTTCAGGTCTATCCCGATGACATTCTGCCAACCGCCACGCTGAATGTATTCGGTCTGTATTTGCCATTGATGCGGGTGCTGATCGTGCTGGCCTCAGTGGTGATGATGGTGGCGCTGTACCTGTTTATTCAGAAAACGAAGATTGGAACCGCCATTCGCGCCGCAGCGATTGACCAGGGCGCGGCGCGGTTAATGGGCATTGATGTGAATCGGGTGATTCTGCTGGTGTTCCTGGTCGGACCGGCATTGGGCGGTGTCGCAGGCTTGATGGTGGGGCTGTATTACGGCCAAATCAATTTCACCATGGGCTGGATCTACGGCATGAAAGCGTTTACCGCCGCGATTCTCGGTGGGATTGGCAATATTCCCGGCGCCATGGTGGGCGGTTTATTGCTTGGCGTCATTGAAGCGATGGGCGCGGCGTATATTTCTATTGCCTGGAAAGATGCTATTGCTTTTCTGGTACTGATTCTAATTCTGATCGTTCGACCCACCGGATTATTGGGTGAGCGTGTGGCGGATAAAGTATGAGAGACCCTCTCAAGCCATTGGCGATGGCTCTTATGGCCATCGTGTTGGCAATTGCGCCGCTGTTTCTGAATGCCTACTATGTCGATGTATTGAACAGCATTGGCTTGTATGCGCTGCTCGCGCTCGGTCTCAACCTGATTCTGGGCGAAGCGGGGCTATTTAATATGGGCCACGCCGCGTTTTATGCAATGGGCGCTTATACCGCCGCAGTTTTAAATACCCGCTACCAAATTCCGATTTTATGGACACTACCATTAAGCGGACTGGCTGCCGGACTGTTTGCGCTGGCGGTGGCGCGACCGGTGGTTCACCTGCGCGGCGATTATTTGCTGATTGTCACGATTGGCGTCGGTGAGATTGTCCGCATTGCTTTAGTTAATGATGTGTTTGGAATTACCGGCGGTGCGAACGGGATTTTTGGTATCAGCCGCCCTACCGTTTTTGGCTTTGTCATTCGCCAGCCGCAGCATTTCTATTACCTGATCTGGGGCTTTGTGGCGCTGACGATTTTTCTGTTTTATCGCCTCAAAAAATCGCGGTTTGGCCGGGCGCTAAATTATTTGCGCGAGGATGAAGTGGCGGCGGAAGGCAGTGGCGTCAATACCGCTTATTACAAGCTGGCGGTATTTGGACTCGGCGCAGCGTGGGCGGGCATGGCGGGAACCTTGTTTGCCGCTAAAATGACCATTATTTCCCCAGAGTCGTTTAGCTTTTGGGAGTCGGTAGTGCTGTTCATGATTGTGATTCTTGGTGGAGCGGGCAACATGGCGGGAGTGCTGCTGGCGGCGTTTCTGGTGATCGGGTTGCCGGAACTGTTCCGGGAATTTTCCAGCGCCCGGATGCTGGTATTCGGCCTGGTCATGATGATCATGATGATCGTTCGGCCCCAAGGCTTGTTGCCAGCGCGGGGACGGTGATCATGGATCTGCTCACCCTGCATCACCTGACCAAAACCTTCGGGGGTTTGACCGCCGTCAAGGATGTTTCTTTCACCGTCGAGAAGGGCGCAGTGGTGGGGCTGATCGGTCCCAACGGCGCGGGCAAGACTACGGTGTTTAATCTGATTACCGGTCAATATCCGTTCGATCAGGGGGAGATCACTTTTGCCGATGTCCGGCTGAACGGTCTGCGCACCCATCGCATTATCACCCTGGGCATCGCCCGCACTTTTCAAAATATCCGGTTGTTCCAGAAATTGACCGCTTTGGAGAATGTGCTGGCGGGCCGCCATTACCGGATGCAATCCGGCATTCTGAGCGCCATGTTGGGGTTGCCAGCGCAGCGTCGTGAAGAGCAGGAAGCGATGGAGCGGGCATTGGAGGAACTGGCGTTTGTGGGTCTGGATCAGCAGGCGCTGACCATGGCGCGGAATCTGGCTTATGGTGATCAGCGGCGGCTGGAAATCGCCCGGGCGTTGGCGACTGAGCCACGCCTGTTGATTCTCGATGAACCGGCGGGTGGCATGAACGAGCAGGAAACCGGGGCGCTGATTGGACTCATCGGGCGAATTCAGCAACGCGGGGTTACGATTTTGTTGATCGAACACGATATGCGGCTGGTTATGCGGGCCTGCGAGAAACTGATTGTGCTGGAATATGGCGGCAAAATCGCTGAAGGTCCGCCCGATCAGGTGCGCCGCGATCCCAAGGTCATTGAGGCGTATCTCGGCGCTGAGGATGAACCCTGATACTGTTTTGAGGAGATAGGTTTCGGGATCTGGCAAAACCTGCATTTTCGAGATGTTGAAACAGTTCTCTGATTTTTATTGGCATTTTTGCAGACCCTCAATCCTCTCCTGGTGGGAGAGGAGTTGGGGATGCAGGCGCTTTAGAACCCGTAGAGCGCCTTGTATTCGGCGTCACGGCTGGCGATAAGTTGGGCGAGATTCAGCACGACCTTGCACTGTTTCCAGGTTGCGTCATCCTGCATTTTACCGTCGATCATCACCGCGCCGCTGCCGTCTGGCATGGCTTCAACGACCCGTTTGGCCCAGGCCACTTCATCGGCTTTCGGGCTGAATACCCGCTTGGCAATGGCGATCTGGTTCGGGTGCAGACTCCAGGCGCCGACGCAACCCATCAGATAGGCGTTGCGGAACTGGTCTTCGCAGGCGGTCAAATCAGCGATATCGCCGAACGGGCCGTAGAAGGGCAGTGCGCCAACACTGGCGCAGGCATCGACCATTTTGGCCATGGTGTAGTGCCACAGATCCTGTTGCGCGGTAGGCCGTGCGGCGTCGGGATTCTTGGGATCGGGATCAGTACGCACGATGTAGTCGGGATGACCGCCGCCGACCCGTGTGGTCTTCATCCGCCGCGACGCTGCCAGATCCGCCGGGCCGAGACTCATACCTTGCATCCGGGGACTGGCGTTGGCAATTTCATCGACATTGGCCACGCCCAGCGCGGTTTCCAGAATGGCGTGAATCATCAGCGGCTTTTTCACGCTGTATTTCGCTTCCAGTTGCGCTAGTAACTGATCGGCGAAATGAATATCCCACGCGCCCTGAATCTTGGGCAGCATGATGACATCCAGCTTGTTGCCGATTTCGCCGACCAGTCGGGTCAGGTCATCCAGGAACCAGGGACTGTCCAGGCTGTTGACCCGCGTCCAGAACTGGGTATTGCCGAAATCCACATTCTTGCCGATCTGCACCAGCCCTTCGCGGGCGGCTTCCTTGCGGTCAATCGGCACGGCGTCTTCCAGATTGCCGAGCATGATGTCCACGGTCTTGGCGATGTCTGGAACCTTGACCGCCATTTTTGGATTGCTGGGATCGAAGAAGTGAATCATCCGCGAGGGTAATACGGGAATTTCGCGGAGCGGTTCGGGAGCGCCAACGACCTTGGGTTTGAAAAAATCGCGGGGACTGCGCAGCATGGGGTTTCCTCCTGTGGGTTTAACGATCTTCGTATTTATGAATTAGTTGTTGTGCCGCCACGGTGGGCGGGATATGGCCCTTCACCACGGCTTCCTCAATATCGGCGCGGATACTGCCCACGCCGGTGTGGTTGAAGAAGCTGGCGCGCAGATGCTCCTCAACCATGGAATAAACCCAGTCGAGGGTTTGCCGCTGCCGACGTTTTTCAAGAACGCCGCTGGCAGTAATTTGTTGGCGGAACTCACTAATAATATTCCAAATGGTGCTAATGCCATCGCCGGTCAGCGCTGAACAGGTATAGGCCTTGGTGCGCCAGCCTTCGGTAGCCGGAGCGAGATAGTGCAGCGCCCGATTATAGTCGGCGCGGGCGGCATGGGCGCGTATTTTGTTATCGCCATCGGCTTTGTTCACCAGCAGCGCATCGGCCAGTTCCATGATGCCTTTCTTGATGCCCTGCAATTCATCGCCAGCCCCGGCGATCATCAGCAACAGGAAGAAATCCACCATCGAGCGAACGGTCGTTTCACTCTGCCCAACGCCGACAGTTTCCACGAGAATCACATCGTAACCGGCGGCTTCGCAGACCAGGATGGTTTCGCGGCTTTTGCGGGCGACGCCGCCCAGGGTGCCGCTAGATGGGGAAGGGCGGATGAAGGCGCGCAGGTCACGGGACAGGAGTTCCATGCGGGTTTTGTCGCCGAGGATGCTGCCCCGAGTGACAGTGCTGCTGGGGTCCACCGCCAGCACGGCGATTTTGTGGCCTTGTTCGCACAGGTGCAGGCCCAGCGCTTCGATGAAGGTGCTTTTGCCGGCGCCGGGTACGCCGGTAATGCCCACTCGCACGGAATTACCGGTGTAGGGAATGAGTTGGCGCAAGACTTCCTGGCCCATGTCGAAGTGAGCCTGGGCGTTGCTTTCGACCAAGGTGATGGCTTGGGCGACGACATTACGGTCACTCGCCAGGACGCCGGCGACGTATTCGTCAACAGCGAGGCGTTTGCGGCGGGGAATGACCCGGTGCGGAACAGTGATGCTGGCCTGGCCGGGGATGCCGTCATGGCCGCCGTCAACACCGGACATGACCGAGGTGGTGAATTCAGCACTGGCGTTCTGGGGAACCCAGTCGGGTCTGTATGAGGAGTCGTTCATGGTTAAAATCTTTATTTACTGGGGGTTAGTGATGAGAGAGGCGCTCATTTTTAACAAGACGCCCAGGATTCGGTCAATATGTTCAATGTAGATTTTAGTCGGGTCGATAAGGAGGTTTTTATCGCGCATTTCGAGAAATTGCCACAATTCGCCAGTTGTGACACAGCCGTAGACCGAGGGTTGATTGGAATTTTGTTCCCGGTTGAGGCGTTGCGCCGCGACCATTTCAGCGGCGCATTGCCCTAATCCTTCTTCAATCGCGTTTTTCTTCGCTTCGACCAGCATGATGAGTGGCGTCTGGATAATAGGCAGCGGCGGGGTGCGGGTGATGATGAAATCACAGATGCCCTGTAAGCCGTCGTCAATGGAAACGTCCAGACGGGCACCGGAGTAAATGCTAATGGCGTGGTTTAGCAGTTCCCGTACTTCCAGTAGAACCGGGGCAACAATGAATTCGGAGCGAGCTTTCTCACTGAGCAGAAACAGATCAGCAGCGCGTTGCAAGGTTTTTTGCAGGAAATCCGAGGGTGGCACGGGATCGATCACGTCAAATAAATTTTCCAGCGACAATTGGATACCGAATTTTTTGCAGACTATTTCCAGAGTAAAGGCGCTGTAACTCAACTTCTGGTTTTTGATGCCTTCGTCGTTCATTTTAAGGTAACTCTTTTTGTTATTACTAATGATGGGGTTTTCAAGTAATCGGGTCTGTAAATTTTCCTGTAATCAAAGCAGCCAGGCGAACCTGCACACCGAACATCGGCTATTATAGGAAAATTTACGGAAGGGATGGATATAGGTAGTCTTCGCCGCTTTCGTCGATGATTCTTAAATACTAGGTAGTTTCGTCCAGATTTCTTTTTAATTCGTTGCCAGCCAAATTTATTAGCATTCTTAGGGCATGGTTTACTGCTTCTGAATCCCTAAATATCTTTGCAATATCGGGATCAAGAAGAATAACATTGGTGCCTTGTTGATAAGCAACATGATGTTTTCCACGAACGCCACCTGAAAAATCATATTCAGGTCTCATTTCATCAAATTCAGTGCTTTCGTTCATAGTGCTTTTGCTCATGCTTGGTAGCTTTACGTGCGCTGATGATTCGGATTTGATTCTGATACCTTTCAGTATAAGAAACTACCAGTAGATTACCAATATTAGATTGACCAATACTAAGAAACCGATATTCCCCCAGTGAATGATCTGGGTCTGAGATAGTTAATTCTAGCGGATCGCTAAATACAGTTAGCGCCTCCGAAAAGCTAATGCCATTTTTTTTCTCATTCGCTATAGATTTTTCTTGATCCCACTCAAATTTCACTACAATGTCTCCATCAAGAAAACCAACTCTTAAACTGATTTTATCTTTAACGGTTTTATGCGTAGAACGGTCAGGCGCAAACGACTGTTAGGCCGGTTAATGAATGTTGGGTTGCCAAAAAGACGACAACCTACGCTGCTACTCGCTCCAAACTATGCTGTAGACGGGTTGCAGCTTCCCTTGACAGCGTGACTGGAACAAACCATGTGGATGGATACAGGTAGTCTTCACCACTTTCGTCGATGATTCTTAACCAGCCATCTTCATGAGCCAGGACCGTGTAGCACTTGCCGATAATCAGATCAGCGGCGCTGAATTCGCCAAAATCAGTGTCATTGACACAAATAACAAATTCGTCAGTTTCTATCATGATAACCACCGCTTTATTTTCAATTTGACTTTGCCAATTCCATGCGCTTCATACCAATGAAGCTCAGCCAGTCGAGTAGTTCCATCGTCACGTTGAATGTCGCTACGCCTTTTTTCTTCTTCTATCGCCCAGTACCATAACTAGCGCGAAGCGATGCCAGTTCGCGAATACCTGGTCCTTCAGCAATAGTTTCTATTGTGTTGATTGCGCCAACGATATGCACTGTCATTTATATTTGGTTGTTTTTCTTAAATTTATTAGGGATATTGAAATATCAGTCGTGAGTCCGTAACCCGCCGATTAGTTAAGTCTTTCAATTTCGGCGGGTTACGCTGCGCTAACCCGCCCTACCTCTGCCTTGATCACAGGAAAATTTACAGGACCAATTCTTTTCGGGCAATAACAACATCCTGATAGCTTAGGAAATTATCCCGCCCAGACCATGACCCATAAAGAATGGGTTCCTCAATTTTTAATCCATTTCGCGCATAGAGTTCGCGAACCGTGGTTTCAGGGTATGCTACCGTATTCTCAGGTGTTGTTCGACTTGTAGAAAGATACCCATCAAAAGCATGGTAAAAAGGTTGAGAGGCTCTATGAGCCTGTATCTGTTTTTCAGCATAGTCGTCTAGCAAATAATAGGTGATGAAACATCTGCCATCGACCTTTAAAACACGTCGAATTTCACTTAAATAATGATTAATATCTTGTGGCAACATATGACTAAAAACGGACGTTAAAATTACGACATCGAAACTATTATCTGAGAATGGGACCAGATACTCTTTCGCCGATTTTTTACCATCTTGGTTGGAATATCGGTTATGAACATCCGCATGATGAAATCGAAAATGGGGATAACGAGAATTTATTTCTCTAACTGACCAGTCGACAGCTTTTTTAATGATTTCTATCCCATCGTAGCTTCCTGGCGAAGTTATATAATTGGTTAAACCTAAGGCCATGCGGCCATACCCTGCGCCGATTTCAAGTACATGATGATCTGGTCTTAAGCCAACATATCGTATGAAATAACCAAGAAAGACGATGCCAGTTTTTTTGAAATCACCAGAACCAACGATAAGCGATACCATCCGAGGTGGAATCATTGCTTCATTTCGACCAACCAAACTATCAAATGTATCAAGCAACCAATATAAAATAATTCGGAGAGATCGCTTTAGCCAAGTAGGTAGATGCTGAGTGAAATTAGTCATATACGTCCTAAAATAACCTGTGTGTTATTGCAAATGTATCGCGTAGCCTAACTCACATTGAAGCCAAACAGGGTGAACAACTGCCCACCCTGCCTGTTTTCACCTCACCCTCACGCCGCCAGGCGCAAATTCAACTCGTGAATGACCTTCTGCGCAGCGACAGGAACCACCGTGCCGGGGCCGAAGATCGCGGCAGCGCCATTAGCCTTGAGGTACTCATAGTCCTGGGCGGGAATCACCCCACCGATGACCACCATGATGTCCTCGCGGCCCAGTTTCTTCAGTTCCGCAATCAGTTGCGGCAGCAGGGTCTTGTGACCGGCGGCCAGCGAACTCATGCCAACCACATGGGCGTCGTTTTCCACCGCCTGCCGGGCCACTTCTTCCGGCGTCTGGAACAGGGCACCGATGTCCACATCAAACCCAAGATCGGCGAACGCGGTCGCAATGACCTTGGCGCCCCGGTCATGCCCGTCCTGGCCGAGCTTGGCGACCAGAATGCGCGGCCGACGGCCTTCCCGCTGCTCGAACTCATCCGCCATCTTGCGCACCGTGGTGATTTCCTGGGCGTCGCCGAACTCGCTGCTGTACACCCCGGAAATGGCGCGGATGATCGCCTTGTGCCGCCCAAACACTTTCTCCATCGCATCGGAGATTTCACCCAGACTGGCGCGGGCGCGGGCCGCATCGACCGCCTTCTCCAGCAGATTACCGGAACCGGAACTGGCCGCTTCGGTAATCGCGTTCAGGCAAGCCTTGACCTTCGTTTCATCCCGATTCGCCCGCAGTTTCTGCAACCGCTGGAGCTGCGCTTCACGCACGGCCGTGTTGTCAATCGCCAGAATGTCCAGCGGATCTTCCTTGGTCATCCGGTACTTGTTGACGCCAACGATGGTTTCCTTGCCGGAGTCGATGTGCGCTTGCCGCCGCGCCGCCGCTTCTTCAATGCGCATCTTCGGCAGCCCGGTTTCAATCGCTTTGGTCATGCCGCCCAGACTTCTGACCTCCTGAATATGGCCCCAGGCGCGTTTGACCAGTTCATTGGTCAGCGCCTCGACGTAGTACGAGCCGCCCCACGGGTCCAGCACCTTGCAAATCGCCGTTTCATCTTGCAGATAAAGCTGGGTATTCCGGGCAATCCGCGCCGAGAAGTCGGTCGGTAGCGCAATCGCTTCATCCAGCGCGTTGGTGTGCAGCGACTGGGTATGGCCCAGCGCCGCCGCCAGCGCTTCAACGCAAGTGCGGGCGACATTGTTGAACGGATCCTGCTCCGTCAAGCTCCAGCCGGAGGTCTGGCTGTGCGTGCGCAGCGCCATGGACTTGTCGCTCTTGGGGTTGTACTGCTTGATGATCTTCGCCCACAGCAGCCGCCCGGCGCGCATCTTGGCGACTTCCATGAAGTAGTTCATGCCAATCGCCCAGAAGAACGACAGCCGGGGCGCGAAGGTGTCAATGTCCATCCCGGCCTTAATGCCGGTATCGATATATTCCCAACCATCGGCCAGCGTGTAGCCCAGTTCCAGATCCGCCGTCGCGCCCGCTTCCTGCATGTGGTAGCCGGAAATCGAGATACTGTTGAACTTGGGCATCTCCTTCGACGTGTAGGAGAAAATGTCGCCGATGATGCGGATTGACGGATCGGGCGGGTAAATATAGGTGTTGCGCACCATGTACTCTTTCAGAATGTCATTCTGAATCGTGCCGGTGAGCTTGTCGTGGGGTACGCCCTGCTCTTCCGCCGCGACGATGTAAAAGGCCAGAACCGGCAGCACCGCGCCGTTCATGGTCATCGACACCGACATCTGATCCAGCGGGATGCTGTCGAACAGAATGTTCATGTCCAGCAGGGAGTCAATCGCTACCCCGGCCTTGCCGACATCGCCGACCACGCGGGGATGATCGGAGTCGTAGCCGCGATGGGTGGCCAGGTCAAAGGCGATGGACAGCCCTTTCTGCCCCGCCGCCAGGTTGCGCCGGTAGAACGCATTGGACTCTTCAGCGGTGGAGAAGCCCGCGTACTGGCGCACCGTCCACGGCTGGGTGACGTACATGGCGGGGTAGGGGCCGCGCAGGAATGGCGGCACTCCGGCGGCGTAATTCAGATGGTTCAAGCCCTGCAGGTCGGCGCGGGTATAGAGCGGATTGACATCAATCTGCTCCATGGTCGCCCACACCAGTTGATCCAGCGTCTTGCCCGTGGCCTTTTCCACGGACGCTTTCCATTCGGCAAAGCTGGGCTTCGGGAAGTCCAGGCCGTAGGCCATGGCGGTGAAATCAGGTGACGTGCTCATTCAGGCAATCCCCATCTTCTTTTGCAGGGTGGTCAATAACGCTTGGCAGTTGGCGTTGATATGGATGAAATCATCCACGCCAGCGGCCTTGAAGGCATCAATATGATCGGTCGGATAGCCGGCCAGCAGCACGGTGAGACCGGCGTTGGCTTGCTTGAGTTGTTGCGCCAGCGGCGGAACGAGTTCCGGGTAGGTGGCGTCGGTCGAGCAGATCACCACGATTGAAGCGCCCGATTTCAGAGCCGCATCCGCCGCTTCATCGGTACTGGTGAAGCCAGCAGGGTAAATGGTTTCAAAGCCGCCTACGCCCAGGAAGGCAGTAGCGAAATCGGCGCGGCCCTTGTGCTGAGTCAGCGGACCCATGGTCGCCAGGAAGATTTGCGGCCGGTTGCCGGTGCGAGCCTGATAGGCATCCGTGGCTTCCCGCAGCTTTTCAAACGGCAAGGCACCACGCTGGGCGCAAACCGCGTTCATGGTCGGCCCCGGTTGAGCATTGGTGCGGGCGGCCTGGGCGATTTCGCCAATCGTCGCGCCAGCCAGTGCGGCGTTAATGGCAGCCTCCACGCCATTTTCACCCTTGACCAGTTGCGCCAGGGCAGTCTGTTTCTGCGCCTGCTGCGCGGCAGAACGCGCCTGATTTAATGCGGCCATCCGTTCGGCTTTCATCGCCGCGGCATCGACCTTGGGCGCTTCCAGTCGGGCTTCCTTCAGATTCGGGTACATGTTCGTCCCGACAAAGATGTCCTTGCGCTTGGCGAGATTGGCCATGCGCTTGGCGGCGATGTCAGCCACCTGACCCTGTGGCCAGTTAGCGGCCAGCGCCTTGGCCATGCCGCCCTGCTTCTCGACCTCCTGGAAGATGCTCCAACTCTGGCGAGCTACGGCGTCGGTCAGATGTTCGACATACCACGACCCGCCAGCCGGATCGACAGTGTGGGTAATGTGGGTTTCTTCGCGCAGCACGGTGTGAGTGTTGCGGGCGATGCGCCGGGAGAATTCGTCCGGGGTGCGAATCAGTTCGTCAAACGGCGAGATGTGCAGGCTGTCGCACCCGCCAATGATGGCGGAAAACGCCTCGGTCGTGCCGCGCAGCAGATTCACATGCGGGTCGTACATCGACTGGTTCCACGCCGAGGTACGGGCGTGAATGTGCATCTTCTGCGACTCGGCATTGCCGCCGAACGCCTGGACGATCTTGGCCCACAGCATCCGGGCGGCCCGCATCCGGGCGATTTCCATGAAGAAGTTGGAGCCGATGGAGAAGGCGAAGCGCACGCGGGGCGCGGCGTCATCAATGTTCAGTCCGCGCTCCTGCATCGCCCGCAGATAGTCCACCGCGGTCGCCAGGGCAAAAGCCAGTTCCTGCGTCGTGCTGGCTCCACCGTTGTGGTAGGGATGGCCCTGCACGGTGATGGTTTGCAACTGTGGCGCATTCGCTTTCGCCCAACCGGTCAGTTGCGCCATCACATCATAGACGCCGTTCAAATCGCGGGGCAGGTGGCCGTAGTGCGCCAGGTGACCGAGCGGGTCCATGCCAATCGCGCCGCGTAATTGGGCCAGCGATTTGCCCTGTTGCTTGATCAGCGCCGCCAGTAGTGCAGTGAAGCTCAACGCACTGGTGTCGGCCTGGACGTAGATCGGCATGGTTTCCAGATCCACTCCAGCCAGTGCCTGCGCCAGATCGGCAACGCTGGACAGGGACAGCCCGCCCTTGCCGACGTCGCCAGCTTCGGCCTGGTCGGCATCGATGCCGTGCAGCGTGGGGTGATCGAGAACCAGATTGATGGCGTTCTGGCCCCGCGCCAGATCGGATTGCAGGGCTTCGTTGAACGCGGCGGGCGTGGAGCAAGGGATTTCCTGGGCGACATCCCAACTGCCCCCGACGTAACCGATGGCACTTGCGCCCCGGACGTAGGGAGCGAAGCCGGGCAGGCTGTCAATCTGTGGAAGATTGGCGATATCTTCCTGCCGGTACATGGGCTGTAGGTCGATGTTTTCGTAGGTCTTGGTGACCAAGCGCTTTTCAAACGGTGCGCCTTTAAGGAATTTATCAACGACCTTGCGCCATTCCTCGTAGGGCGTGGGTGGAAATTCGTCGAACGTCGGAGCGGTCAGATCCGCTGCTTGTGGGCTTGACATGCACATCCTCCAGTGGGATTGATAAACGTGGGGTGAGCGATAACCATAAAGTATAACCCAAGATTTCCCCAATTCCCGGTCAGGATGAAAGTGGGCAGGTTGCAATCGCGGGTTTGAATGACATACTGAAAAGGTTGACAGCGCCCTTACCCCCGACCCCTCTCCCCGAGGGTGAGGGAGACCTTGGTTTCAACCATTAACTTCAGGAGGTTTTTGTGTCTGATCGTCCTTTCAAAGTACTGGGCATCCAGCAAATCGCTATCGGCGGGCTGGATAAGAACAAACTGAGTCGGCTGTGGGTGGACACCCTCGGCCTGACTATGACCGGCAATTTCCGCAGCGAGCGGGAAAATGTCGATGAGGATATCGCTGCTATCGGCTCCGGTCCGTTCAAAGTGGAAGTAGATCTGATGCAGCCCATCGATCCCGGTAAGTCGCCCAAGGTCCATGAGCCGCAGTTGAATCATATCGGGCTGTGGATTGATGACTTGGCGGCGGCGGTGGCGTGGCTGACCGCCAACGGGATGCGCTTCACGCCGGGCGGTATCCGCAAGGGCGCGGCGGGCTTTGATGTGTGCTTTATCCATCCCAAGGGCAATGAAGCAACGCCCTTGTGTGGCGAGGGGGTGCTGATCGAACTGATCCAGGCCCCGCAGGACGTGATCGACGCATTCGCCAAGGTTCAAGCTTGATGCGTTAGTTGTTGATGTCATCAGGCCCGGCGACAACGCCGGGCTTTTTTATGCGTGATGATTTTGAGTCGTTCACTCGTCACATCTATCACCGACAAGCTTGTCGATCCGGATTTCTGATCTTTTTTTATTTACTATTGTGAGGATTGAGTCATCACGATTTCTTTATTGGAAAATTTTAATGACAATAATAACGGCAACTTATCGGATAGTGACACCGATGTTTATGGGTAACGCCGAACAGAAAACAGACAGTTTGCGTCCGCCTTCGGTGAAAGGGGCATTACGTTTCTAGTGGCGAGCGTTGCAGGGGGGCCGCTGCCTGAATCAAGACGGAACCGAATCCGAAGCGCTTAAACAACTTCATCAGGCTTTTCCGCGAGAAACCTCGCCCTTTAGGGCGGGGAGGGATAGCGGGCGGCGCGGCAGTCCTCCTTGCGGGGACTGTTGAAGCGCCGCGTTTTTGGGTAACATCACCACTGTCTCCTATTCAAGATCTACCGCCGGGCTGGCGGGATGTGAAGTCTGTGGAGAGGATGTGAGACCTGGGGGAGTTGCCGGCTGCGGTTCAAACCGC
>JAUPTV010000171.1 GCA_030917925.1 Pseudomonadota bacterium
AAAGTAACCCTGCAAGTCGGTCAATAGTTGCGCGTCCAAACTGATAAGATTCGGGTTGCTCATGGCGGGATTCCTCGTGACAGGATGAAGTCGTGAGAAGTCGCCTGCTGGCGTGTTATGGCACGTCAGTAGACGCACCAATTATAGCAGAATCAAGTGGAAAGCGCTGATTTTGTGAAGCTTCATGGACTTTCTGACGGGGCCCTGTTGCGGATAGTCTGCAAGGTCATGGTGCGGGATGGTTTCCCTACTGGCGGTTCGGTACGTTTCCGATACTGTTCCCGTAGAGGGGCGGTGGTGCCTCGCGGGACGTAGGTATAGGCGCTCTCGGGTGCGCTTTTTTACGCCCCCGCTCGCTCCTCCGCCACTCGCCTCCCCTCCCCCCTTATCCCCCCTCCCCTCCAAAAGGCGAACGCCCATTGAACGTGCTGGATAAACGCCATGCCCCGCCAATGATGACGGGGTGATTCATGCGGCAAGGCGCTCGGGTTCGGGTTGATAGATTTCCCGCAAGTGCGGCGGTAGCAGGTGCGCCGGATAGGTTCCGGCCCGTAGCTTACCCAAGTGCCACCACCATTGAATCAACGGGCGAGTCACGTCATCTTCAAGCAGGTCGTCGGGCACTTCCTGATCGTTGATGTCGATCACCGCATCCATCAAACGAGCGTCCAAGTGCTCTAATTTCGTCTGCTGGCTACGTTCAAGATGTCGGGACATCACTCCATCCCGCTGCTCACGGATCCCGGGAACGGTCCAGAAATCCATGCCATACATGACCGCCTCTCGATACCACACTAAAGGATCAGATTGGCTACGATCTTCCATACATCCCCCAAAGCGTTACCATTGTGTTTGTGAACGCTGACGCGCTCGCCACTTCGATCGAATACCGCCAATAGTTGATGACGATCTGAATAAACCAGATAACGACTCGTCGCTGATTTTGGCTGGATTAAACGGGCTTGTGGATCATTCAAGGCTTGCTCGAACCATCGGTTGAGATCATCAGGAGAAGTCAACGCTTCTCTCTCCACATAAACCCGCTTCAAGTAGTGGAACAAAAAACCGTCAACGGGTTCCCGGCGCTGTATTTCATCAATCAGTTTTTTGATTTCAGGAAGATTCGCGAAGGGTGCAAAATCGCTCAATGTTTGCCGCGTCTTATTCCCCGCTTGAAAGGTCTTCGTTCCCCAGTTCGGCACGGTCAGCGCCTTCACCAACGCCTCAGCGGCTTGGATCGCGGCAGCATCGCCAGAACGCAGCACATCAGGATGAACGTGGGGCATGGCGGTAGTGTGCGCCCAATCCCCCACCCTTTGCCACTGGTCGAGCATTAGGCAGGGGCTGGATGCATCTCTCAAGCTGTCTTCGGCGCGGGATACGGTACGGCCTGCCCGGCATCGAGCAGCGCCTGATTGAAGCTCAATTCATCCACGGTAATCACGCCCAGCAACCGCCCGAACGTATCGCGGGGCCGCTGTCGGTTGATCGCGACCGTGACCGCACGATGCAGCAACCGCTCCTGCACATACGCCAGAGCCTGTTTTCCAGCGTCAGTATGCCGCTCTGGCGCATTCACGCCCGCCAGTTGGACGTGCTGGAGCATTTCCACGCCCAGCCCCAGGTCGATACGCGCCACCACGGTATCGCCGTCAATGATGCGTTCAATCAGCGCTGGATACGTCGTCATCGTCGGCGCGGTCATTTCAACACCTCTGCGGGAAAGCCGAACTTGTCCACGTCCGGGCGGTGCTGGTGGCGCTGATACAGCTCCCGCAGCAACTGGTCATCCTCGGCGGTATTGGGCCAGAACAGCCTGCCCAGGAGCCGCACCACGCCGCTGATGATCCGCGCCTTGAACCGGGCGGCGCGACTCTGCAATAACAAGGTTTCCAGCAACGCATCAGCCACCGGGCGGGGTTGGCTATGCGTGTAATACAGCCAGTCGTGGACGGTGGCGGCGATCATCACGCGGGGATCGAAGGCTTGATAGAGCAACGGCCAGGCCAACGGCGGAATGCTGGCACCGTCACAGGGAAAACCAGCCGGGACGTGGATCGTCAAGTCATCGACGTTGACGGCCAGATCATCGGTCAGGACATAGCAACGCTGTAAGGGATGGGGTTGTAAGGTCATGTGGGTTCTCGCAGTGGGGTTGAAGGAAACGGGGATCGGTTAGTGGGCGGTGGGCATCCGAAACGGGACGCGCACCACTTGCGTGGTCGGCCAGAGCGGATTGCAACGGGCGGTGACGGTGATGCGCAGTTCGGCCAGGTTGATTTGTTGCGGGTCAGCTTGCCGGGCGTGGGCGTGATGCAGATTCAACAGATGCGCCGGGAAGAAGTAGCGGCGGATAAAGGTCTGTTCATCGAGGCTGGATGCCACCGGGCGACTGGGCAATTCCGCCGTGGCGTAGGGCGTGAAGAAGCTCGGCGTCCCCTCGGTCGGGCAGTCCAGCAGGCGGCGGTTGTGCCATTGCACATCCACATAGTCCGCGGTGACGGCCACGACTTGCGGCACATCGAGGTGCTCGATGACCGTCAGCAAGGTCTGGCTGTACCACCAAAGCAGAACCAGGGTCAGCGCCAGACTGCACAGATCCAGCGTGTAATGCGCGATCTGGAGGCAAGCCCGGCAGTTAGGGCCGTTGAGAAGGTTCATCGCCATCGGCCTTGCCGGGTTCTTTGCCGAAGACGCGCCGCAACCAGTTCAAGCCGGTGCGCTCGAAAATCCACATGGTGCGCGGCGCGGTATGGGCGGCGACGCCACTGATAAACACCACGGTCAACGGGTCGACGCCGCGCGGATAGAGCAACCAGAACACCGCCACGGCGCAAAAGCCGGATAACAGCGTGTCGGCGATGAAATGCACCAGCGAAAACGCCAGTCGGCGGCTGATCATCCGGTGCAAATGGCCGACGATCCCGGACCAGGTGCCGATCAGGTAAATGATGGCGTGGTCTTTCCAGGTATTGCTCATCATGCTGAACAGGTCGGGGTCGGCCATGGGCGGTTTATCGGGCACGGGCATTAGCGGTAGAGCCAGGGCGCTTGCCACGGGCCGGGGGTTTTCCAGATGCCGCGCCGCTTTTGTTGCGCGATGGACTGGGCGGCCTGGTATTCGCCGCGGGATTGCGGGCAATTCCACAACGCCGCATAGCCGCCATGCACTAACCGCAATCCGCAATTGCCGTCATCGCGGATGCGGACCAGTTCGCCCAGTAACCGGCCGTAGGCGTCGGCGCCGTAAATCGTGACCTTGACGGGTTCACCGACATACAGCAG
>JAUPTV010000029.1 GCA_030917925.1 Pseudomonadota bacterium
AAGGTCGGTCGGGCGCAGATTAGCCGCCAGCCGCCGATTCAACGCACTGGCGAAGAGTGGGGCGACGATGGAATCCACACCCAGCGCTGCGAACGGTCGATCATCGACAATCTCCTCCACCGTGATGCCCAACACCTCGGCCAACACGTCACGCACCACGCCGCCCCACGACTCCCCGCCTTGGCCAAGGAACGGCTTTCCGGATTCCCCTCCTTGGATAAGGAGGTGTGGCGCGAAGCGCCGGGGTGGTTCGACTGGGCTTTGGCTAAGGAAGTGTGATTCGGTAGCCCGCGCCGTCACTAGCGCCAATTTCAAACCATCGCCCACCGACGTATGCACGGCGACTTCAGCGAATCCTTGCCGAGTCAGTTCCGCCTGCCACGTTGAAGCATCCAGCAGCGGCGAACCGGTCAGCCGCAAATCGGCATCGGCAAACAGCCACCAGCCATCCAGCAGGCCAAAGGTCAGCGTCAGGCAATCCTGCGGCTCAACGGTTTCCGCCAACAGCAACAACCCCTCCGGCGTCAGGCGTTGCCGCAACCGGGTGAGCGCCCGGCGAATGTCACGAGTGGCATGGAGAACATGGGCAGACAGAATCAAATCAAAAGCGCCTTCCCCATGGGAGATGGGCGCTTCAATATCCAGCGTTTCAAACCGCACCCAGGGATAAGTCGCGCTATATTGACGTCGGGCCTGTTGCGTCAGACTGGGCGACAGGTCGCTGAACACATACTCCAGTTCTACATCCGGTCCCTGTGCCGCCAGTGCCTTGGCCAGCGCCGACCAGACGACACGACTGGTTGCGCCAGTACCAGCGCCCACTTCCAAAATACGCACCGGTTTCACGCCCGCTGCCCAGCGCCGGGTCACCGCATTCACGACTTCATCAGCCAGTTGGCGATTCAGCGCCTGCAAAGGCGGACTGTGATAGATCGCTGCGACAGCTTCGGCGGAACCGTGGGGAAAGAGGATTTCAGTGGCAGGACGCTCGCCGCGAATGACCTTCAGAAATTGGTCAGCGCAGTGGTCGATCAGCGGCAACCAGGGGGCCAGCATTGCCGATGCTTGCGCCTGAGTCCGCCAGTTGGCCCAATCCATCGTCCGATCTTCCGGTTCAGCCAGCCAGCCCTGCACGGTTTCCAGTAACCGCTGGTAACGCGGCAAGGCTCGCCAGCGTTCGATCAAATCGCGGATTGCTGTGGAATCGCCAACGGCCCATGCGCCTTGTTGGGTTAACGCTTGACGCCACCGCCAGCGGCTCCAGGCGTTGAGTTGGGTGAAGTCGGAGACCCTCACCCCCGGCCCCTCTCCCGCTTGCGGGCGCGGGGAGTCAGACGCCCAATAGCGGCGGCGCTGGAAAGGATAGGTGGGTAACGCCAATCGTTGGCGGCGCTGCCCGGTGTAAGCGGTTGCCCAGGGAATGGTTGCGCCACTGGCCCATAACTCCCCCAATCGCCGCCAGTTCTGTTCCAGTTCTGCCTCGCCGCGCACGGGCATCCAAGCGGCAATCGCGGCACAGAGCGCACTGGCCGCACCAGGCACATCCGCCGCTTCCACGCCTGCGCCTGCTGAAACCGGGTTGCGCAGGGCAGCTATTGCTCCGGCTAAATCCCGGCAAACGATCCAGCGTCGTTTGACAAAGGTTTTACGGCCTACTTGGAGGGTGTAGGCGACATCCGCGAGGGGAACTTCGGGATGGTCGCTGAGATAGTTCGCCAGTCGTTCGCTGGCCTGACGCAAGGCTGCATCATCACGGGCGCTGAGAATCAGCAGTTGCCAGGGCGGCGCTAAATCAGAGGAAAGGGTGGCAGGCGCTTCTTCCAGAACAAGGTGCGCGTTGGTGCCGCCAAAACCGAAGGCGCTCACGCCGGCCAGTCGCGGTTGACCGGGCGGCGGCGTCCAGGGTCGGGATTCGGTGTTGACCTGAAAAGGCGTTTCAGCAAAGGGAATGCGCGGATTGGGCTGGCGATAGTTCAGGCTGGGCGCGAGCCAGCCATGTTGCAGCATCAATACGGTCTTAATGAGTCCAGCAACCCCGGCAGCCGTGTGCAAATGGCCGATATTGGTTTTCACCGAACCGATGGCGCAACTGCCCGGTATCGCCTGGCTCCCGGCGAACGCCTGCCGCAGCGCCTCGATCTCAATCGGATCGCCGAGCGCCGTCCCGGTGCCGTGCGCTTCGATATAGCTGATCGCAGCCGGATCAACGCTGGCCATGGCCTGCGCCTCGCGAATCACCCGCGCCTGGCCGTCAATGCTGGGGGCGAAAAAGTCCACCTTTTGCGCACCGTCATTGCCCAGCGCTGAACCGCGAATCACCGCCAGAATTGGATCGCCGTCGGCCATGGCGTCGCTGAGGAGTTTCAGAGCAACCAGCCCCACGCCATTACCCGTCACCGTCCCCGCGCCTTCGGCGTCAAACGCCCGGCAATGCCCGTCCGGCGACAGCATCAACGCCTCGTCATAGACGTAACCGGCCTGCGGGAAGCTGATGCACGCGCCGCCCGCCAACGCCAGATCGCATTCCCCGGCCAGCAGGCTCTCGCAGGCCAGATGCACCGCCGTTAATGAACTGGAACTGGCGGATTGCACGACGACACTGGGGCCGGTCAGATTGAGCTTGTAGGAAATCCGGGTCGCGGCGAAATCCTTGTCTTCGCCGGCATACGCGACCAGTCGTTCAACCGGCGCGTGCAACGGTCCCTGGGAATAGCTGGACTTGGCGATGGAGGCATAAACGCCAACCGCACCGGGATAGCTGTCCGGGCAATAACCGGCGCGTTCCAGCGCTTCCCACGCGCATTCCAGCAACAGGCGCTGTTGGGGATCGAGCAATTCCGCATGGCGGGGAATGAAGCCGAAGAACCCGGCATCGAACTGATCCACGTTGTTCAGCACCGCACCCGCTGGCACCCAGCGTTGATCACCGGGCGGGGGAGTGGCACCTGCGAGCGTTTCCAGTTCGGCGGGGGAAAAATGCCGAATCGACTCAACTCCTGCTAACAGATTCCGCCAGAAAATTTCCGGCGTATCCGCATCCGGGAAGCGGCAGGCGACAGCGATGACGGCGATGGGCGTATAGGCGGAGGAATCAGAGGGGCTGGTCATGGCGATGGCTGGCGGTGTGAAGTTGCTGGCGGATGGCGCGACGACGGTCGCGGCGATTAGCGGTGGATGCGGGTGAACTGATTTCAGCGGTTGCAACCGGTTCCTGAATTTCGGCGGGAACCTGTGCAGCGTCCGGGCCAGGCGGGGACGGTTGCAGCGTCGCCAGCCACGCGGCCAATGTTCGCACGGTCGGGTAGCGGAACAGTTGCGCCACCGGGCATTCGATACCCAGTTCTGCGGCGATTTCTCGCTGCACATCCAGCACGGCAAAGGAATTGCCGCCGATTTCAAAGAACTGAGCGTCAAGCTCCACGACTTTCAATTGCAGCACCCGCGCCCAGATCGCCGCAACCGTATTTTCCAGAGACACCATCGCTCCCCTCTCCCTTGGTAGGAGAGGGGTTGGGGGTGAGGGCGTTTGCTCCACAACAGACGCCGCCGCCCGCCGCCCACCTCCCAGCAGCGAATAAAGCAGCACCTGAGCAGGATCATTCAGCCCGAAACAGGAACGCACCGGATCAAAGCGCAGATAGCCGATGGGACACAAATCGATATCCGCCGCTGCCGCTTCTTCCATCAGCAACTGGGCGATATGGCCCGCCTCCAGCCGTGTCAAATCCAGTCCGGCATCGCCATAAAGCGGGCGAATTCCCCGCAGATCAGCAATCAGAAACAGGGAAAACGCCGCTCCGGCAAAGATCGGTCGATTGCCCGGCACATGCAGTTCAGCCAAATCCGGCGGTTCATCACCCAGTCGCAACAACTCATGGCGCAGCGGGTGATAGTAGTACGTCCCTGCCGCCAGCCCGGCGCAACCGCCCGCTTTTACATGCAGATAAGTCTGCACGGCATAGCTGCTGCCCGCCGACGGATAGCGGTATTTGACGGTATCGCCCTGTTCCCGACCCCGGAGACCACTGAGCAGGGTATACAACTGGTCAGCGGGCAAAGGCTGGGGAGCGAACTGGCGGGAGGAACGACGGCGCTGATAAGCCTGATCCTGTTCGGAATTCAGGGCTACGGGAAGCGCCACCACCGTTGCGGTCTCCGGGACATCCCGGCGCACACCGGGCCGGGAGCGGACAAAGGCATCGCGGGCGTCCTTACCTTTCAGAACTTCGGTGTTGGCGATGACTTGGGTAAGCAGGTCAGCGGCCTTCACCCCCGGCTCCTTTCCTGCTGGTGGGTGAGGAGGGGCGGATTCCATCGCGGCCAGCGCCTGCCGGTCCAGCTTGCCATTAGCGGTCAGCGGCCAGCGTTCGAGAGGTAAATAGCGGGCCGGGGTCATGTAGTCCGGCAGGCGTTCGCGCAGGAATGTGCGTAAAGCCGCAGGCGTAGCCGGTTCACCTGGACCGGGCAACCAGGCCAGCGCCAGCCGCCGTTGGCCATGCGTATCAGTGAACACCACGGCAGCCGCTTCGCCCACACCCGAACATTGTCGAGCGGTTGCTTCCACTTCGCCCAGTTCCACCCGGTAACCGCCCAGCTTGACTTGTGAATCGCGCCGACCGAGAAATTCAATATTGCCATCAGCTAGATAGCGGCCCAGGTCGCCGGTGCGATAGAGTCGCTCACCGGTATCGGGATGATGCAGAAAACTGGCGGCGGTGCGTTCGGCATCCCGCCAATAGCCGTCAGCAACGCCGACTCCACCGATATACAACTCGCCGGAAATGCCGTCGGGACAATCCTCCAGCCGCTCATCCAGCACATAAAACCGTTGATTGGCCAGTGGCTTGCCGTAGGGAATGCTGCGCCAGGTCGGATCAATGCAGTCAATGGGATGGAAAATCGACCAGATCGCCGCCTCGGTCGCTCCGCCCAGACTGATCAGTTGCGTGTGCGGGGCAAGGGCGCTCATTCGTTCCGGCAACGTCAGCGGAATCCAGTCGCCGCTCAACAGTGCTAAACGCAGACTGACCAACTGGGAATGATCCGCCTCGGTCAGTGCCTCGGTCAGCAGTTGCAAGTAACTAGGCACGGAATTCCACAGCGTTACCCGTTCCTGCTCGATGAGTTGCGCCATTGCCCGCAAGTCGCGCAGGTGCTCCGGTTCCGGCAATACCAGGGCACCACCCACCGCCAGCGGGCCGAAAATATCGTAAACCGACAGGTCGAAATTCAGAGCCGATAGCCCCAATACCCGGTCTTCCGCGTTGACCACGAACCGACTGTTGATGTCGTGGACCGTATTGGCGGCGGCATGGTGGCTGATCATCACCCCCTTGGGCGTGCCGGTGGAACCGGAAGTGAAGATCACATAGGCCAAATCCGCAGGTGTTGCGGGACCGTGGTCAGTGGGCAAAGCGGCTGTTGACGAGGTTGCATCGACCCATTGAACGCCAACGTTAGCGGGCCATTCCAAGCGTTCCTGTAGCGAGCGCTGACTCAACGCAAAACGCACTTCGCCCAGTTTCAGCAATTCGTGAATGCGGCGCAGTGGTTGGCTGGCTTCAATCGGCAGATAGGCCGCACCCGCCAGGGTAACGGCCAGCGCCGCTGCGACCTGCTCCCAACCCTTTTCCATCACAATAGCCACTAACTCATTGCGCTGGATGCCCTGCTGACGCAATACCGCCGCCAGTCCCGCTGAACAAGCCGCCAGTTCCTCATAGGTTAAGCACCGATCAGGAGCAATGACCGCCACTCGTTCCGGGGTTCGGCGCGCCTGTTCCCAGAACGCGGTATGCAGCAGGGTGGGCGGAAAGGGCTGATCGGTGGCGTTAGCCGCTTGACGACGGGCTTGTTGCGCAGCGGGCAACCTGTTCCCGCTGTGTTCCCAGTACGCCGGATTCTCCGCCAAGTCCGTCAACCGCTCGGTGAACGCGGCGAACATCGCCTCCAGCAGCGCCGGGTCAAACAGCGCTTCCACCGCATCCCAACTCAGATACAGGCCATCGCGCAAGGCCAGCGCCTGAGCGTCCAGCCAAACTTGCGGAGTCTGGGTCACGCCGCCAACGAACCGGCCCAGCGCTTCGGCATCCAGCGGTTGTCCGGACGCTTCATAGCCCAGCAGACTGGTGAATACCACCGGCATCAACACCGTTTGCCGACGATGGCGCGACAGTTCGCCTAACACCCGCGCCCCGCTGACTTGGGCATGTTCCAGATCGTGCAACAGTTGCTGGCTCAAACGCTGGGCGCGGGCAGTGAATGATTCCCGCTCGCGCAAATCAATGGCTAACAGGATGTTGGAGGTGAAATCGCCAATGGTTTCGTGAATACGCGGATGCAGCGGCAGGCGCTGGGCAACCGTCAGATTAAGGGTAAATTGCTTGTGGCTGACCCAGTGAGCGAGGGTTTCGGCAAACGCGCTCGTCAGCAGGGCCACCGGCGTTAATCCCCGTTGCCGGGCCTGATCCTGCAAGCGGTTCCATAACGGCAGCGCCAGTCGATAGTCCAGTCGCCGATAGCGCGGTTGACGCAGCGCAGCGGGATCAGTCAGGAGCGGTAATTCCGGGGCAGACGGCAGATCGTCCAGCCGGTTCCGCCAGTAATCCATTGCCCGTTGCCAGGCCGGGCTTTGTTGATGCGCAGCCAGCGACTGGACGTAATCGCGGAACAGGGGCGGCAGCTCGGACTCGCGGGGAACCACCCCGGCGCTAACGCGCCACCCCTCCTTGCCAAGGAGGAGGGGAAATTCGTCCATGGGCATGGCATCGCTATATTCACGCGCCCATTCGGCCAGCAGCAGGAACACGCTCATGCCATCGACCAGTAGCAGGTCGATGCTGAACAATAACCGCATTCGTCCCGGCAACCGCGCCAGCCCCACCCGGAACAGCGGCCACTGCTCCAGCGCAAAGCATTCATGCGACCAGCGTTTCCGCGCCTCCGTCAACTGCGCCAGCGCCTCGGCGTCCGGCAATTCCGCCCAGTCCTGGATTTCCAGACGATACCGGAGGACTTCGGCCAACACCTGCTGGCGGCCGTTCGGATGGAACACTGCCCGTAGCATGTCATGGCGGTTAATCAGGCGGTTCCAGGCTTGTTCCAGCCGCTCCACATCCCAATGCTCGCGCTCGAATTCCCAGTACAGATGACAGCCCTGGCCGCCAAGGGCGAGATGGTCGCCGCGCCCAAGGACATAGGAAAGCTGAATATCGGTCAGCGAGAATGGCGCAAAACGTCCCGCAGGATCAGCCCGCCAGGGGGAGGCTTCCGGGAGGGTTGAACCCGGCTTTTCCGCCATTTCCTCCAACCGCTTGGCTAATGCACTCAGCGGTTCCGGCGCTAACAGCCACGACAACGGCGCATCAACCGCTAGCGTCCGGGCCTAAACACGGCGTTAATCCTGCGCTTGCAACGAATCCATGCCCAGTTCCACCAGCTAGCGCCCCAAGGTTCTACATTACCAGCTAGCTTACGCAGACCCTCATTATCAAATCCCGGGTGAACCAGAATAATACTTAAG
>JAUPTV010000172.1 GCA_030917925.1 Pseudomonadota bacterium
AACAAGTCCCTATCGGTCGCTACTGCATGAGGGTTCACTACAATCTGCAGGACTACCCTATCTTTCTATTCCAAGGTAAGATTTCAAGCTCTTTCAGAAAACATTATTCAGGCTCCGCTGAAACTTTCAATGCCAGAAGGTTGGCTCGGCCAGTCCTTAATAGAAGATCCAATACCGACTCTCAATGATCGTCCGATATGCGTTAAGGAATTAAATGACCCTGTTTATTGGTAAATAACAAGAACATAAAATAGTTCCAAGTTACTCACTAAACGCAGGTTACAAATCATGTCATACAGCGATTTCACTTTGAAAAAGATAAAAGATGAATTTGGATTAAATCTTATTGAAGACCAAGATTTATTTTCAAAAATACCAGAAAGACCCGTTAGTGAGCATTTATCAATTACACTAAACTATAACGTTCCTCTTGCAATGGCTGTTGGAACAGAAAAAGCTCGCTCTGAATTTATAATTGCAAATGTATTATTAGAAATCAGAAAAATTCTGGAAAACAAAATTAGCTTATTCTCTGGTGTTATCATGGATGTTGATAAAGAAAAAGGACTCACCGGCTTTTGTGATTTTATTATTAGTAAATCACCAGAGCAGTTTTACCTAAGCGCCCCTGTTATCACCGTCGTTGAGGCAAAAAATGAATATATTGTGAGTAGCTTAGGGCAGTGTATAGCGGAAATGTATGCATCAAGAATATTTAATAACAGGGAAGGGTTAGAGTTACCCGCAATATATGGGGTAGTAACAACTGGAAATACATGGAAATTTTTAAAACAGGAGGGTAATGATGTCTACATTGATTTGCAAGAATACCATATTGGAAATATCAATAAGATTGTCGCGATTTTGATAGAAATGGTGAAATGCTTATCGACAGACTCAGTGTAATGATTGATGAGTGATATTATACAATTCTTGTGAAATTTTTTGGTAAAGGACTTTAAGTCTTTCAATTTCTTTGTGACTGTTTATTAAACTTTCATTCATTTCTAATAAATTTTTATTTTCTTCGTCTATTTTTTGTATAGCTAACTTATACGAGCTTTTTAGTTCACTAACTTCTTTGTCGTCTTTCATTGATTTGTTTTTTAGTGTAATGTTTTCCTCAAGCAAACTTGAAACTTTGTGTGTTTTTTGATTTAGCGTCGCTATTAAGGAACTGTGTTTTTGAAGAATAGCTAAATTCTTATCATTCATTTGTTGAGCTTCTTCTAATAACTTTACTCTACTTGCCCTTGAAGAATCCAAGCTTTCATTAAGTGTACTTATTTTATTTTCCAATACTTTTATTCGGTTTTTTAAGAATTGGTTTTCCTCTTCCAAAACTTTGACGTTAGTCATTTCACTTACCTATTTTGATGAATAATAGACTATGTATAGTCTTTCCGGATAATCAGCGAATATTCCGAACCACCCCGGCGCTTCGCGCCACATCATCTTTAGCCAAGGATGGGAATCCGGAAGTCCAGCGATCATCGAGAAAGGCGATATGTCTTCAAAATTTACTATTACAAGGAATATCCCTATAAAACATATTATTATAGGGAATGATTGGCGGAGAGGAAGGGATTCGAACCCTTGTGGGGCGGTAAAGCCCCCATCCGATTTCGAGTCGGCGCCGTTATGACCGCTTCGGTACCTCTCCGGGAGGAATTACTTGGAGCGGATGGGAAAGAGATTTATATTCTACCTTAATCTAAAGGTTTTGCCAGCCCCCGACCATCTTGCGGTTCGGGACGGAAACATCGCCACCGAACGTCGCCATGAAACAGGAACAGGCCAGTCCTACTCTCCCTTCGCCTCCCCCGGATGCCCCATCTGCTACAGATTCTGGCTGGGACGCCGCTACCATCGGAGCCAGTTTTTTGAACTGGTTCGCCCACTTCACCCTTTATCTGGGCGCGGTTGCCGTCATTCTCGCCATTGGCCTGTATTTCCTCTGGCAGATACCGATTCCACGGGACTTGACGCAGATGTTCAAGAGCGCTGGACATCCTTCCTCCCCCAGACCCTTAACAGCCGCAATCCCGCCGACGTCCCAATCGGTCAACACGCCCACCAGTCCCCTCCAACCACTGGCTAACCCGGCCACTGGCGCACCGGAAATCGCTGCCGCCGTGTCACCGCCCGCTACCCCAGGGACCGACACTGATCCCAACGCGCCGCCCCAGGTCGTTGAACCACTCCCCGCTGAAGGTCAATCTACGCCTGAAGGTCAGCCAGAGACCCTTGCGGAAGAAACTGCGCCAATCGAAGAACCTCTTCCGCCCACGCCGCAGGCGGAAATTGAGCAATTGCTCACGGAAGCCCGGCAGCAAATGGACAGCCGCCGACTCACGGCTCCCGCCAATAGTAACGCGCTACGCAGTTATCAGCGCGTTCTGGAACTGAATCCGGGCAACGCCGCCGCCCAGGCTGGCATCGAACAAATCGCCGCCTACTATCGGAATGTCGCTGAACAAAGCCTGCGTCAGGGTCGCCCGGACGAGAGTCTGGCCTATATCGGCCGCGGGTTGCGCGCTGCGCCTCAACATCAGGATTTACTGAATCTGCGCCGACAGGCCCAGCTCATTCAGGAACAACGGGAACGGGCGCAGCAGGAGGAATTGCGTCGTCAGCAAGCCGAACAGGAATTAGCGGAACGGCAATATCAAGAACGGCTCCGCCAGCAACGAACCCAGGAGCAACAACCCTGGTGGCAACACCCCCCCGCCTACGAGAACAGCAGCGGTTTCAATCAGCGTTAGCGGTCGAAGCGACGGAACGCCGGGCGCGGAAAAATTCCCGCAGCACCCTCCCGCATTCCTCCGCTAATACCCCACCCGTCACTTCAGCCCGGTGGTTGAGAACGGTTGACCGCAACAGATCGAACACCGTACCCGCCGATCCCGAACGGGGATCGGCGGCACCATACACCACCCGCGCCACCCGCGCATGAACCATGGCCCCGGCGCACATCGAACAGGGTTCCAGGGTCACATACAGCGTACTGTCCAACAGCCGGTAATTGCCGGTCTGCGCCGCCGCCGCCCGCAAGGCGATCATTTCGGCATGAGCGGTCGGGTCACAAGCGCCAATCGGTTGATTCCAGCCCTCACCGATACATTGGCCATCTCGCACCAGCACCGCGCCCACCGGCACCTCGCCCGCCGCCGCCGCCCGTTCCGCTAACATCAGCGCTCGGCGCATCCAATGAACATCCTGGGCTTCGCCCCATGCTTCAACCACTGGCCTATTCCCACTCAATAGTGGCTGGCGGCTTACCCGATATGTCGTAGACCACCCGGGAAATGCCCCGGACTTCGTTGATAATGCGGCGGGAAACCCGATCCAGAAATTCATAAGGCAAATGCGCCCAGCGGGCGGTCATAAAATCCACTGTCTCCACCGCACGTAACGCAATAACGTAGTCGTAACGACGCCCATCGCCCATGACGCCCACCGACTTCACCGGCAGGAACACAGCAAACGCCTGGCTCACCTGGTCGTAAAGCGCCTCCCGCCGCAGTTCTGTGATGAAAATTTCATCAGCGCAGCGGAGTAGATCGGCAAATTCCTTCTTCACCTCGCCAAGAATCCGTACCCCCAGACCGGGGCCGGGGAACGGATGGCGGTAGACCATCTCGAACGGCAAACCCAGTTCCACCCCCAGCCGCCGCACTTCATCCTTGAACAGTTCCCGCAACGGCTCGACCAGCTTCAACCGCATCGCCGCCGGCAATCCGCCGACATTGTGGTGAGATTTGATGACATGGGCTTTCCCGCTCTTCGCGCCTGCCGATTCAATCACGTCCGGGTAAATCGTGCCCTGGGCCAGCCACTTGACGTTACGCAGCTTCAGGGCCTGTTCTTCAAAAATCGCCACGAACAACCCGCCGATGATCTTGCGCTTCTGCTCCGGATCGACCACGCCCGCCAATGCCGACAGAAACCGCGCCTCGGCGTCCACCCGGATCACCCGCACCCCCAGATGCTGGCCAAACGTGGTCATCACCTGATCGCCCTCATGCATCCGTAACAGGCCGGTATCGACGAAGACGCACGTCAGTTGTGCGCCGATGGCCTCGTGCAGCAACGCTGCCACGACCGAAGAATCTACGCCCCCGGATAGACCGAGCAGCACCTCATCATCGCCGACCTGGGAACGGACAGCGGCGATACTGTCCTCGATGATATTGCCGGTGGTCCACAACGGTTCACAGCCGCAAATGTCCAGCACGAAACGCCGCAAAATGCGCTCGCCCTGACGGGTATGAGTGACTTCTGGATGAAACTGCACCCCATACCAGCGCTGTTCCTCATTCGCCATACCGGCGATAGGGCAGGTTTCCGTGCTGGCGATACGGATAAAGCCGGGCGGCAGCGCTGTCACCCGGTCGCCGTGGCTCATCCATACATCCAATAGCCCGTGGCCTTCCGGGCTGGCGTGATCTTCAATCGCCCGCAGCAACGTCGAATGGCCATGGGCGCGAATCTGCGCATAACCAAATTCCTGATGATCCGACGACGCCACTTGCCCGCCAAGCTGCATGGCCAAGGTTTGCATCCCGTAACAGATGCCGAGTAACGGCACTGCCAAATCAAGCACGGCTTGCGAAATACGGGGGCCGGCGGCGACAGTCGTTGACTCCGGACTGCCGGATAAAATAACGCCCTGTGGATGGAAGGCGCACAAGGCGTCGGGATCAGCATCCCAGGGATGAATTTCACAGTACACGCCGATTTCCCGCACCCGGCGGGCGATCAACTGCGTGTATTGAGAACCAAAATCCAGAATCAGAATACGGTCAAGATGAATATTGCGGGCGGTCATCGCGGTACTCCCCTCCCCTTCGATCAGGGAGGGCCAAAGTGGGGGAATGGAGAGTCAAGGACAGCAGGAAATCAATCGACCCGGTAATTGGGCGCTTCCTTGGTAATGGTCACGTCATGAACATGGCTTTCGCGCATCCCGGCGCTGGTCACGCGAGTGAAAGCGGGTTTAACGCGCATTTCGGCCAGATCCTGGCAGCCGACATAGCCCATGCTGGAGCGCAACCCGCCCATGAGTTGGTTAATAATCGCCAGCACACTACCTTTGTAGGGAACGCGGCCCTCAATGCCTTCCGGCACCAGTTTCTCCACCGCGCTGCCTTCCTGAAAATAGCGGTCACTGGAACCGTGTTGCTGGGTCATCGCGCCCAGGGAACCCATGCCGCGATAGGATTTATAAGACCGACCCTGATACAACTCCACCTCGCCAGGTGCTTCCTCGGTGCCGGCAAACAGGCCGCCGATCATGACCGAATGCGCTCCAGCGGCCACCGCTTTAGCCAAATCGCCGGAATAGCGCACCCCGCCGTCAGCAATCACCGGCACATCACAGTCGCGCAGGGCTTCCGCGACATTCGCAATGGCGCTGATTTGCGGAACGCCGACCCCGGCAATAATGCGGGTCGTACAGATTGAACCGGGGCCAATCCCCACCTTCACCGCATCCGCGCCCGCCTCCACCAGATCGCGAGCGGCGGCGGCTGTTGCAATATTGCCGCCGATCACCTGCACGTCGGGATAATGCGCCTTGACCCAACTCACCCGATTCAGAACATTCCGGGAATGACCATGCGCGGTGTCCACCACGATGACATCCACTCCGGCGCTCACCAGCGCCGCTACCCGTTCATCGGTGTCGCCACCGGTGCCAACGGCAGCGCCTACCCGCAACCGCCCCCATTCATCCTTACAGGCCAGCGGAAAATCGCTGGATTTCTGGATATCCTTCACCGTGATCATTCCGCGCAACTGAAACCGCTCATTCACCACCAGCACTTTTTCAATCCGATGCCGATGCAACAACGTGACGACTTCTTCACGGCTGGCCCCTTCGCGGACCGTCACCAAACGCTCTTTAGGGGTCATAATGGCGCTGACTGGCGCATCCATCTTATGCTCGAAACGCAAATCGCGACTGGTGACGATCCCCACCAGATCCTCGCCATCCACCACCGGCACCCCGGAAATGTGGTGAGCGCGGGTCAGCGCCAACACCTCACGAATACTGGCACCAGGGCGGGTCACAATCGGATCGCTGATGACGCCGCTTTCATATTTTTTGACCCGCCGCACTTCCTGAGCCTGTTTTTCAACGGGCATGTTTTTGTGGATAATCCCGATACCGCCTTCCTGGGCCAGAGCAATGGCCAACCGCGATTCGGTCACGGTATCCATGGCGGCCGACACCAGAGGGATATTCAGGGTAATGGCGCGGGTCAACCGGGTCTTGAGGCTGACATCCTTGGGCAGCACCTCGGAATAGGCGGGCAGCAGCAGGACATCATCAAAGGTCAGGGCTTCTTGAACAATACGCATGGGCAGGGCCTCAAGACTTGAGTCATGAATTAAACGGGCTATTATAAATTTGTATGTAGCACCGGTAAACGCGATATTGACCTTTCAGCCAAACGATTTGCGTTGTAAAATGGCCTAGCTCAAATTTTTATGTAACAAATTAGATAATTTCCTTGTCATCCAGTTTGGACGACCGCCAACGGAACCACTGCCGTGATCCAGCCAGCCAGCATCTCCAATGACGAACGGCGCGAATTTCATCGCATCCACTATCCAGCTCTGGAGCGTCCCTGGCTGTTTATCGGAAAACAGGTTTACGAAGTGCTGGACATTTCCGTATCCGGTTTGCGCTACGTTGACCCCAACACCCCAGCCGCCAATCTGCATGATCAAATCCAGGGCGCTCTCCATTTTCGGCACAGTGGCCGACACACCAAGACGCCTCTCCAGATTCAAGGCACAGTAGTGCGTACTCAAGACCAGGAAATCGGTCTGCATTTCAACCGCGAAATTCCCTTCAACGTCCTGCTGGCCGAACAGCAATACTTGCGCAAGCACTACCCGATGTGGTCATAGCCCCGCGCAAAAAATCCGACGGTTGCAACCATTCCTGCCAAGCATCGCCAGCCGCCAGCCGCTAAAGTACAGCGTAGTTTCCCCATAAAAGAAGATGCCCCATGAAGCTGGATCTGATTAGCCGCTACCCTGAAACCACCCCCAAACCCACACCCCTGCTCTTCGTTCACGGTTCATTCTCGGACGCCCGCGTCTGGGATGTGAATTTCCTGCCCTATTTCGCCAAACAGGGCTATGAGGCCCATGCCG
>JAUPTV010000173.1 GCA_030917925.1 Pseudomonadota bacterium
CGCCCGGCATGATCGGCGGCATGATCGCCAGCACCATTGGTTCCGGTTTCCTGGGCGGCATCGCGGCGGGTTTCCTGGCCGGCTACAGCGTCAAGTGGATGAGCGACCATATCCGCTTGCCGCGTACTTTGGACGGTCTCAAGCCGGTGCTGATCCTGCCGCTGCTCGGTACGCTGGTGGTTGGCCTGTTGATGTACTTCGTGGTCGGCGAACCGGTCGCCGCCGCTTTGGCGACGATCACCGCTTGGTTAAAAGGAATGCAGGGCAGCAGCGCGATTTTTCTGGGTTTGCTGCTCGGCGCGATGATGGCGTTTGATATGGGCGGGCCGGTGAACAAATCGGCTTATGCCTTCGCCACCGGCCTGATCGTCAGCGAGGTTTACGCGCCGATGGCGGCGGTGATGGCGGCTGGCATGGTGCCGCCGCTGGGTCTGGCGCTGGCGACCGTGTTGTTCAAGAACCGTTTTTCCCTGGATGAGCGCGAGGCGGGCGGCGCAACGGCGGTGCTTGGTATAGCCTTTATTACCGAAGGCGCGATTCCCTACGCGGCTAAAGACCCGCTGCGGGTCATCCCGGCGCTGATGCTGGGCGCAGCGGCGACCGGGGCGCTGTCGATGGTGTTCGGCTGTGAATTGCGGGTGCCGCATGGCGGGGTGTTCGTCTTGCCGATTCCCAATGCCGTGACGAATCTCGGCCCCTATCTGATTGCGATTGTTATCGGTACGCTGATCACTGCCGCCGCGCTGTTCTTCCTGAAACGACCCGTGGAAACCCCGGCGACGCTGAAATTGGCGGGGGCATAATCAACCGGAACGGAAGATAGAACGCCTGCGGGAGAGGTGCCTCCCGAACCTTTCCCCGGCGCTGATAGATTTCCGCCGGGGTTTTTATTGCAATCAATAGTTATCGCTTTTCCCGGTGAAAGCCGGAGTTCCGGAGTCCCCTCCTTGGTAAAGGAGGGGTGGCGCGTTAGCGCCGGGGTGGTTCGGGAAGTCCGCTGATCAGCCGGAAAGGCAATAAATCCAGCGTTGGGTATGCGGAATCCCGGATAATAGTGTGCATACTCTAAATTTGTCGGCTACCTTATTTAACATAAACCTACAGTTAACTTTGCGCCGAGGAGTCGCTTATGAAACCTGACCTGTTTGAAAATCCACTCACCGGTGAAGTCCGGGATTTCACCCGTCAAGTCTGGCTGGCCGGGCTGGGCGCTTTCGCCAGAGCGCAGGAAGAGGGCGGCAAGGTATTTGAGGCGCTGGTGCAGGAAGGGCAGACCATCGACGCCCGGATGAAACAAGCCGCCAGTGAAAAAAACGAAGTGGTGAAGGGCAGACTCGATGCCGTCAAGGGCAAGGTCGATGATATCCGTGACCAGGCGGCTGGCGGCTGGAGCAAGCTGGAAGAAGTCTTCCAAACTCGGGTCGCCCGCGCCCTGGGCCAACTGGGCGTTCCCACCCACCAGGATATCCAGCAACTGCTCCAGCAGGTGGAGGCGCTCACCCGGAGTATTGAGGAACTGCGCCAGACGACAGCCGCGGAAACCACACATCTCCCCAAAGCCCGGCCGGCCAAACCGACTGAGCCGGATGCGCTCTGAATTGCCGATTCCAGCGATTCAAAATTGACCGTTCGCCGCTTGCAAGGTAATTTAGCCGTTTACCTTCGAACAGGCGAACGGCATGTCGGCCACCACATTTCTCCCGATTCCCTGGCTTGGAAAAGCCGCGCAGTCCGGTTGGAGCACCCGGCGATGCCCATGGAGGCTTCGTCGTGGTTGCTGAATTGATCAAGAGCTACCAGAACCGCGTACACCGGGCGCTCGATCAGCGCCTGCCGGCTGACGACCTGCATCCTGGCGATCTGCATCAGGCCATGCGCTACGCAGTGCTGGGCGGCGGCAAGCGCATCCGCCCGGTGCTGGTCTATCTGGCCGGTCAGGCGGTCGGCGCAACTCCCGAATTCCTGGATGGTCCCGCTTGCGCGGTGGAGTTCATCCACGCCTATTCCCTGATCCACGATGATTTACCGGCCATGGACAATGACGATCTGCGGCATGGCCAACCGACCTGTCATAAAGTCTTCGGCGAGGCGCTGGCCATCCTCGCTGGCGACGCCCTGCAAACGCTGGCGTTCCAGACCCTCGGTCAGGACCCCGCTATGACGCCTGACCCGGCGGTTCGGTTGCGAATGCTGAATGTATTGGCGCAGGCGGCCGGTTCGCGAGGCATGGCGGGCGGGCAGGCGATTGATCTGGCGGCCACCGGGCGGGAATTGAGTCTGGCGGAACTGGAAAATATGCATATCCACAAGACCGGCGCGCTGATTCGCGCCAGTGTGGTCCTGGGAGCGCTCAGTGCGCCTGCCGTTGACGCGGCATCCATGGAGCGGCTGGATCGTTACGCCAAATGCATCGGGCTGGCCTTCCAGATCCGCGACGATATTCTCGACGTGATTGGCGACACCACGACTCTGGGCAAGCCCCAAGGCTCGGACCGGGCGTTGAATAAACCCACCTACCCGGCGTTGCTGGGTCTGGAAGGTGCGCGCGAACATGCACATCTCTTGTACCAGGATGCGTTAGCCAGCCTGGACGCCTTCGGTGAACCCGCAGACCCGTTGCGCTGGATCGCCGCCTATATCGTCGAACGCACTTCCTGAAGATCGCCCCGCTTTGCTGCGCTGCGAACACGGACTTTTGAGATGACCACTGGATGCCTTTTCCCATTGCTGGAACTGATTGATACGCCGTCGGATTTGCGTCGCTTGCCCGAAGCGCGCCTGCCCGCACTGGCCCAGGAACTGCGCGACTTTCTGATTCAAACGGTGGCGCACACCGGCGGGCATTTCTCCGCGAATCTCGGCACGGTAGAACTGACCCTTGCCCTGCACTATGTCTTCAACACGCCCGATGACCGACTGGTGTGGGATGTCGGTCATCAGACCTACCCGCACAAAATCCTGACTGGCCGCCGCGCCCGCATGAATACGCTGCGGCGCAAGGACGGCATTGCGGGCTTCCCCAAGCGTGGCGAGAGTCCCTACGATACCTTTGGCGTGGGCCATTCCAGCACCTCATTGAGCGCCGCGCTGGGCATGGCGATTGCCGCCGAACGGGCCGGCAGCGACCGCAAAGTGGTGGCCATTATCGGCGATGGCGCGATGACCGCCGGTATGGCTTTCGAGGCGCTGAATCACATCGGTCATTTAAAAAGCGATTTGCTGGTGGTGTTGAACGACAATGAAATGTCGATTTCGCCAAATGTTGGCGCCCTGTCCGCGCATTTGACGCAACTGCTGTCCAGCCGCCTGTTCTCCACGGTTCGTGAGGGCGGCAAGAAGGTGCTGAGTCACGTTCCGCCAGTGCTGGAGGTCGCCCGCCGCGCCGAGGAGCATGTCAAGGGTCTCCTGGTTCCGCAAGGCACCTTGTTTGAAGAACTGGGTTTCCATTATTTCGGTCCGGTGGACGGCCATGACCTGCCGACACTATTAGCGACCTTGAGCAATCTACGGGCGCTGGACGGGCCGCGCCTGCTGCATGTCGTGACCCGCAAGGGCAAGGGTTACAAGCTGGCCGAAGAGGAGCCGGTGGATTATCACGGTGTCGGAACCTTCGATCCGGCCTGTGGCTTGAAACCGGCGGCGACCGGTGGCGGACTGACCTACACGCAAATCTTTGGTGAATGGCTGTGCGCCATGGCCGCGCAGGATGAACGGTTGATGGGCATCACCCCGGCCATGCGCGAAGGGTCCGGGCTGGTGGAGTTTTCCAAACGCTTTCCCGAGCGCTATTTCGATGTCGCGATTGCCGAGCAGCACGCTGTCACGCTGGCGGCGGGCATGGCCTGCGACGGTCTCAAGCCGGTCGTAGCGATTTATTCCACCTTCCTGCAACGCGCCTACGACCAGTTCATTCACGATGTCGCCCTGCAAAACCTGCCCGTGCTGTTCGCCATCGACCGCGCCGGACTGGTGGGGCCGGACGGACCGACGCACGCCGGTAGTTTCGATTACAGCTACCTGCGCTGCATTCCGAACCTGGTTATCATGGCCCCGGCGGATGAAAACGAGTGCTGGCACATGCTTTACACCGGCTTTCAGCTCAACCAGCCCGCAGCGGTGCGTTATCCACGTGGCAAAGGGCCGGGCGTGAAAATCGACCGGGAGATGCGGGCGTTGCCGGTGGGTCAGGGCGAAATTCGACGGCGGGGTCAGGGTCTGGCGCTGCTGGCGTTCGGCACCATGGTTCCCGTAGCGGAAGCTGTGGCGGAACGGCTGGATGCGACCGTGGTCAATATGCGCTTCGTGAAACCGCTGGATGAAGCGCTCATCGTGCAAATGGCTGCTGAACATGGCGGACTGGCGGTGTTGGAAGAGAATGTCGTGGCTGGTGGTGCGGGTAGCGCAGTCAGTGAGTGTCTGGCGCGGCGTGGCCTGACCCCTCCCGTGCTGCACATCGGCCTGCCGGATCGCTTTATTGAACAGGGCGAGCGGGCGGAACTGCTGGCCGAATGCGGTTTGGATGTCGACAGTGTGGCGCAACGGTTGGCCGCGTTCAAAAAGACCGTGATTACTGGACTATGAACAACCGAGTGTTATTGTCGGGAATTAAGCGTTCAATCCATCATCCAAACCAGGAATTAACTCCGTCCCGCTTTAACCGGGCGCTTTGTCGAGAGGACCTATGAAGCCACTGATCATCGATTCCGCGGATCTATCCACGGTGACGCCGATCCCTGATGTGCAGAACAGCGCCGATACCCGCCGTCTGGCGATTAACAAAGTGGGCATCAAGGACATCCGCCATCCGGTGCGCGTCCGTGACCGCAGCGCCGGTGAGCAACACACGATTGCGACTTTCAACATGTATGTCAGCTTGCCCCATAACTTCAAGGGCACGCACATGTCACGGTTTGTGGAGATTCTCAACATTCCCGGACGGGAGATTTCGGTCGATTCCTTCAAGGCCATGCTGATCGAGATGACGGAGCGACTGGAGGCGGAAGCCGGACATATCGAGATGACGTTTCCTTATTTCGTCAACAAGACTGCGCCGATTTCCGGGGTGCAGAGTCTGCTGGATTACGAGGTCACGTTAATCGGCGAAATTCGCCACGGGCAGCCGACCATGAATCTCAAGGTCATCGTTCCGGTGACCAGTCTGTGTCCCTGCTCGAAAAAGATTTCCCAATATGGCGCGCATAATCAGCGTTCCCATGTGACGATCAACGCCCGGATCAATGGTTTTATCTGGATCGAAGATCTGATTGAATTGGCGGAAAAGCAAGCGTCCTGCGAACTGTATGGCTTGCTGAAACGCCCGGATGAGAAATATGTGACCGAGCGGGCTTACGACAATCCGAAGTTCGTTGAGGATATGGTGCGCGATATTGCGGCGCTGTTGAATCAGGATGAGCGGATCGCTGCGTATGCGGTGGAATCGGAGAATTTCGAGTCCATTCATAATCATTCCGCCTACGCAATGATTGAATACGACAAGGCCGCCGTTAGCCTTCCATCGCCAAGCGCAACAAGCGAGAAGTATGATCAATAATCTCGATAAAGTTGCGTTTATGCAAATTCTGTAGCGCATCGGTCCGGTAATCCACGATAAATCAGTGCTGGGCAAAATCGCCAGTTCCCGATTCAGGTCAGCAAATTCTGTCTGAAAGGAATCACCGCCTGCTTTGTGGCGTTACCGACAATTCCTCCCGCCCGACTGTGGCAAAGTTCACAGTCCCCCGTTTCAGTCTCGCAAAAAATCCAAACCTGACAATGAATTAAATCGGTTTCCCGCGTCCGGCACAGTCCTTGCTAAAAGCGCATCACCACCCGATCCCGGCCGTGACTTTGGGGAAACCGCAGATGGAACCGATCAGCCTCTCAACCACCGCTGGCGCCGCGCCCGCGCTTCACCCCTGCTATTCCGAGCAGGCGCACCGGCACTTCGCCCGCCTGCATCTCGCCGTGGCTCCGAAGTGCAACATTCAATGTCATTACTGCAACCGCAAGCACGATTGCGCCAATGAATCCCGTCCCGGCGTCGTCTCCGAACTGCTGACTCCGGAACAGGCCGTGCAAAAAACCCTGGCCGTCGGTTCCGCCATTCCGCATCTCGCGGTGGTGGGCATCGCCGGACCGGGCGACCCGCTGGCTAATCCCGAAGCCGTGTTCGCGGTATTCCGCGCGCTCACTGAAAAAGCCCCTGATCTGACCTTGTGCCTGTCCACCAACGGCCTGGCGCTGCCAGATCATATCGACGAACTGCGCCAACACCGCGTCGGCCATGTCACGATCACCATCAACTGTGTCGATCCTGACATTGGCGCAAAAATCTACCCGTGGATTCAATGGCAAGGTCGCCGCTTGCGCGGGCGGGAAGCCGCCGAGGTGCTGATTGCCCGGCAGTTGCAAGGACTCGATCAACTCGTCGCGCACGGTGTGCTGGTCAAAATCAATTCGGTATTGATTCCCGGCGTCAACGATCAGCACCTGATGGAAGTGAATCGGGTGGTGAAGGCCAAGGGCGCGTTTTTACACAACATCGTACCGTTGATTTCCCGCCCGGAACACGGTACCCATTACGGCAAAACCGGTCAACGCGAACCGACCGAGGCGGAACTGACCACGTTGCGGGACGCCTGCGCTGGTGAAGCGGGTGAAACCGGCGTGATGAAGCATTGCCAACAATGCCGCGCCGATGCCGTCGGTCTGCTGGGCCAGGATCGCGGTGCCGAATTCACTCTGGAAAAAGTCGCGGCGATGCCGGTGGACTGGCAAGCCGCCATGGTGAAACGAGCCGCCGTGCGAGCTGCCGTCGAACAACGGCTGGCCATGCAGGCCCGGTTTCTCCAATCAACTGCCACCCGCCCCGCGGCGAACGTCCGCCGTCTGCCCACTCCGGCAATCCCCATCTTGCGAGTCGCCATTGGCAGCACCGATGGCCAAACCATCGACGCCCATTTTGGCCATCTCCGCGAATTCCTGATCTACGACGTTTCATCCCACGGGGCGCAGCTCGTCGAACGCCGCCCGATCAACGACTGCTATTGCAATGGCCCGACCACTTGCGGCGATGGGAATGCCACGCTGCCGGACGCTATCCAGACGTTGCAGGATTGCCCGGTGCTGCTGTGCGCCCGGATCGGTTTTGAACCGTGGCGTTCGTTGCAGGACGCCGGTATTCAACCCAACAGCGAACACGCCCTGAAATCCATCACCGAGGCGTTATCGGCGGTTTATCAGGAATGGCAAAAAAACCGGCGGTTCAACACGATGCCTGCTCAGGCCCGTTCCATGGCGCAAGGCGGTGCGGCCTGACCGCTGATAGTGCTGAACAGCCCTCTATCCGATTCATCCCTTCACCCGAGAGCGCCCCACATGGCCAAAGCCGAACTCCACTTTACCGACATTAACGTCACCGTCACCGTGCCTGCGGGTACCCGGGTGATCGAAATTTCTGACCGGCTCAATTCCGGCATTATCTATGGTTGCCGCGAAGGCGATTGTGGCACCTGCCTGATGAAAGTCGTTGAAGGCATGGAGAATTTAACCGAACCCTCGGCGCTGGAAACCAAAATTCTCAAGGAACATTTCGCCGGCAAGGATACCCGCCTGGCCTGTCAAGCCCAGGTTCTGGGCGACGTGGCGGTGCGCCCGGCCTGACTGTCCCCCCTCATCACCGCCCCCTCTTTCCGGAGACTCACTGATGCCCCTGGTCACGTTTTCCAACCCTGAACATAAAATCAAAACCGTTTACGCCGTAGCGGGCAGCCACACCGAAACGGTCCTCAACCTGGCGAAGAACCACAAAATTCCCATTGCCTTTGATTGCCAGGACGGGGAGTGCGGCACTTGCCTGGTCAAAGTCACGAGCCAGGCGAAAAAGGACCGGATGAGCGGCCCGCCGACCGAAAAGGAACGCAATCTGCTCAAACAACTCGGCAAGCTCACTGATGAAGAAATCAGCCGCATCCTGGTCGACGATATTCCGCCCGCCTGGCGACTGGCCTGCCAGATGATCGTGCGCGACGAAGACATCCTGGTCGAATATTAGCGAGAAGGAATGAACCGTGTCGCGGTCACTGCCCCAGGTATCCCTGACGCTTCCCGCCACTGACCTTCGGCAGGACGCTTATGAGCGATTGATGCGCTATCGCCGTGGCCTACCTAACGATGAGCCTCTGACGCAGATGCTGGCGACCCAGGTCAGCGGCGGCGGCGCGTTGCCTTCCGGGCTGGGCCTGGAACCGGAACCCTTTAACGCCCTGTTGGCCCGACATTTTCCGGGTCTGCCGGGTCTTAGGACGGTGCCCCGCCCACTGCCGAACTGGGACCCGCGCCTCCTGGAAGAACTGGGAGAGTTGGTGCAGTTGTTATCGCTGCACCGGGCCGGACAGGATGCCTCGGAAGAGTGGTTGAGCGTGATCGTTGCGACCGGTTGCATGGCCAACAATCACCTGTGGGAGGATTTGGGGCTGTGGTCGCGGCGGGATTTAAGCGAACTCATGGCGCGCAACTTCCCGACGCTGGCCGCCCGCAATGATCGCGACATGAAATGGAAGAAGTTTCTCTACAAACAACTCTGCGAACAGGAAGGCGTTTATCTCTGCCGAGCGCCTTCCTGTGCGGTCTGTCGGGATTACGCCATCTGTTTTGGGCCGGAAGATTGATTCAGTCTGGTTGAGGCACCAGCGCCGCTCACGCCAACCGCTCGACTTCGTAAATCCCCCCAATCACTACATACTCTTCCTCACCCTTGAGCATCCCCGGCAACAGCCGGTTATAGAAGAACAACTTGGTGAGCGGAACCTGTACCCGCAGCAGGTGATCGCCGAATTCTTCAGCCCGCTCACGGTGGCCGCTGAACGAACTCAGGTTATTCAGCAGCACGATCCAGCGGTGACGGTCCAGTTTCGCCAGCACCTGATCATCGCAGAAGCGGTTAAAGCCGCGATATAGACTGAGATGCGTCATCGCGGGCTGCGCCTGATGCAGTTCATATTGGCAGTAGGCATAGAGCAGATCGAGTTGCGCTTCCAGCGCGTTTGTGCTGTACAAACCATGGCTGCGTGCTTCCTGGAAGTGCAGATAGGCATCCTGGGTGCGGTCATCGAGCAAGCCGCCGTGATAGCGAGTCAGCAGGCCGAACCGCGATTCCACCCAACCTTTTAATACCGCCCCCTCCCGACTGTCCGGGTCAAACGCCCAGCCGCGCACCATGCGCAAATAATCCGCCCGACCCCGCAGCTTGGGGCGTCCTGGAGTCAGACCTACCTCTTCCAGCGCTGCCAGTCGAAAATACACCGTCATATAGTCCATGAACTGCCGCGCCCGCTCGTCCGGTTCCGTCAACCGTTCCAGCGCCTGAAAGAGCCGACGGTGCAATTCCGCCACGCCATCAATTAACAACGGTGCGGGATGGCGCTGGAAGGTCAGTCCGCCCAGTACCGCCGCAGGCAGGTTGCAATGATTGATCGGCAGACAGGCGTTTCGCGGTAAACGCAGGGCGCTTTCCGGCGCTTCATCAACATTGTCATCAATCCGACAAACCCCGGTATTTGTCATCTATGCCACCCACGATCCAGCGTTGTTAAAAATAATTGTTATTAAAAACTAGCGAGTTGCCTTAGCTATCGCTTCTGGCACGGCAATTGAAGCAGGAGAACGCAAAGCTACAGATCATCCTTCAGAAACAGGGGAAACACTCGATGATACGTCAATGCGCGATTTACGGGAAAGGTGGTATTGGTAAATCAACCACAACCCAAAACTTGGTCGCTGGTCTGGCCGCCGAAGGCAAAAAAATCATGATCATCGGCTGTGATCCCAAAGCGGATTCCACCCGATTGATCCTGCACGCCAAGGCCCAGAACACCATTATGGAAATGGCGGCTGCTGCTGGGACTGTCGAAGATCTGGAATTGGATGAAGTCCTCAAAGTCGGCTACGGCGGCATCCGCTGCGTCGAATCCGGTGGCCCGGAACCGGGTGTCGGTTGCGCCGGTCGCGGTGTCATTACTGCCATCAATTTTCTGGAAGAAGAAGGTGCCTATGAGGAAGACCTCGATTTCGTGTTCTACGACGTATTAGGTGATGTGGTCTGCGGCGGTTTCGCTATGCCGATCCGCGAAGGCAAGGCGCAGGAAATCTACATCGTGGTGTCCGGCGAGATGATGGCGATGTACGCCGCTAACAACATCGCCAAGGGCATCTGCAAGTATGCCAGCTCCGGCAAAGTGCGGCTGGCCGGGTTGATCTGTAATTCGCGCAAGACCGACAAGGAAGCCGAATTGATCGAAGCCCTGGCGGAGCGGATGGGTACGCAAATGATCCATTTTGTGCCGCGTGACAATGTTGTGCAACGGGCGGAAATTCGCCGGATGACGGTGATCGAGTACGACCCAACCGCCAAGCAGGCGGATGAATATCGCACCCTGGCGCGCAAAATCGTCGATAACAAGAAGTTCGTGATTCCCAAGCCGCTCACCATGGACGAACTTGAAGACCTGTTAATGGAATTCGGCATTATGGACGAAGAAGACGAATCCATTATTGGCAAGACCGCTGAAGCTGAAGCCGCGTTGTGCGCCGCCTGAACTGACCGGAGATCACGTCATGACCATGAATCGCCAGGAAACCGAACAACTCATTCAGGAAGTGCTGGAAGTCTATCCTGAAGCGACCGGCAAGCAACGCGCCAAGCATTTGATGGCGAATGACCCAACCATCGAAAAATCCAGCAAGTGCATCGTCGCAAATAAGAAGGCCTTGCCCGGTGTCATGACCGCTCGCGGTTGCGCCTACGCGGGAGCCAAGGGCGTTGTGTGGGGACCGGTCAAGGATGTGGCGAACATTTCGCACGGTCCGGTCGGTTGCGGACAGTTTTCCCGCGCCGGTCGCCGCAATTACATCACCGGGCATAGCGGCGTTAACGTGTTCGCCGACATGAACTTCACCTCCGATTTCCAGGAAAAAGACGTGGTGTTTGGTGGCGACAAGAAGTTGGCCAAACTGATTGCTGAAATTGACACCCTGTTCCCCCTGGTCAAGGGCATTACCGTCCAATCCGAATGCCCCATTGGCCTGATCGGCGATGACATTGAAGCGGTCGCCAAGAAGTCTGCCAAGGACATCGGCAAAACCGTGGTGCCGGTGCGCTGTGAAGGGTTCCGGGGCGTGTCCCAGTCCCTCGGCCACCATGTCGCTAACGATTCCTTGCGCGACTGGGTGCTGCATAACCGCGATGACGACGACAGTTTCGAGTCCACGCCCTACGACGTAGCGATTACCGGCGATTACAACATCGGCGGCGATGCCTGGTCTTCGCGGGTGTTGATGGAAGAAATTGGCCTGCGGGTGATCGCCCAGTGGTCGGGCGACGGCTCCATGCCGGAAATGCAAACCACTCGTCACGCCAAGCTGAATCTGCTGCACTGCTACCGCTCGATGAACTACATCAGCCGGCATCTGGAGGAGAAATACGGCATTCCCTATCTGGAATACAACTTCTTTGGGCCGACCCAAATCGCGACCAGCCTGCGCAAAATCGCCTCGTTCTTCGATGAAACTATTCAGGAAAATGCCGAGCGGGCGATTGCCCGGCATCAGCCGACGATGGAGGCGATCATCGCCAAATACCGCCCCCGCCTGGAAGGCAAGCGCGTGATGCTGTTCGTCGGCGGTTTGCGGCCGCGCCACATCATCGGCGCGTATGAAGATCTGGGGATGGAGATCATCGGCGCGGGCTACGAATTCGCCCACAACGACGATTATGACCGCACTTTCAAGGAATTGCAGGATGGCGCGTTGATTTATGACGACGCCACCAGCTTTGAACTGGAAGCGTTTGTGGAACGGCTGAAGCCAGATTTAATCGGCTCCGGCATCAAGGAAAAATACGTCTTCCACAAGATGGGCATTCCGTTCCGGCAGATGCATTCCTGGGATTATTCCGGCCCCTATCACGGCTACGACGGTTTCGCCATCTTCGCCCGGGATATGGACATGACGATCAACAATCCTTGCTGGAAAAACATGCAAGCCCCCTGGAAACAGCCGATGAACGCCGAAGCTGCACGAGCGGCTGCCTGAGGAATCCACCATGCAAGACGTTGAAACGATTAAACCGGGTTATCCCCTGTTCAATACCGACGAATATCAGGAGTCCTTCGCCCGCAAGCGGGTCTTTGAGGAAGCGCCCCCCAGGGAAAAGCTGGAAGAAGTGTTCCAGTGGACTACGACCGAGGCGTACAAGGAACTTAATTTTCAGCGCCAGGCGCTGACCATCAATCCGGCCAAAGCTTGTCAACCCCTTGGTGCGGTGCTGTGCGCCCTGGGCTTCTACAAAACTCTGCCCTATGTCCACGGCTCCCAAGGTTGCGTCGCCTATTTCCGCACCTACTTCAACCGCCATTTCCGCGAACCGATTGCTGCGGTCTCGGACTCGATGACGGAGGATGCAGCGGTGTTCGGCGGACAGAAAAACATGTTCGAGGGGCTGGAAAACTCCAAGGCCATGTATCAGCCGGAAATGATCGCGGTGTCCACGACCTGCATGGCGGAGGTGATTGGCGATGACCTGAACGCCTTCATCACGAACGCCAAGAAAGATGGCCGGGTGCCGATGGATTTCCCCACCCCGTTCGCCCATACCCCCAGTTTCGTCGGCAGCCATATCACCGGCTGGGACAATATGCTGGAAGGCATCCTCCGTTACTTCACGGTCAACACGATGGAAGGTAAGGCTGTTGGCAGCAACGGCAAGCTCAATATCGTGACCGGCTTTGAGAGCTATCTCGGCAATTTCCGGGTCATCAAGCGGATGCTGAACGAGATGGGCGTGGCGTATACCTTCCTGTCCGATCCAGAGGAAATTCTCGATACACCGGCGGATGGCGAATTCCGCATGTACGCGGGCGGCACGACTCAGGACGAAATCAAGGATGCGCCAAACGCGATTGACACCCTGTTGCTGCAACCCTGGCAGTTGGCCAAGACCAAGAAGTATATCCAGGAGACCTGGAATCAACCGGTTAGCGGGATCACGATTCCGATGGGCCTGACGTGGACCGACGACTTCCTGATGAAAGTTTCGGAACTCACGGGTCAGCCGATTCCTGAATCACTGGCTCAGGAACGGGGTCGACTGCTGGATATGATGACCGACTCGCACACCTGGCTGCATGGCAAGCGCTTCTCGGTGTTCGGCGATCCTGATTTCGTGACCGGGATGTGCCAGTTTCTGATGGAACTGGGCGCTGAACCGCTGCATGTGCTGTGTCATAACGGCAACAAGCGCTGGGCCAAGGACATCACCAAACTGCTCAAATCTTCACCCTATGGCCAGGAAGCCGAAGTCCACATGGGTAAGGATCTCTGGCATTTGCGCTCACTGGTGTTCAGCAACAAGCCCGATTTCCTGATCGGTAACTCCTACGGCAAGTTCATCCAGCGCGACACCCTGCACAAGGGGAAAGAGTTTGAAGTGCCGCTGATTCGGATCGGGTTCCCGCTGTTTGACCGTCATCACTTGCACCGTGACACCACGCTCGGTTACGAGGGCGCGATGTACATGCTCAAGACGTTGGTGAATGCGGTCATGGAAAAACTCGACCAGGAGACCATGACGCTGGGCGAAACCGACTACGCCTTCGACCTGGTGCGCTGAACTTTTAATGTGGAAAGCGCTTCCAGCCGGTTTGATCGGCTGGAAGCCGGTTCTACATTCACGACAGGAGAATGCAGTCATGCCCAATGTCATGCTGCGGAATAACGCTGCTGGTGAACTGGTGCTCTACATCACCAAGAAAGATCACGAGGAAACCGTTGTCTCCCTGGAACACGCAGGGCCTGGGGCCTGGGGCGGTGAAATGCAATTGTCTGACGGCTCGCGGTTTTATCTCGAACCCTTCGCACAAACGCCCAAGTTGCCGTTAAGCGTGCGGGTGAAACGACTATGACCGACACCAGCCCACTTCCCGACTGTCTCGCGCTGCGCATCGGTCTGGCGGCGCGGCAACTGCCGGATACCACACCGGGCCAATTGCTCCGGGTACTGGTGGCCGTACTGGGTGAACCACTGACCGAGGCCAAGTTAAACCGCCTGAAGGTCCGGGATCTCAAAACCGGCGCTGATAGCGCTTTGGAAGAGATTGACGGGGCGGTGCTACGACTGGCGCTGCACGCGCTACACGGTGAAGAGGAAGCCATCGCACAAAAAGCGATCCCGGTTCCTCGCGCTGATGACGACGGTTCCTTACCCCATTCAATTCGGATTGCCTGCGCCTCGAATAACGGCGAGCGCCTGGACGGTCATTTCGGCTCCTGCGCCCGGTTTCTGATCTACCAGGTTTCGGCGACCGAGGCGCGATTGATCGCAGTACGTCCAGCGTCGGTCGTGACTCGACTGAGCGTGGACCATAGCGCGGAGCGGGTCGCGCTGATCGATGATTGCCATCTGCTCTGTGTCCTGTCCATCGGCGGCCCATCGGCAGCCCGGGTGGTCAACAGCGGCATTCATCCCTTCAAACGCCCGCAGGCCGAGGATATTTCGGCGCTGCTGAGTGAATTGCAGCAAGTGTTAGCGGGTGATCCACCGCCTTGGTTGGCCCGGATTACGGGCCGCACGGTGCCTGAGCGATTTCTGGCTGAGATCGAGGAGGCGTCGTGATCACCCCCTACCAACTTGACGATATTGCCGAATGGGCGGAAACGCACGGTGTGGATGATGCGGCGCTGAGTTACTTGCGCCAGGCGTATCCCGGTGTGCATTTCACCCAGTGTCTGGACGACGACATCAACCATGCTGAACCGGCGTTGCAGGGTGCCGGGATCAATCTGTATCTGGTGGATGGTCGTCAGCACTGTTTGCGCCTGACCGATGATTTTGAGAACGCGACCGGGATCGTGCTGGCCGTGGTCACTGAAGACTGTGTTGAGTCCTGATTGAAAATCATCATTTAACTTAATGAGGTCATCACCATGACTAAGATTGGTTTGTTCTACACCACTGATACGGGCACGACCCGCAAAATCGCCAAGCGGATCAAGAAGCAGTTTATGGAAGGCGAGATTGAACTGTTCGATATGGCGAAAACCACGCCGGATGCCATGCTGGACTGCGAAGCGCTGATCATCGGTACGCCCACCCTCGGCGATGGTGAACTGCCGGACCCCTTGACCGAGTTCCTGGGCCAACTGGAAGCGCGTCATCTGGAAGGGAAGCCCATTGCCCTGTTTGGACTGGGCGATCAGGTCGGCTATCCCACGGAATTCGTCGACGCACTGGGCATTATGTATAAAAAACTCCGCAAACTGGGCGCTCAGTTCATTGGCAGTTGGCCAGTTGACGGTTACGAATTCGAGAAATCCAAGGCGCTGCGTGACGGTGAATTCGTCGGTCTGGTGCTCGATCAGGACAACCAGGCGGATTTAACCGATGAGCGGATTGAGGAATGGCTGGAACAGGTCAAGCCGGAATTACTGGGCATGGCGGTAGCGGTTTGAATGGGAACCGCCAAGACGCCAAGACCTTAAATCACCTTAGTCTTTATTTAGCCCCGGGCTGTTAACCCCATGAAAGCTGCCGACCTTGCTGCATTGCGTGATGAACCGGCCTGTGCGCATAACTCACAGGCCAAATTGGGTTGCGCCCGGCCCACGCCCGGCGCGGCGGCTGGCGGTTGCACCTTCGATGGCGCACAAATCGCGCTGCTGCCGATTGCGGATGTCGCGCATATTGTCCATGGGCCTATCGCTTGTGCGGGCGACTCCTGGGACAATCGTGGCACGCGCTCCAGCGGTCCCGCCCTGTTCAAACTCGGGATGACCACCGATCTGAATGAGCAGGACGTGATCATGGGGCGCAGTGAGAAGCGCTTGTTCCATGGCATCAAGCAGGCCATTGACCGCTATTCCCCGGCGGCCGTGTTCGTCTATAGCACCTGCGTCACCGCCCTGATTGGCGATGATCTGGAAGCCATTTGCAAGGCGGCGACGGAACGCTGGGGATTGCCGGTCATTCCGATTGACGCTGCCGGTTTCTACGGCAACAAGAATCTCGGTAATCGCATCGCCGGCGAAACCATGATCAAGCGGGTGGTCGGCAGCCGCGAACCGGAACCGCCGCCGGTCGATCCAACCCGCCCCAATCTCCGGGTTCACGACATCAATCTGATCGGTGAATACAACATCGCTGGCGAATTGTGGAACACCCTGCCGCTGTTTGATGAGTTGGGACTGCGGGTGCTGTGTTCTTTGTCCGGCGATGCCCGGTTTCGTGAAATTCAGACCATGCACCGCGCCGAGGCCAATATGGTGGTCTGCTCCCGCGCCATGCTGAACGTCGCCCGCAAGCTCCAGGAACGCTTCGGCGCGCCCTGGTTTGAGGGCAGTTTTTACGGCATCAACGATGTTTCCACCGCGCTGCGGACCTTCGCGCACCTGTTGAATGATGCCGATCTGACCCAGCGCACCGAAACGCTGATTGCCCGCGAGGAAGCGCAGGTTCGCGCCGCCTTGCAACCGTGGCGGGAGCGGTTACAGGGGCAACGCGCCTTGCTGTACACCGGTGGGGTTAAATCCTGGTCCATCGTCTCCGCCCTCCAGGAACTGGGCATGACCGTGGTCGCGACCGGCACCAAGAAATCGACTGAGGAAGACAAGGCGCGCATCCGCGAGTTGATGGGCGAGGAAGCACACCTGATCGATGACGGTAATCCAAGCGGCCTGCTCGACCTGGCCCGCACCTATCACGCTGACATTCTGGTCGCGGGCGGGCGCAACCTGTACACCGCGCTCAAAGCCCGCTTGCCGTTTCTGGACGTGAATCAGGAGCGCGAACATGGCTATGCCGGTTATCGCGGCATGATCACCCTGGCGCAGGAATTAACCCGTTCACTGGAAAGCCCGATCTGGAGCGCAGTGCGTCGGCCAGCCCCCTGGGATCAACGTTCCTTGCCCGTCAATGGGAGAGAGATTGAGAGCGTTCAACGTCTGGAGGTCGCTCATGGCTGAAGTCATCCGCCGCAGTAAACCGCTCTCGGTCAGTCCGCTTAAAACCAGCCAGCCACTGGGCGCGAGTCTGGCCATCCTCGGACTGAACCGGGCGATTCCCCTGTTACACGGGGCGCAAGGCTGCACTGCCTTTGCCAAGGTCTTCCTGGTCCGCCATTTCCGCGAACCGATTCCTTTGCAAACCAGCGCTTTGGACCCGATCAGCAGCATTATGGGCGCTGACGACAATTTGCTGTCCGGGTTGCGCACGGTCTGCGAGAAGCATCAACCGGCGGCGGTCGGGTTGCTGACCACCGGTCTGACCGAGACGCAGGGCACGGATATTCAGCAGGTGCTCAAGGCATTTCGGGCCAACTACCCGGAGTTTCAGGCCACGCGCATCGTGCCGGTCAACACCCCGGATTTCACTGGCTGCCTGGAAAGCGGCTTTGCGGCAACGGTCAAGGCCATGGTGGCGGAATGGGTTCCGCAACAGCATCTGGCATCGGTCCGGATGGGGAAAGAAGGGCTATCCCGCCAGGTCAATGTGCTTTGTGGATCATTGCTGACGCCGGGCGACCTGGAAGCCTTGCGGGAGTTGATCGAACGGTTTGACCTGCATCCGATCTTTATCCCGGACCTTGCCGATTCCCTGGACGGCCATCTTGACGCCGAGGATTATCAGCCGCTGACCACGGGCGGGACACCGCTGGCCGCCTTTACCACCCTGGGCGATGCGGCGGCGACGTTAGTGATTGGCGCATCGCTCTATCCGGCGGCGGATTTACTACATGAACGCACCGGGACGCCGGTGCATCGTTTTCCGCACCTGTTTGGGCTGGACGCTACGGATCGACTGGTGATGACGCTGGCGGGCATCGCGGGTCAGGCGGTTCCGGCTGGACTGGTCCGGCAACGCGCCCAGTTACAGGATGCCATGCTCGATACGCATTTCCTGTTGGGCCGGGCGCGAATCGCGCTTGCCGCTGAACCGGATTTACTGCACGGCTTCAGCCAACTGCTGGCGGACATGGGTGCCGAGATTGTCGCAGCGGTTGCGCCGGCCACTGCGCCGATTCTGGCGCAATTACCGGTCGCGCAAATCCACATTGGTGATCTGGAAGACCTGGAAACCCTGGCGCGGGAACGCGAAGCGGAGTTGGTGATTAGCAACTCCCACGCATTGGATCTCGCCCAGCGGTTGGACATTCCGCTGTTGCGCGCTGGTTATCCGCTCCATGACCTGTTTGGTGGCTATCAGCGGGCGTGGATCGGTTATCGGGGCGCACGGCAGGCGCTCTTTGATTTGGCGAATGCGTTGCTGACCCATGCGGAACACGCGGTTGCGCCTTATCACTCCATTTATTCACTCAAAGCCGACGACCGGCGGGAGGCAGGGCATGGCGTTGCTCAGGCATCTGCGAATTCTGGCTGGCGGCATTAGGGAACGTAGCATGACGCCGACCATCAAGGCCGCCTTCGCCACCAGCGACCGCCATCGCGTTGATCAACACTTTGGCGCGGCGAGCGGCATCCTGATTTACGCGGTGACGCCGGAACAGGCGACCCTGATCGAGTTTGCCCAGTTCGGCGCACTCGAACAGGACCGCCATGAGGACAAGCTGGCTGCCAAACTAGCGCTATTACACGGTTGCGCCGTGGTGTATTGCGAAGCGATTGGCGGCTCGGCCATCCAGCAACTGCTCACGGTTGGCGTGCAACCGCTCCGGGTTGAATCGGGTACGGCCATTCCCGCGCTCCTGGCGGAATTGCAAGCCGGGCTGCGCAGTGACGCACCGGCCTGGTTGAATCGCAGTATCGCCCGGCAGCGCCAGACCCCCGACCGGTCTGAGGGGCGATTCGCCGCGATGGAAGCCGAAGGCTGGCAGGATTAACCAGTTCATTAAAGCAAGCGAGGTATGTAGCATGGGCGCAGAAAACGCCATTACCGGCCTGACTCGAGGCGGTACTCCCTGGGTTCCCCAGTTCGCCGTTGCTCTGGATGAGGCGAAATGCATCGGCTGCGGCCGTTGTTACAAGGTTTGTCCACGCGATGTATTGACCATCGTGCAGCGGGCGATTGATGACGTCGATCTGGATGATGAAGACGACGAAGATGAAGATGATGACAGCGATAATTCCTTTATGACGCTCTCCAACCCCATGGATTGCATTGGTTGCGAAGCCTGTTCGCGGGTCTGTCCCAAGGCCTGCTTCACTCATGACACTGCCGCGCTGGCGGTGTAGTGACAGTCAGATCGCATCCAGAGGACTGACGACTCCACGTCCACCGCGATTGAGGACGTGGGTATAAATCATCGTGGTGCTTACGTCGCTATGGCCGAGCAATTCTTGGACGGTGCGGATATCGTAGCCCGATTCCAGCAAATGCGTCGCAAAGCTATGGCGCAGGGTGTGGCAATGAACCGGCTTGGCCAGGCGTGCGGCAGTTGTAGCCTGTTTTACGGCTTTCTGCAGGCTGTTTTCGTGCAGGTGATGGCGACGAACCGCCCCACTGCGCGGATCAACGGAGAGTCGTCCACTGGGAAAGACATACTGCCAGCTCCACTCGGTAGCGGCGTTTGGATACTTCCTGTCCAACGCGGATGGGAGGTACACCTCACCATGGCCTTGGGAGACATCCGCTTCGTGTAGCGCCTTGACCTTTTGCAGATGGATACGCAACGGTTCCAGCAGTTTTTCGGGCAAAGGGGTCAGCCGATCCTTTTGACCCTTGCCCTCCCGTACTGTGATTTGGCGATAGGCGAAGTCGACATCTTTGACGCGCAATCGCAAACACTCCATCAACCGCATCCCGGTGCCGTACAACAACGACGCCATCAATTGATGCGTTCCCGCTAACTGATCCAGTAATCGTTGGACCTCGCCACGGGTCAGGACCACGGGCAACCGGCTTGGACGTTTGGCCCGGACGAAACCGCCCAGATCGCCCAAGGGTTGCTCCAGGGCGTAGGCGTAAAAGAACAGCAGAGCATTGAGCGCCTGATTCTGGGTACTGGCCGCGACATGGCCTTGGACCGCCAGCGTTTCCAGGAAGGATACAACGTCAGCGCCGCCTGCTGTGCGCGGGTTCCGATGATGGATAAAGGTCAGGAAACGCTCAGCCCATGATCGATAGGCGGTTTCTGTGCGGATCGAATAATTCCGCTGCCGGATCACTGTCACCAACCGGTCAATCGCCGCCTCATTTTGCGCGGTATCCACATCGGGAATAGGTGTCGCCTGACTGGCCAGATGCGGCAAGGCTGGCGGATGGGAGACCCGTGCGATGGTCGGATGGTTCGATGACAAGGTTTGTGCAGAATCTCGCCAGAAATTCCAGTCTACCTCGTGCAACCACGGTACGCCGACCAGATCAAACAGTTTCTTTATAGCATCGACTGTTTGCCGAAACTGCCAGTCGTTAATTCTGCCAATTCTGCCCAGCTCGGCGAGATACTGATGAACATTGCCAGGAGCGTGTTCCATCAAACGTCGCCCTGTAGCCGCATGGATATAAGCTTCGGCATGGGTCACATACCAGCGGTCAGCAGGCGACTGGATGCCCTGTTGATGCAGCAATTCCAGGTATCGGTCCCAAAAGCGACGAATAGCATCGGCCGAGGTTGACAATGTATTATCCATAAGCTAACGTTTGGGTATCAGATGAGTAAAAATTCAGGGGTTGTGATGTTATGCAGAAATTGAGCATAGAAGGATATGCAGATTCTGTCTAGCCCGATATTGGCTCATTCTGTATACTCAACAGTTAGC
>JAUPTV010000174.1 GCA_030917925.1 Pseudomonadota bacterium
CAATCAGCGCTATGGCATTCGGTTGGAAAAAGGCATCAAGATAACGGGTCGTCATGCACTGCATCCAGGTTTGCCGTTCACGGCAAGCAAATAAAGCAGTAGGATACCGCATCCGCGCCGGATTGTGCCGACGTGGGTGAGGTGGGCGCCCTGGCGTCCAGTAGATCTCTGTTACATCGCCTGTCCGCAGGCGCGGATGAACCGTCCATGTCCGACCTGATTTCTCTGCCCATCGAAGCTGACCCGTCCAGCCCCATTTACTATGTGGGGGTTGGCGCTTCCGCCGGCGGCCTAGAGGCGCTGGAGGCGTTCTTCACGCCGATGGCCCCCGATAGCGGCCTAGCGTTTATTGTTATCCAGCATCTCTCACCTGACTACAAAAGTATGATGGTGGAACTGCTCTCTAAACGCACGTCCATGCCCGTGCGCCGCGCCGAGGAGGGCATGCGCGTCGAGGCCAATTCGGTCTATCTCATTCCCCCGAAGAAGAATCTGTCGATCTTCCACGGCAAGCTGCTGCTGAGCGAGTCGGATCGTTCCCGTGGAATCAACTTGCCGATCGACGTGTTCCTGCGTTCGCTGGCTGATGATCAGGCGGAGAAGGCGATTGGCGTGATCCTGTCGGGAACTGGCAGCGACGGCGTGCGCGGCGTCCGGGCGATCAAGGAGGCGGGGGGGATGATCATGGTGCAGAGCGAGGAGTCGGCCAAGTTTGATGGCATGCCCCGCGCGGCGATTTCCACCGGCCTGGCGGATTTCATTTTGCCCCCGGATGAAATGCACTCCAAGCTGCTGTCGTTCGCCCGCCATCCCTATGCGGCCAAGGTGGATCGCCCGCAGACCTTGATTTCCGACGAGGATCGCCTGAACCGCATCTTCGCCCTGTTGCGCGAGCGCACTCGGGTGGATTTTACATTCTATAAGCCCAGTACGGTGAGCCGGCGCATCGAGCGGCGCATGACCGTAAATCAGATTCACGACTTGCGCGATTATGTGAAATTCATGGAGAGCTACGCTGGCGAGGTGATGACTCTCTACCGGGAACTGCTGATCGGCGTCACCAGTTTCTTCCGGGATCGCGAGGTGTTCGATCAACTGGAGACGCAGTATCTGCCAGCGCTGTTCGAGCGTATTGAAGGGCGAGAGGTGCGTTTCTGGGTAGCGGGTTGCTCCACTGGCGAAGAAGCCTATTCCCTGGCGATGCTCAGTCGCGAAGTGTTGGAGCAGATGGGCAAGCGGCTGGACATCAAGATCTTCGCCACGGACATTGACCGCGATGCCATTCTGCGCGCCAGCAACGGCTTGTATCCGGAAAGCATCGCCGCCGATTTGTCGCCCAAGTTTCTGACCAAGTATTTTCATCGCCGGGAAGAGCATTACCAGATTGACCGCTCGATTCGCGAGATGGTGGTGTTCGCCCAGCATAATCTGATTAAGGATCCGCCGTTCACCAACATTGAACTAGTGTCCTGCCGCAATCTGCTGATTTATCTCCAGCCGGTGTTGCAGCGCAAGGCGATGGAGTTGATGAATTTTTCCCTGAATCCGCAGGGCATTCTGATGTTGGGCAGCAGCGAGACGACCGGCGAACTGGCGGATCTGTACGAAACCCTGCACCAGAAATTCAAGCTGTATGCCTCCAGGGGTAAGCGGCGCCCGACCAGTGGGGCCGAATTTTCCGCCGTACCCGAAGTGCGGCCCTGGCAGCACCGCGCCAGGGCGGCCAGCAGCGCCTGGCCACGCAATCAGGATGAAGAGCGGATGCTGGATCGCTTTCTGCAATCACTGGCTGGCGACTATGTGCCCCTGGCGGTGGTGGTGAATGAACAGCTTGAGGTGTTGCATATTCTGGGCGAGCCGGATGGCTATTTTCGTCTGCCTTCCGGCAAGCTGATGAATGACATCACCAAAATCGCAGTGAAAGACCTGGCGATTCCGTTGGCTACCGGTCTGCAAAAAGTGTTCAAGAGTGGCGAGGAGCTTAAATACACCAGTATCCGGCTGAAGTGGCGCGATGAGACCCGGACCATTCAGATTCGCATCCGCCCGCTGCCGGGCAAGAAGGGCCAGGAAGCGCTGGCGGCGGTCTTTGTCGAGGAAACCGCGCCGCCCTTCAAGGAGGCAGCGGCGGGCAGCAGCGCCCAGGTTTACGATGTCGCGCAGGAAGCTGAACAGCGCATCCATGATTTGGAGCAGGAACTGCAATTCTCGCGGGAGAATTTGCAGGCCACCATTGAAGAGCTGGAGACCTCGAATGAGGAATTGCAGGCCACCAATGAGGAACTGCTGGCCAGTAATGAGGAACTGCAAAGCACCAATGAGGAATTGCAGTCGGTCAATGAGGAGTTGCATACGGTTAACGCCGAGTATCAGAGCAAGATTATTGAATTGACCGAATTGAATAATGATCTGGATAATCTGATGGCCAGCACCCGGATTGGTACGCTGTTCCTCGATGAGAATCTGACCGTGCGCCGCTTTACTCCCGAAATCCGCCGGATTTTTAAAATTCTGGACAGCGACATCGGCCGTCCGGTCAATCATCTCATGCATACCCTGGCGGATGTAGACCTGTTTGAACGCATTCACGAGGTCGCTGAGGGCGCAGTAGAACAGGAACAGGAAGTGCGCACCCAGAACGGAACCTGGTGGCTGATGCATCTGTTACCCTATCATATCGGGGTGGGGACGGTGTCCGGGGTTGTGCTGAACTTCGTCGATATCAGCGTCTTCAAGAGCACCCAGCAGGCGCTGTCGGATCGGGAGAGCCAGTTAGCCAGTCTGTATCGGGCGACGCCGGCGGGGATTGGTCGAGTGGTCAACCGCACCTTCCTGGAAGTCAACGATCAACTCTGCCGGATGCTCGGCTATGCCCGCGAGCAACTCATCGGTCAAAGCGCCCGGCAGGTTTATCCTTCCGAGGCGGAATTTATGCGCGTCGGCCAGGAGAAATACACGCAAATCGAACAACATGGGGTGGGTACCGTGGAGACCGTGTGGCGACGGCAAAATGGCGAACTGTTCCCGGTGCTGCTGAGTTCGTCGCCATTGGATCCGGCGCACTTGGAGGAAGGAACGACCTTCACCGTAATGGATTTGTCCAGCCGGCAACGGGCGCTGGATCAGGCGCAGGCCAGCGAGGCGCGCTATCAGCGGCTGTTCGACACCATCGATGAAGGGGTGGTGTATCAGGACGCGGCAGGCCAAATTCTCTCGGCAAATCCTGCTGCCCAACGGCTGTTAGGTTTGACCTTGGACCAATTGACCGGGTGTGCTTCGGTTGATCCCCGCTGGCAGGCGCTGCGGGAAGATGGAACTCCGTTTCCCGGCGACGAACATCCTTCCATAGTGGCGCTACGCACGGGCCAGCCAGTGGCGGCCGTGGTGATGGGGGTGTTCAATCCGGTGTTGGGCCAGCGGCGCTGGCTGCGGGTGAGCGCCACGCCGCTCTTCGACGGGAATGATGCGAAACCCTTTCAAGTCTATGCCATGTTTAACGAAATTCCTGAGCTGAGAGAGGCGGCGTCCGGCAGGGCGCCGGATGATCCTGTATGAGCCAGATGGACCACCCCCGAAATCTGCGGGAGCGCGCTGAAAGCCGGGTGGCCACGCAGCCCCCGGAGATTCCGGCGATTCCGGAACTGACCAGTGAAGGGGCGCAGCGGCTGGTGCATGAATTGCAGGTGCATCAGATCGAACTGGAGATTCAAAACGAAGAACTTCGTCGGTTAATGTCCGCATTGCAACAATCGCGCGATCAATTTTCCCGGCTGTTTCACCGGGCACCGATTGGTTATGTAGTGCTGGATGAGGTCGGCCTGATCCATGAAGTGAACGAGACCTTTTGCCGAATGGTCGGTCGCCATCGCCCGCAACTGATTGGCGCACCGTTCGTTGAAGGGCTGGCGGAGGCTGACCGTGGAGTGTTTCGGGGGCGATACCGGGCGCTGTTTCGTCAGCCGGCCAGCAAGACCCTGGAAGCGCGGGTGCAGCGGGCGACCGGACCAGCGTTTGCGGCGCAGATTGAAGGCGCGGTGCTGGATATGCCACTGGACGGACCGAGGGAACAGGAAGCGCCGTTGCTGATGCTGGCCGTGACGGATATTACCGAGCGCCAGGCGGCCGAGGCGCAGCGCCTGCACCTGGAGCGGCAGATGCAGCAGACCCAGAAACTGGAAAGCCTGGGGGTGTTGGCCGGGGGCATCGCGCATGATTTTAACAATATGCTGACGATCATCCTGGGCAACGCCAGCCTGGCCCTGGATGAATTGCCGCCACGCGCTCCGGCCCGCGAAAGCCTGCGGGCGATTGAAAAGACCGCGCTGCGCGCTGCCGAGTTGTGCCGGCAGATGCTGGCGTATTCCGGACGGGGCCGATTCATCATCGAGCCGATCCGGCTGGACAGTCTGATTCGCGAGATGGCGGCGCTGTTGCAGGCGTCGATTGCCAAGAAGGCGCTGTTGAATTTGCACCTGAAGGAAGCCCTGCCGCCATTGCGCGGCGACCCGAGCCAAATTCGCCAGGTGGTGATGAATCTGGTGATCAATGCGTCCGAAGCGTTGGGCGAGAACGGTGGCGTGATCACGCTGGCCACCGGGCTGCTGCATGGCACTCGCGATACCCTGGCCAAGTTCACTGTGGAAGGCCCGCTGATCGAAGTCGACTATGTGTGGCTGGATGTATCGGACACGGGTTGCGGGATGGACCCGGACACCCAGCAGCGGATGTTCGAACCGTTCTTCACGACCAAATTCACCGGGCGGGGATTGGGGCTGTCGGCAGTGCTGGGTATCGTGCGCGGCCACCAGGGCGCGCTCAAGGTGTCCAGTGCGCCCAGCCAGGGGACGACGTTCAAAGTGTTGTTCCCCATCGAGCCAGAAGGACGCCGGCCGCCGCCGCCGGCGCATCTGCCGCTGAGCGAAGGGCTGGGACGGGGTACGGTGTTGCTAGTGGACGATGAGGATGCGTTGCGCACGCTTGGTGCACGGATGCTGGAGCGGATCGGCTTTCAGGTGCTGGCAGCCAGCGATGGCCAGGCGGCTTTGGAGTTGTATCAGGCGCGCCGGGGGGAGATCGTCCTGGCGCTGCTGGATCGGACCATGCCCGGAATGGACGGCGAGGAAATGTTCCGGCGCTTGCGACAGATCGATCCACAGGTGCCGGTAGTCATGACCAGTGGTTATGCCGAGACGGGGATCGTTCCCCGTTTCACCGATCAACCCCGCTGCGGTTTTTTGCAAAAACCGTATACCCTGGAAGCGCTGACCGAGCGCCTGCGAGAGGTGCTGGAGACCGGGGAACCGGAAAGCTAACCTCTGTCCTGAACGGGATATTGGGCTTCCAGGACAGTCAACACCTGACGCGGCTCCAGCTTGCCCTTGAAGAACACCACAGGGCCAGGAATGTCGCGAAAGTCTCCCGCTCCGGCGTTCAGCCGCTCGGAGACCGCGACGATTAAATTCGGCATGGCGGCGCGACGCAACTTGTCCAGCTTGCGGCGCAGATAGTCCGGATGCCAGAACCCCATAATTTCGAGATGGACGATGCGGCCATCGGTATGGCGCAGGGCGAAGTCGGGCACGAATACCGTACCTTTCAAATCAACGATTTCCACCTCCCGCTCCAGCGCCCACGGTGTCCCCAGTTTGTCCCAGCGGCGGGCGAAATTTTCTTCCAGCAGGCTGTCGTAGGGCGGCGGCGCGGCAATCAGTGGCTTAAGCGGCGATTGCGAATTGAGCAGATAGCGGATTTCCTGACCGTCCCGCTGCAACACCGCTTCCATTTCCCAGCGACTGACTCGCAGCAGTGCGGGGAGGAACATCGCCATTTGCAAGCCATATTTGCGGGTCTGCTTGAACAGACTGGCCGGGCCGTCCACATAGATTTGATAACCGTCGTCCAGGTTGCCCTCGACGGCGTACATCAGGCCATGGAACTTGAGATGCTGAAACAGCCGCCGGTATTCGCCGGGGACGTTGCGATGGGCGATCACGCGCAGATAGAGCGCCGGGTAGAGCAGGCCCTGGGCTTGAGCCAGATTGTAGCGGTCAATCAGGCGCTCCGGGGTGAAATCCGGGAGCACGGTCAGCAGATGTCGGTCGGGCAAATCGGCGTAGAGCGCATCACGCAGCGCCTCGGTTTCCAGTTGGTAACGGGGAGCGACCGATTCCAGAATCTCCTGCGCCTGCGTTTCGCCGTAGCCGCCGCGTTCCGCCGCCAGGGTAAACAGTTCACGGCGCAACGTTTCCGGTGGCAAATCACCAGTGGCCAGGGTGAATTCGGCCTTATTCAGCGCCAAGTGGGCAAAGCCACGCACGACCCGGTAATCCGGCGAATCGCCTTCCAGCGCCCGTAGCGCTGCCTGCAACTCGCCGCGCGGGCGGTGTTGATGTTCGGTGATGAGGGTGAGGACGCGCTCGGCCCAGAGGTGTTGATCGGGACGGAGGAAGCGCGGATAAACCTGAGCGCCGCGCTTGTAGGAAAACAGCAGATCGGAAGGCAGCATCCAGAGATTAACCACGAAAAACACGGAAAAACACGAAAATTTTTCTCTTTTTCTGTGTCATTCTGTGGCTAAAATTTTCACGTTTAGCTGCGGTGAGGATCAAGGCGGGTATCCTCTTTTCAGGAAATGGCCTTAAAGATACAGCACGTCGGCAATTTCGTAGCTCTTGATGCCGCCCGGCGTATGCACTTCCACCGAATCGCCGACGAATTTACCAATCACCGCCCGGGCAATGGGCGAGACGAAGGAAATTTTGCCCACTTTGATGTCCGCTTCATCCTCACCGACGATTTGATAGCATTTTTCCGCATCGTTCTCTTCGTCAATCAACCGCACGGTCGCGCCAAACACCACCCGGTCCGAGGTCGGCAGAGTGGTGACATCAATGATCTGGGCGCCCGCCAGTTTGGATTCAATCTCGGCAATCCGACCTTCAGCGAAACTTTGTTGCTCCCGCGCCGCGTGGTACTCAGCATTCTCCTTCAAATCGCCATGGGCGCGCGCCTCGGCAATTGCGGCCGTAATCCGCGGCCGCGCCACGGTTTTCAGTTCGAGCAA
>JAUPTV010000175.1 GCA_030917925.1 Pseudomonadota bacterium
AATGCCGCCTACGGCCAGGCCGTTAGTGAGTTGTTGAAAAAATTCTTCCACGAAGCCGCCCTCACCCCTGCCCCTCTCCCGCAAGCGGGAGAGGGATGAACCTGTTTTACAGCTTCTGCATCACGAAGTGGCCTTCCGCATCCACCTTGTAGACCCGGTACACCTCACCCTCACGGTCGCCCTTGGCGTCGAAGGAGATCTGGCCACTCAGGCCGGAGTAGTTCTTGAGGCTCTCGTGCAGATATTCAGCCACCTTGTCGCCCTCCGTAGACTTTGCGCCTTCAATGCCGGCCACCGCCACCCGGAACCCGTCGCCCGCCAGCACCACCCAGATGGACGGGGGCGCTTCGTTGTACTTCTTCTGATAATCCGTCAGAAACGCTTTGGCTTCCGGTGTATCCAGATCCTGCGGTTGTGGCGGGCTGAGGAAATAGAAACCTTCAGCCGCTTCCTTACCGGCGCTCTTGACCAGATCGGGATTATTCGTCGCATCGCCGCCGATGAACGGGACAGCCCAGCCCATGCTCCGCTTCTGCCGCAACAATAGGCCCGCTTCAGGATAGTAGCCAGTGAACAGCACCACATCTGGATTAGCGCCCTTCAGCTTGGTCAGAATCGCGGTGTAGTCACGTTCGCCCGGCGTCAGCGCATCAAAAAACACCACTTCTGCGCCCTGCTTCTTCAATAGCGCATTCGTTTCATCCGCCAACCCTTTGGCGTAGGATGTGCTGTCATGCAGGATGGCGACTTTTTTGAAACCCAGTTTCTCAATGGTCTGCGCCGCCATCCGCCCCTGCTCATCATCACGCGGCGCAGTGCGGAAGAAGTGCTTGAAGCCCTTTTCTGTCAGGCGGATCGCCGTGGAACCGTTGGCGATTTGCGGAATGCCCGCCTCGTCAAAAATGGTCTGGCTGGCCTCGGTCACGGACGAGCCGTAAGTGCCGATGACGGCGACCACGCCTTTAGTGGTCAAGCGCTGCGCGGCCAGTGAAGCAGTGCGCGGGTCGCCGCCATCGTCCTCGGTGACCACTTCAATTTTCCGGCCCAGTACGCCGCCTTTGGCATTCTGCTGATCGGCCAGCAACTCAACGATTTTCTTCATGCCCTGCCCTTCACTGGCCCAGGAACCGGTCAACGGTGCCATCAGACCGATCTTGACCGGATCTGCCGCCTGAGCCATACCGCTGCCCATTACCAGACCGACCGTGGCAACCAGCGCCAACAGTTTCTGCTTCATCTACATGATCTCCTCAGTAGCTGGGGCCGGCTTGCACAAAGGGTTCGGGAAGCCGGCGCAATAATTTTGTAACCCATCAACAATAGCAGCGAATTTCAAAAAGCGTCAAACCCGCTGCACGGTCGGGAATGGAACCCGAATCTCCGCTAGTCGAATTCCCTGCGTTCTCTTTTCATCAAAAGCATCAATCTCTTCACAAGCCTCCGGCAACAACCAGTTTGGCGCTGAACCCCCGTTGTGTGCGCCCAATTCAGTGAAATTGAACAGTCCGGTATCCGCCAGATGCGACGGCGCAACGTTACCCAGCGCCGCGAAAATGTTATCGACCCGTCCGGGAAACTGCTTTTCCCATTGTCGCAACATCGTTTTAATCGCCTGGCGTTGCAGATTTTCCTGGGAGCCGCACAGGTTGCACGGAATGATCGGGAATTGGCGGGCTTCAGCGTAAGTAGCGGTGTCCCGTTCCTGGCAATAGGCCAGCGGACGGATCACCACATGCCGGCCATCATCGCTCAACAGCTTCGGCGGCATAGCCTTGAGCTTGCCCCCGTAGAACAGATTCAGAAACAGCGTTTCCACAATATCGTCGCGATGATGACCGAGGGCGATTTTGGTCATGCCCTGTTCCGCCGCGAACGTGTAGAGTGCGCCGCGCCGCAGTCGCGAACACAGCCCACAGGTGGTCTTCCCCTCCGGGATGACCCGCTTGACCACGCTGTAGGTGTCCTGCTCGATAATGTGGAAGGGGATGCCAATACTGCGGAGATAGTCCGGCAAGACGTGTTCGGGAAAACCCGGCTGCTTCTGATCGAGATTCACAGCGATCAGCTCAAAGCGTACCGGCGCCCGCCGTTGCAGATTGCGCAGGATATCCAGCATGACAAAGGAATCCTTGCCGCCGGACAGGCAAACCATCACCCGGTCGCCGTCCTCGATCATGTTGAAATCCTGAATGGCCCGGCCGACGTTGCGTCGCAACCGTTTTTGCAGCTTGTTAAAATTGACCTGCTGTTTCCTGACCGCCGCCGTCATTCGCACTCTCCGGGAACCTCTGACAAGGCCGGAAACTTTACCTGAAATCGGTAGCAGTTGCGTTAGAGGGATTCGCTTGCCGCCCGTGCGCTAGCGGACTAGACTGCATTAATGACCACGGTGAACGCCGCGCGTCGGGAACCTGCCGGGTTCCGGCCCCACCACTCCCGCCCTTTTTGGAGGAAACCGCCTATGGAGACCAATGACATTGAACACTACAAGCGCCGGCTCGTCGAACTGCGCGTCGAGCATCGCGATCTGGATGACGTAATCGCTCGGCTGGCGAAAGACCCTCTGGTTGACGAACTGGAACTGAAGCGGCTTAAAAAGCGTAAATTGATGATCAAAGACCAGATCTCCCGCCTGGAAAGCAAAGTCATTCCCGATCTGAACGCCTGAATTCCGACGTAACTGCATTACGCCCTCCTACCCCAAACTGCCCCTCCACGGGGGGAGGGCGTGTTGGCCACTACAGCTCACCGTACTTCCGGGCATGAAATTCCCGGGCCTGCGCCACCCAGTCATCCCGGCGGATACGTCCGCTGAAATGAATGACCTCCGCTTCCAAATGGTCGATGTCAGCGTCGGTCAGGACGGCTAGTTGTCGATAATGGCTAATGCCCGCCGCGTTCAACTTGCCTTCCAACACCGGCCCAATCCCGTTGATCAGCTTCAAATCATCTTTTTCCACCGCCGCCGTCATGGCCGCCGCCTGCCGATCATGGGTCAGCGCCTTGATGCGCGCATTGATCTCTTCGAGCCGTTGGGCGATGCCGCGCAAATCATCACGGGTAGGCACTCCCAACCGCTTCAAGGCTCGCGAGACCCGATCCTCAAAAATCTGCTCCAGATGATCCAGCGTATCGGTCGCCTTGCCCCGCACGCCCTCGACGATTTCGCGGACCTCTCCGACTCGTTCCAGGGCTTCATTGACGGTATCCCCCGCCAGATGCAAGGTCTGCTCGCGCAGTTTTTCGCTCTCCTTGACCAGCGAGTCCATTAGCTTGCCGGTTTCCTCCTGTGCCCGGTCGATGGCTCCCTTAACCTGGTCGGCCATGGTTTCAGGACTATTTTTGCGGTTTTCTTCGCTCATGACAGGCTCCTTTGGGCGGTCGCCCGAATTTTGTCCTACTATGAATTGCAACTGGTTTCAATTTAACCGGCAAAAGTAGTGCAAACACCCTAACGGCAACCCGGCCTCCAACCTGGTGTGATAAAGTAATCCTGTACGCTACCCGCAGCGCCTCCCCTCCACCTCTGAATACTACGATCGCCCCATGATCCTGAGCCGTTTTCTCAAGCCCAAGTGGCAAACTACCGATCCCGAAGCCCCTCAACCCGCTTCACCGGAACTGGCAAGTACTGATCCTGCCCACCGCCGCGCGGCGCTGGAACGCCTCAACGATCTCGATCAGTTACAGACTCTAGCCAGTGAAGACGCCGATGCTGAGGTGCGCGCCGCCGCATTAGCCCGTTACCGCGTCCTGCTGACCGGCAAGGCGGTTGACGGTCCCTCGCTGACCGACCGACTGGAGCGCTTCCGCCAGAGCGCTGATCCGGAGTTGGTTGAGGTGCTGTTGCGCCAGGCCCATGAACCGGAGTTGCGGCTGGCCGCGCTGGAGCGAACGACGGCGGAACCGCTGTTGATCGAGATCGCGGTCCATGATCCACAACTGGATGTGCGTCTGGCCGCGCTGGAACGGGTTTCCGAACCTGAAGCGCTGGACCAGATCGCCCGTCAGAGCCGCAACCGCGACAAGCGCATTTACCGCCGGGCGCGAGAACGGCTCGACGCACTGGTCGCCGAGAAAATCCGCGCCAGCCACATCGAGCGGTTATGCACCGAGATGGAAAACCTGCGCTGGGACGGTGAAAGCGGCATGAACGCCGGCCGCTTTCCACGACTGGAGCAGGAATGGCGTGATCAGGAAGCCGCCGCGCCTCCCGAACTGCGCGAGCGCTACACCCAGGCCCGCGCCCGGTTCCTGACCGAACGGCAGGCCAGCGCGGGACGCCGTACTCAGCGCATGGAACTGACCGCTTCGCTGGAAACCCTGCTGGAGCGCTTGCGCCAGGCCGGTGAATCCAGCCACGAATTGGACGCCTCGGTGCAATACGCCACTCGTGAAGCGCCCGCCGCCTGGGCCTATTTCGGCCCGGTGCAGGACAGCGAAGGTCGGCGGCTGGAACAGCAATTCCAGCAACTGGTCGAGGACATTCAGGAACAGCAGCGCGTTCTCCACCGGAATCAGGCTCGCGCCCTCCGCTTGCGCGAAGTGTTGCAACAGGCCGACAAGTTATTGCAACAGACCAGCGAGGTTCACGACGCTGATCTCAAGCAGTTGCGGCAGCAGTGGGAAGGTCTGGAGCGTCCCGAATCCCGGGCGCTGGCGACCGAATTGCAGGGACTGTTTGACGGGATGCTCGATAAGTTGCGCGCCCGGATGCAGCGCCAGGTGAATGAACGTGATCGAGAATGGCAGGAACTCCAGGAGTTGGCCACGCAACTGGAAACCGCCTTGGAAAATGGTGAATTGCAACAGGCGACCACCTTGCAGGAACAGGCGCGCCAGCGGCTGAAACGGAACATCGGCCTGAGTCGGGCGCAAATGGCCCAGATCGATGAACGTCTGCAAAGCTGCGCCGGACGAATTGGCGAATTGCGCGACTGGCGGCGCTGGGCCGCTTATCAGGCGCGGGAACAACTCTGTGTGACGGCGGAGGGCCTGATTGGTCTGGAGGTCGATCCCACTGAAATCGCTCACCGCATCCAGCAGGCGCGGGATGCCTGGAAGGATCTGGATCATCATGAAGGCGCAGCGCCGAAGAATCTCTGGAAGCGGTTCAACGGTGCCTGTGAGCGGGCGTATGCCCCCTGTCAGGCGTATTTCGAGGAACAATCCCGTGAACGCCAGCAGAACTTTGAGAAGAAAGCCATTCTGTGCGAGCAGTTGGAGCAGTTTGAACACAGGACCGACTGGGCGCAGGTGGATTGGCGGGAAGCGGATCGGCTGCGGCGTCGCGCTCAGGAGCAATGGTACAAGCTGGGGCCGGTGAATCGCGCTGACCGCAAGAACCTGGATCGCCGCTTTCAACAGGTGCTACATCGCCTGGATAACCGCCTTGACGCGGAGCGCGACCGGGAATTGCAACGGCGGCAGCAACTGATTCAACAGGTGCAGGCGGTGGTGGACAGTGCCGATTTGCGCGGGGCGATTGAAACCGCCAAGCGCGCCCAGGCCGAATGGCATCCCACCGTGCAAGCCTCGCCCCGTCAGGAACAGGCGCTATGGAAGACGTTTCGCGCCGCCTGCGATGCGGTTTTTGCCCGCCGGCAGGCCGAACAGCAAGCCGTGGATGATGAACGCCAAGGTCATCTGACTCACCGGCTGGCGCTGTGTGAAGAAGTCGAAGCGTTCACGAACCTCGACAGCGAACAATTACCGTCGGTGCGGGCGCGTTTACAGGCCATTCAGCACGAGTGGGAAGCGACGGGTCCCGCGCCCAAGGCCGAACAGCGGGCGCTCGATCAGCGCTTTGAAGCGGCGCTCCGCCAGTTCGCCCAGCAGGAACGGTCACTGCGCCGGAACCATGCCCAGCAAACCTTCCAGAATGGGCATGAGCGGACCCGCCTGTGCGCTCGCGTCGAGGCGCTATTGCCCGAGGTGCCAGTGGATGCCGAGGTTCTTGCGCCCTTCCAGCAGCAATGGGCCGAACTCCCCGCGCTGCCGGAAGCGTTGCTGGAAGCCCTGCAACAGCGATTCAATACGGCCTGCCAGGCGCTGACCGGTGCTCCCGAAGCGGCCCGCGAATTACAGGCCACGCTGGAACAGAACCTGGAACGCAAGAAGGTCTGGTGCGTCTGCATGGAAATCATTGCCGGGATGGAATCGCCGCCCGCTTTTGCGCAGTTGCGGATGGAATATCAGGTCGCCCGGTTATCGGCGTCCCTGGCGGGGGCCGCCACCAAAACCGAGGCGCTTTATGACCCGCAGCGCTTGCAGGAGCAGTGGCGTCAAACCGGCGCACTGCCTGCTGAACAGGAAGTCGAACTGGATGCACGCTTTATGAATGCGGTGCGGGCGTGGCAGCAGCGTGAAGATTGATCGGGAATCGCCAGGAGCGCAGGGGCGTCCCAACGCTGAATTCACGACCTGATGAAAGCGGGTGATTTATTACTGATCCTGCTGGTGAATGTGGCTTGGGCGCTGAATTTCCTGGTGGGGAAGGTGGGGGTTGAATACTTTACGCCCATGCTGTTTTCCACCCTGCGCTTTGCCATTTTGCTGCTGTTACTGCTGCCCTGGTTGCGCTGGAAGCCGGGGAAAATGCGCCAGGTGCTGGAAATCAGCCTGGTGCTGGGCGTCGTTCACTTCAGTATGATTTTCATTGGGCTGGACGTCAGCGGCGATATTGCTTCGGTCGCGATTGCCGCCCAGCTCTATGTGCCCTTCTCGGCGCTGCTGGCCTTCATCTGGCTGCGTGAACGGCTGGATCGCTGGCGCGTCACGGGCATCGCGGCGGCGTTTGCCGGGGTGATGGTCATTGGCTTTGATCCGACGGTTTTCGCGCATCTTGACGCCCTGGGCTGGATTGTGGGCGCGGCGATGGCGATGGCGGTGGCGACAATTCTGATGCGCCGCCTGTCCGGGGTCAGTGTGTTCACCCTGCAAGCCTGGGTGGGCGCGGTGGCGACCCCGGCCCAGTTGCTGATGTCGCTGTGGCTGGAAGAGGGGCAGATTGAGGCGTTGCGCACCGCCGACTGGTTTTACTTTGCCTTGCCGGTCTATTCAGCGGTCGGCGCTTCGCTAATCGGTCACGGTGTTCTCTATCATCTGCTGACCCGCTATCCGGTCGGCCTGATTACGCCGATGTTGCTGCTGTCCCCGGTGCTGGCAATAGCGCTGGGAGTGCTGGTATGGGGCGATCAACCGACCTGGAAATTGCTGTTGGGCGGGGCAATGACGCTGGCTGGTGTTGCTATCGTGACCGTGAAAAGGGCTGAGAAGTAGACATTGCCGAATGTACTTTTCACAACTCAACAGAAACCGATTTCAACTCAATGTGAAATGATTCACTTGATTTTCCAATTCACTCGCCTCCTTCGCCATAGTCATGGCCATGGCGGCGAACTGACTGGTTTGCGTAGCATTCTTCTGGGTGACCGCATCCATCTGGCTCATCGCCTTATTGATCTGCTCAATGCCTTGCGCCTGCTCTCGGGCTGCTGTGCTGATGTACTCAATCCGTTCGGCGACTTGTTTCACCCCGTCGGTGATTTCACTTAACACCGCACACGCCTGATTAGCCATTCCCGAGCCGGTTTTTACTTTGGTCGCCGCATCCGTAATAAGCGTCCGGATTTCCTTGGCGGCTTCCGCGCTCCGTTGCGCCAACTTGCGCACTTCGCTCGCCACCACTGCAAAGCCTCGCCCTTGCTCCCCGGCGCGTGCGGCCTCCACCGCGGCATTGAGCGCCAGCAGGTTGGTTTGAAAGGCGAAATCATCAATAACGCCGACGATATTGTTAATTTTGTGGTTACTTTCATCGATGGCTGTCATCGCTTCGACCACGGCCAAAATCACCCTCCCGCTCCGCTCCGCGCTCGTCCGGGTGTTCAGCGCCATCTGGTTAGCCTGATACGCATGATCGGCGCTTTGCTTGATAGCGCTGGTTATTTCTTCCAGAGAGGCCGCCGTTTCCTCCAGGGAAGCCGCCTGTTGCTGGGCACCGCCCGCCAGTTGTTCACTACCTCGCGTCAACTGGGTGGAGACATCGATAGTCTGATAAGCCACTTGTTGAATATGGGCGATACTATTATGAAATTGCGCCAACATCTGATTGATCGCATCACCCATCCGGCCCAATTCATCTTGGGTTTCCACGGGGATTTGCACGGTCAAATTGCCGGTGGCGGCCTGTTCAGTTCCCAAAACCACGCGATGGAGGGTACGAGTGATCGTCTGCGCTGGCAGAAAGCCGAGTAATCCGCCCACCACCATCAAAACGGCAACCATCGCCACCGTCCAGCCCGTCGTCCATTGGACCACCTCTTGCACTTCAGTGACAAAAACACTGGCCTCTTGCAGGCGCAATTCGGTCAGCTTGTTCAGAATATCTCGCGCCGCTTCGAACTTGGCTGCTGCTTCGTTAAGCGAAATATCGATCGCATCCAGGCGTTCGGGCGGCGAATCCTGCGCCAGTAACGATAAAACCTCTCGGGAAATCTTCTCCCAGTCGGTCAAGGCACTTTCGAACTGGGGCCAAAGCGCACGCGCTTCGTCGCTGGCCGGAATCGCCTGATACTTTTGCCAACGACTTCTTGCCTGTTGCAGATTTTCGTCATACGTCTTGCGCATAGCGGCAGCTTCGTTCGAGGCCTGCCGCATGAAAATCAGACTGCGTTCAGCCACCAGCGCCTGCTGTAGATCGCGGTCAGCTTCTACTAAATAATCAACCGCCGGCAGATTTTCCTGGCTGGCCACCTGAAACATGGCGGATGCCCAGCGGAAATTACTGAGGTTCCAAAGTCCCATTCCAGCGCCCAGTAGCACAATCAGGGCACTGGCGGTGACCAGTCGGGTTTTAATTCCCCAAGTATTCAAACGCATGACGTCACCACATCTTTAGGTTGCAAAATCCGTCCGGCCAACCCGGACGGACGCAGGGCTAACCATTGGGTGCAAGCTATTTGGCCACCCCTGACAGTTGGGTCAGGTTGACGCCGATCACCAGCACCCCAATGGGTTTGTTATCGGCCAGCACCGGAACAGCGACCTGGACTTGGTGGGTCTGGGAACTCTCATCGAATTCAGGTTGGCCCTGCCAGGGCTTTCCGGAACTGAAGGGTGAATCGAACTTGGCGCTCCCTTTGTGAAGATAGGAACTGGTTTTTGCGACGAAGGCGACTTTTTCACCCTGGTTGGCGTTGAGAAACGCCTCACTGTACAAGCCTTTGGATTCGTCCAGTTTCTGCTGAAGCAACTTGGCAGCAGGGTTGCTTTGGAATTCCTTGATGAGCGCGTCACTGCGGCGAATGGATTTCCATTTAGCGTTGTCCATGCCTGCAATAGGGCCTTTCTGATTCTGCGCCGCCACGGCATTAACGATGACCGGGTCCGCCGCCCAGCCCTTGACTATCTCGATAGTTTTATCCAACTCCTTTTGGATAGGCGGCGTCACTTCAAACGCCGCCCAAGCTCCCACGGTGACCAGCAGAGCAACCGCACCAAAAATGACTTTTAAATACCGCATGTATGATCTCCTCGGTGGTATCGCTACTTTGATTTTTGAAAGCGTAACCGCTAACCCTAATGACTTTTGTCACAGCCAGTCACTACGGAATCGGCTATCACTTTTCCCGGTGAAAACCGGATTTCCGGATTTCCCTCCTTTGCCAAGGAGGGGTGGCGCGTAGCGCCGGGGTGGTTCGGAATGTCCGCTGATCAGCCGGAAAGGCAGTAAGACCCGTTTATCAATGTAGCCTACAGCGACTCAGAAAAATAGAAAGCGCCGATAACTGTAGCGCTTTTCCCGATAATCGCTGGATTCCTTTCCCTGGCCAGGGTGGTGCGAAGCGACGGGGTAGTTCGGGATGCCGGCTTCTATCGCGCAGGTTGAATCGCCCTTTGAGTGGCGGCAGGGAAGCTACCCGGATGCAGCGTGAAATCAGCCCAACTCCAGCCGGAACCCGGCCTTTTTTAAATAGCTGGCCTCGGCTTCCAGATCCGCGCAGGTCAACGGATGCTCAACCAGCCAGCCGGTCGGAAAGCTCAACGTCAGCCGCAGCATGTTGATTTTCAATGTCAGCGGCGGCAATGGCTGGCGACTTCGCCCCCGATGCAGCACCACTGCCAGGCGCAGCAGTACACAGAGCCGTTCCACCTGCGCCGCCTGATCTTTGGGAAGATGCGCAAAGGCATCGACCGGGAAGGAACGGCGTTGCCGACGAACCAGCGCCGCCAGCACTGCCTGATCGCTCCGCGAAAATCCCGGCAGATCGGCATGTTCCAGAATATAAGCGCCGTGTTTGTGGTGCTGGTCATGCGTCAGCAACAACCCGACCTCATGTAACCGCGCCGCCCATTCCAGCCACTGCGCCAACTCCTCCCGTTCCAAACCCCAGGCGGTCTGCGCCTGCGCCAGCAAGTCCCGAGCAGTCGCCACCACCCGCTCCGCTTGTGCCTGATCCAGACCGTAACGGCCCGTGACCGTTGCAATGGTGCGGTCGCGGACATCTTCATGACGGATACGACCCAGCAGGTCGTAAATCACACCCTCGCGCAATGCGCCATCCGAGACTTCCATGCGGGTCACGTTCAACACCTCACATAAACCATGCAGCACCATGAAGCCGCCGGGAAAGACCCGGGCGCGCGCCGGGTCCAGTTGCCAGCGGGCCGCAATAGCCGCGATAGTCCCGGCCTCCAGCAACGCTCCCCGCAACCGCCGCAGCGCATCCAGGGTAATCCCCTCACGGCTCCAGCCTTCACGCGCAATCACCTCCTGAATCGCCTTGATCGTGCCGGAGGCGCCGGTCACCATTTGCCAGCCGCATTCCCGGTATTCCTCCTCGACCGGCTCCAGTTTGAGGCGCACCAGCAGTTCCGCCCTGCGCAACCGCGCCTCGGTGATCCGGCCATCTTCGAAGTCGGCGCGACTGATGCTGACGCAGCCCATTTTCAGGCTGTTCAAATGTTGGGGTTCAAACTGTTCACCAATAATCAATTCAGTGCTGCCGCCGCCAATATCCACCACCAACCGTCGGCCCGCAATGGACGCCACGTTATGCGCCACGCCCAGATAGATCAGCCGTGCCTCCTCGTAACCGCTGATAATTTCAACGCTATGACCCAGCACCGCCTCGGCCCGGGCTAAAAATACGGCGCTGTTGCGCGCCTGGCGCAGCGTGTTAGTGCCCACAATGCGCAGTTGCTCCGGCGGAATTTGCCGCAACCGCTGGCCAAACCGCGCCAGACAATCCAGCGCCCGCTGTTGCGATTCCCCAGACAGCCGATTGCGGCTATCCAGACCCGCCGCCAGTTGCACCATTTCCCGCAGTCGATCCAGCACCTGGACTTGCCCATTGGCGATCCGGGCTACGATCATGTGGAAGCTGTTGGAACCCAGATCAATCGCCGCGACAATATCGGAAGACATGCCCTCACCCCCAACCCCTCTCCCGCCAGCAGGCGAAGGGCGTCAATGTTAATCCTGTTTCAGACTGCGCAACTGCCCAGGGGTCAGCGCCCATTGCAGCACGCCTTGTCCCGCAGCGGCACGGCCATGAAACTCGATCAGCGCCATCCCGCCCTTGCGAAAGGCGATCAGTGGCCGTGGTTCGCCGGTCAGCAACAATCCCGTTAGCAGACTCAACTGTGGCTCGTGACCGACCGCCACGACCATACCATCGGCCGAACTCTGCACCAGCCAGTCCAACACGGTTTCCGGCGGATAGCGGTAATCCAGTTCGGGACGCTCGACAATCGGCAGATCACCAAAGGCGCGGGCGATCATCTCGGCGGTTTCACGGGCGCGTAGCAGGGGACTGCTGATGAGCAGATCAATAGTCCGCATCTGGGAACGCAAGCGGTTAGCGCCCTTGCGCATTTTCTTGCGCCCCGTCTCGGTCAGGGGCCGTTGGGCGTCAGTACCCCCCGCAGCGATAAAGGTTTCCGCGTCCTCAGCAATGGCGTGGCGCACCAGTATTAGTTTCATGTGTCGTCCCTCAAATTGATTATGGCCGCCAGTTTATCACCGGCTACCGTGGCCGTTATGCGCGAATGTCGTCGGCACCAGGCGCGACTCCAGGGGAAAATCACAGGTAAACACGCTGCCAACACCGAGTTCGCTGGCCATGCGCAACTGACCGCCATGATGATTAACAACATGCTTGACGATGGATAAACCCAGTCCCGTACCGCCACTGCTGCGGGAACGATCCCGATTGATCCGGTAAAAGCGCTCGGTCAACCGGGGTAAATGCTGCGGCGCGATGCCCTCGCCATTATCTTCCACCACCAGATGCAAACCACGCTCATCAGCCAGCCAGCGAATCTCGATCCGTCCTTCCGCCGGCGTATAGCGCACCGCATTAAACACCAGATTGGAAAAAGCGCTGCGCAACTCTTTCTCACAACCCAGCATCCACAACTGCGCATCAGCGATGACTTCAATCTGATGTCCCTGTTCACCACTCAACGCCAGCGCCTCTTCGGCAATATCGTCCAGCAACTGCGGTACGGCGACGGGCTTGCGCGGCAAAGGCTCCCGGGGCGATTCCAGTCGGGCCAGCATCAGCAAATCTTCGATGATGTGCAACATCCGGCGGGATTGCTGATGCATCCCATGGAACGGCTGTCGCCAGCGCTCCAATGCCGCCTCATCGCTGTCGAGCAAGGTCTCCAGATAACCGGCAATCACCGTCAAAGGCGTGCGCAACTCGTGGGAGACGTTGGCGACAAAATCCCGCCGCATCTGTTCCAGACGCCGGACCCGGGAAATATCGGTCGCGACCAGCAACCGCTGTTTTTTGCCATAAGGCACGATCCGGGCATTCAGGAGCAGGTCATCTACTGGCGACGGAAACTCCACACTGTCGCCGTTGCGTCGCTGATTGAGAAACGCGATGAAACCGGGATGCCGCAACAAATGCGCAATCGGCAACCCAACGTCGCGGGTTGCCGTCAGGCCGAGCAACGTTTGCGACGCGCCATTGCACCACAGCACCCGATCCTCTTCGCTCAACAACACCGCCGCATCCGGCAAGGCCGCGGTCGCTTGCTGAAATTGCGCCAACAGACGACTGAGTTTGCGCTTGCGCTTGCGGCTCTGCCGACGCAGACGCATCACATGCGCCGCGATGCCGCCCCAGATCGGCCCCGCTTGCGGTGGACTGGCGACCGGATCGCCACTCAACCAGCGATCCAGCCGGTAGAGCTGCCACAACTGCCAGGCCAGTTCCCCCAGTGCGGCCAGTAACAAGGCCAGGGTAAGCTGATTCACCATCCCGCCCAGCAACGCGGCGCTCGTGAAAATCAGCGCCTGGCGGCGAACCAGATTCCACCACGGTTTGGCCAACATGTTAAACCCGCGTTGAAAAACGGTAGCCGGCACCTCGCACCGTCTGGATCAGCGCATCAAAGCCATGCGGCTCCAGCGCTTTGCGCAGACGGCGAATATGCACATCGACCGTGCGCTCTTCGACATAAACATTGCTGCCCCAGACCCGATCCAGCAATTGGCCGCGACTGTAAACCCGCTCCGGGTGCGACATGAAAAATTCCAGCAACCGGTACTCGGTCGGCCCCATTTCCAGCATGATTTCGCCGGTGCTGACCCGATGACTGGCCAGATCGAGTGTCAGACCATTCGCGTGCAGCATCTCATCTTCACCCGCAGGCCCGCCGCGCCGCAGCACCGCCCGGATGCGCGCCACCAGTTCACGGGGGGAGAACGGCTTGGTCACATAGTCATCAGCGCCGCTTTCCAGCCCCTGCACCTTGTCTTCCTCTTCAGCGCGTGCGGTGAGCATGATGATGGGCAATTCCCGCGTTAGCTCCTCCTTCTTCAACCGGCGGGCATAATCAATGCCGCTGATGCCGGGCAGCATCCAGTCCAGCAAAACCAAATCCGGCAACCGGTCAGCAATACACAGTTGAGCCTGCCGGGCGTCGGTGGCTTCTTGCACCTCGTAACCGGCATTGGTCAGCGCGAAGACGATCATCTCGCGGATCGGTTGCTCATCTTCTACCAGCAAAATGCGTTTTGCGTTCATGCGGTCTCTTGAAACGGGTTTAAATTATCCCCAAATTATCCCGTAGCCATCGCCACGAATACCCCTATTTAAGGCAATTTGATGACAAAGCGGTGACAAGGCGAGTCCCTTGCATCCTGGCAACATCCCTCACTGCAAAAAATCAGGAGATTATTCTTTAATGAGCGCTCCCAAGCACTGCCGCCTGTTAATCCTCGGCTCTGGCCCCGCCGGTTATACCGCAGCGGTTTACGCCGCCCGCGCCAATCTTGAGCCATTGCTGATTACCGGCTTGCAAATGGGCGGGCAGTTGACCACGACCACCGAGGTCGATAACTGGCCGGGCGATGTGGAAGGGCTGATGGGGCCGGATCTCATGGAGCGGATGAAGCGCCATGCGGAACGCTTTAATACCGCGATCATCTTCGATCACATCCACACCGCCAATCTCCAGCAACACCCCTTCCGGCTCACCGGCGATTCTGGCGAATACACCTGCGATGCGCTGTTTATCGCCACCGGGGCCAGCGACCAGTATCTCGGCATGCCTACGGAACAGGCGTTCATGGGCAAGGGCGTGACCGGTTGCGCCACCTGTGACGGTTACTTCTACCGCAATCAGAAAGTGGCGGTGGTCGGCGGCGGCAATACCGCGGTTGAGGAAGCGCTGTATCTGGCCAATATCGCCAGTGAAGTGACCCTGGTGCATCGGCGTCAGCAGTTCCGCGCCGAGAAGATCATGGTGGATAAGCTGATGGAGAAAGTCGCGAGCGGCAAGGTGCGCCTGGCACTGGATACGACTCTGGATGAAGTACTGGGCGATGACAGCGGCGTCACTGGCATCCGGTTGCGCCATGTCCAGACCGGGGTCAAGCAAGACCTGGCGCTCACCGGCCTGTTCATCGCTATCGGCCACAAGCCGAATACCGACATTTTCGCCGGTCAATTGGACATGCGGAACGGCTATATTCGGGTCAAGGGCGGCAGCGAAGGCGGCGCGACGGCGACCAGCATTCCGGGCGTTTTCGCCGCCGGCGATGTCGCCGATCATGTCTATCGGCAGGCGGTCACCTCCGCCGGCAGTGGCTGCATGGCGGCGCTGGATGCGGATAAGTATCTGGATGGGTTGAGCGGCTGAAATGTCCCCTCCTTGAAAAAGGAGGGGGGTTCAAATAATCCACTGCTAAATGAGTGGCTTGGCCCACTCATTGTCCGGGTTGTCGGTCACGGGCACGACCAGCACCGGGCGTTTGGATGTCAGCGTCACCCGGCGACTGGTTGAACCCAACAAGTCCGTGTGTACATGGCCCGTATGAGCGCCCATGATGATCAGGTCCGCGTTATTCCGGTCGGCTTCATGCAAAATGACCTCGCAGGCCATGCCGCTCACCACGCGAATTTCGGCAATGACCTCGGTTTGTTCCAGCGTCGCCCCCAGTTCTTCCTCGCAAAACGCCTCCAGCCGTTTGTGCAACTTCTCCAGAAGTCCTTTCGTCGCCTGATGATGCAGGTCTTCAGCGGCATCCGGCTTCAGGTAGGAATCAATCAGAAACCGTACCGAATTGCTGAGGGGTTCGACGACATGCAGCAGGATAATTCTGGCGTTCAACTGTTGGGCCAGCCCGACCGTGAACCGAAACACAGGGCGCGTGTGGCTGCCTAGCGCAGTGGTGTACAAAATGGTTTTGACCTGGGGAACCATGGACTCACTCCGAATAAATAGGGAGAGTTGAAACGCTTGCTGACGGCCATCGCTCACCCGCTCCATGGCCGATGATCGGCAAGGTGGAAATGATGCTTTCAGGCAGTATAGCCCATTTTAAAAACCCAGTCTGCCAGTCAACAATACGCGACAGACTTCCGGCTACGCGCTGGCTGCGCTAATCTTGTCCGGTCAATAGGCATACCTCACAATGACAACCTATCACCCCAAGGAGAAACTTCATGTCCAAAATCGTGCGTCCGCGCCGCAGCGTTCTGTATATGCCCGGTTCCAATGCCCGCGCTCTGGAAAAGGCCCGCACCTTGCCCGCGGATGGCTTCATTCTCGACCTGGAAGACGCCGTTGCGCCCGACGCTAAGGAACTGGCCCGTCAACAGGTGTGCGAAGCGGTCAAGGCCGGCGGTTATGGTCAGCGCGAACTGGTGATCCGGGTGAACGATCTGTCCAGTTCCTGGGGCCATGACGACATCGTTGCCGCCTCCCGCTCCGGCGCTCACGCGGTCGTGTTGCCCAAGGTGGAAAGCGCCGACACGGTTCGCCAGGCCGAACACATCATGAACGTCGCCGGCGCTCCTGATGACATGACCATCTGGTGCATGATGGAAACCCCGCGCGGGATGCTGGAAGCGCCAGCGATTGCGACTGCCAGTGCGCGGCTGTCCTGTCTGGTCATGGGGACATCCGATCTGGCCAAGGATCTCAACTGCGCCCATACCCGCGAACGGCTGCCGCTGCTAACTTCCCTGGGACTGTGCCTGCTGGCGGCCCGCGCCAATGGTCTGGCGATCCTGGATGGCGTTTATCTGGATTTGAATGACGACGAAGGTTTTGAATATTCCTGCAAGCAGGGCGTCGAGCTGGGTTTTGATGGTAAGACCCTGATTCATCCCAAGACCATCGCCGTCACTAACCATGTTTTTGCCCCTTCTGAAGCTACAGTGGCCTGGTCGCGCAAGATCATCGCCGCACACGCCGAAGCCGTTACCCAGGGCAAGGGCGTCGTCGTCGTCGACGGTAAGCTGATTGAGAATCTGCATGTCGAAAGCGCGCACCACCTGGTCGAACTGGCCGACGCCATTAAGGCCATGGAAGCGGCTCACGGCTGATGGGTTCTTTAGCGAATGCCCCTCTGCCCCGCACGCTGGGACGAGGGTTTCGGGCCGGAGTCCTCCTGGTCGTCATGCTAACGTTGGCAGCTTGCGAGGCTCCGCCGCCCGATCCCACGGTTCGGGTAGCGGGTTCTACCATGGGCACGAGCTATGATCTCAAGCTGGTTCCCGCGCCGGGCCAGGTCATCCCGGCGGATTTTCAGACCCGGGCGGACGCCTTGCTGACGCGCATCAATCAAGCGCTGTCCACCTACGACCCGAATTCGGAATTGTCGCGGTTCAATCGCAACGCCAGCACCGACTGGATTACCGTTTCGCCGGAACTGCAACAGATCACCGCCGAGGCGCTGCGCATCAGTGCGTTAAGCGATGGCGTGTTTGACATCACCGTTGGCCCGCTGGTGAATGTGTGGGGTTTCGGCCCGGAACCGCGCCGCGATCAGGCCCCTACGGATAACGAAATTGCCCAGGCCCGCAGCCGGGTCGGTTACTGGCGGTTGCAAACCCGCGAGGAACCACCCGCATTGAAGAAGGATCGCCCTGACCTATACGTCGACCTGTCCGCTATCGCCAAGGGCTATGGCGTTGATCAACTGGCGGCGCTGGCGGAAACAGCGGGGATTCAGAATTATCTGATGTCTATTGGCGGCGAAATTCGCGCCAGGGGCCTCAATGGCCGGGGACAACCGTGGACGATTGCGATTGAGAAACCGGTGGTGGGGCAACGGGCCGTGGAACGCCTCATTCGGCTGGGAGATCGCAGCGTTTCGACGTCCGGTAACTATCGCAATTTCTTCGAGTACAATGGCCAGCGTTATTCACACATCATCAACCCCCGCACTGGTCAACCTGTTCCGCAAACTCTGGCGTCGGTCACGGTCATCAGCGACCAGTCGATGGTTGCTGACGCCACCGCCACAACGCTAATGGCGGCGGGCGCGGAATTCGGGTTTCAACTCGCTACTGCACATCACCTGGCGGCGTTTTTTATCCTGACCGGACCAGAGGGCCGCTTTGAGGAACACTATACGCCGGAGTTCGAGGGGTATCTGGTTCCGCCTCAGCCGCCTTGATTTGCTCGATACCGGGGGATAAAGACCCAATGGGTATGCATCCGGCAAACCACGCGCCTGCCGCGTCGATGTTCGTCTTGCACAAAATGATGCCAATTTGGATGTCAAGCAACGGCTTGCGTCAGTTCACGCTAAACTGGAAACTGGCTGCGGGCTTTCCGACTGCACGAGGGAATTATGGATGGTTTCGGGCCGCGGGCGCTAACGCCACGCGATGGCCGGGATTGGCTGATGCAAGCCTGGCAACTGATGTGGCGACGTCCGGGGCTGTTTATCGCGGTCGCGCTGTTCGCACCTTCGGGCAGCGCACTATTGCTGGCGTTGCCGGTCTGGGAATGGTGGCTGCCGCCGTTGGGCGGGTGGATCGCGTTGATTGCAACGGTCTTTTGTTATGGCCTGCCGCTGAGTGCGACAATAACGCTGGCCTGTGGCATCGCACGCGCCACCAACCGCCAGCGCACGCCAGCTTTCAAACAATTGTTCAACGGAACGGCCCTGAAAGCGCTGGCCCGAACCAGCCTGTTCCTGTTTAGCTTGCTGCTGCAGGGCTATCTGCTGATTTACTGGGTGCAGGATCAATTATTACCGGTTGATTTTGCCGCCGTTGATGACCCCATGCCGACCCCGATGACGACGGCTTTCGGCGTGGCCAACACCCTGCTGGGGACGCAGTTGAGCGTTCTGGGCAGCGTGTTGCTGGTTTTGCAGGCGCTGCTGGCGGTGTTCATCATTCCCCTGCAACTGTTTCGCGAGTTGGCGCTGGCGGTGTGCTGGCAGCGCAGTGTGTTGGCGATGCAGCTTAATCCCTGGTTGTTTCCCATGCTGGGTTTGGCGGGCCTGGTGTTGCTGACGTTGCCCTTCTTCGAGATATTCTCCATTCCAGCGCAGATCCTGGCACTACCCCTGCCGGTTTATCTGGGTGTCCTCCTGTATGTGGCCTGGAATGAGGTCTTCCAGGGGGGGGCTGAGGGGGATGATCTCCTGGAACTCGAAGATCAATGGCGGGCCAGCGTCGGTGGCGGATCGGTGTCGCGTCAATCTGGCGCAAAGCGCAACTCGGTCAATTTCCTGAAAAAGTGATGGTGGGGGGTATTGAAAATCCTCGACCTGGCGTACTCAAAGCGCATCAACATAGCGACTCATTGCCGTCATCGCCCCCCCCATTCGCGGATAGAGCAGGTCAATTTCATTCCAGTTTTCAATCCGTCCGGCGGCCTCTAGGGCAACGCACAAATCCGCAAGTTCGATAGCGCCGACAACCCGCGCCGAGGATTTAAGTTTATGCATAGACGCTTTGATGCGGGCCGTGTCGCGAGCGGCGTAAGCCTGGTCCAGACCGGCGAGAATCTCCCGGGCTTCAGCCACAAAGCGTCGCAGGAGGTCACGTTGCAAGCCCAGATCATCGCCCAATATGTCGGTCAGTGCGGTCGGATTGATATGCCGGGCTGGCGCTGACCTGGCCTGATCGGTCAGATCCAGCACCAAGGATGGCAACCATTTGGCCAGCATGGCCTGCAATTGGGTTAATTCTACGGGTTTAGCCAAATAGTCATCCATGCCCTGTGACAGGCAGTGTTCCGCTTCACCCTTCAGCGCATTGGCGGTAAAGGCAATGATGGGCGTCCGCTCGCCGGTATCTTTCTGCAATGCCCGAATCGCCGCCGTCAGTTCAAAGCCGTCCATTTCCGGCATGTGGCAATCGGCCAGCACCAACCCATAACGCTTACTGCGCCACAGGGCCAGCGCCTCCTGCCCATCACGGGCGATTTCGGCAGCATAGCCGAGCCGGGTTAACTGGAATCGAATCACCTGGCAGTTGATCTCGTTATCCTCCGCGACCAGGATCAACTGACCAGACGCTTCCGCTTCCGCCAGCGAGGGCGCAGCTTTAATAGCCATTGGCGTCGGCGCTACGGAGGCCCGGGTAGCGGGACTGGCCCGATTCGCGGCAACCGCAAGCGCTTTGAGAAATGCTGACGGCAGCACCGGACAGGAACGCACGGCGATACTGTCATCGCATCGATCAGCCAGGCCCTCGATTTGTGGCAGTAACCGAATAAAACGGGCCTGGGTCAGGGCCGGATGGCGGCGCCATTCATCCAGAACGGTCGTATTTGTCGAATCCGCGCCGGTATCCGCTAACACAACGACCGGACCGGCTTGGCCGATTGATGCCGTAGATTCGGGCAGGAATCGTCGGTCCATGATCACCCGCAGGGTTCCCCCATGCCCAGTGATTTGACGCCCCAGAATGCGCGCCTGTTCCGGGTCAGCGCCTATTAACAACACCTGGACGCCCTGCAAATTCATCCTGGAGGGCAGCGTCTGCGTATTGTCCACCGGTAACGCTAGCCACACCGTAAATTCGGATCCCTGTCCCAATGTGGAAGCAACGGCGATCTGCCCCCCCATCAATTCCGCCAGATGACGGCTGATAGCCAGACCCAGACCGGTGCCCCCGTAGTGTCGGGTCGTGGAATTTTCGGCCTGCATAAAGGGCCTGAACAGGTTAGGCAACACCTTCTCGGCAATGCCAATGCCGTTATCTCGCACCTGAAAGCGCAGATCGATGGCATCGCCGGCGTCAGCAACCTGTCCTTCGAGCGTCAGCAGCACCTGACCTTGACGCTGCGGGGTAGTGGCGGTGAACTTGATGGCATTGCTGCCCAAATTGAACAAAATCTGGCGAATACGCACTGGATCGGCCAGCACCTGGCAAGACCACAGGCCGGGATCGATGTCCACCAGAAGCTGGAGTTGTTTTTCCCCGATCAGCGGCCCCAGGGTCTCGGCGACTTCTTCCACCAGTTGCGCCGGTAAAATGGAGATCGCCTCGAGGGAAAGCTTGCCTGCTTCGATTTTTGAGAAGTCGAGAATATCGTCAATGATATTGCGCAGCGACTGGGCGGAATGCCGCACGGTTTCCAGCATGTGGCGCTGTTCATCCGTCAGACGGGTATCCTTGAGGAGGTCAATCATGCCCACGATGCCATTCATGGGGGTGCGGATTTCATGGCTCATGGTGGCCAGAAAGGCGGATTTTGCAAGATTGGCCGCTTCAGCGCTGTTTTTAGCCTGTTTGAGTTCTCGCAAAGTCTGCTTGCGCTCAGTGATATCGCGTATCACCCCGGTAAAGAAAATCTGGTCGTCGATTTCAAACTCGGTCACCCCTAATTCCATGGAGAAGCGGGAATCGCCCTTGCGCAGACCTTCCAGTTCGCGAGTGTGGCCGACGACATGGGAGGCACCCCGCCGAATGTTCAGATATTGCGCGATGTAACGGTCGTGCCAGCCTCGATGAGGTTCCGGCATGAGCAGACTGATATTCTGGCCGATGAGTTCTTCCAGGCAGTAGCCAAAAATCTGTTGCGCAGCCTTGTTGGCGGTCAGGATGTAACCGTGTGTGTCAATGGTGATCAGGCCATCGGCGACGTTCTCCACCATGGCGCGCATCTGCGTCTCTTTCTTTCGGAGTTCAGTCTCGATCTGTTTGTGGCGGGTAATGTCCTCGGTAATGAAACTGAATCGCGTCCGATCGGGACTGCTTTCGCCAAGACAAGCGACCGTCGCCTTCAGCCAGCAACTGCCAGTCGGCGCAGGATGTGCATATTCAAACTGCACCGGCGAGCTTTCGCGCTGGCTCCGTCGGCAGTGTTCCGTCCAGAGGCTATTTACCAGCGCCGGGCTGCCGAGTTCTTCCAAAGTCCGGTTCAGGATTTCCCCTGGCTGGATATTGAAGAAGTGTGCGACGGCCAAATTGCCATGAATCAATACTGCCTGGTGGCTGCGGATCTCGATGATCCCCATCATAAACGGCGAGCTGTCATAGAAACTTTGCAGCGTGAGCCGACTCTCGTGCAGCGCCCGCTCGGCCCGCTTGCGGACCGTAATATTCTGAACGGTGCCCGCACTGAGTACCGGGTGCCGCGCCGCGCCTTTCCCTTCGCGGTAGATTTTCGCATGCACCGACAGCCATCGCACCGCGCCGCCGGGATCAACGAGGCGGTATTCCGTCGTATAGCGGCCATCACCGAGCGCCGGGTCCATCGTTCCGCCAGCCTCCCGTCCCAGTCGGGCGTGGTCATCCACATGGACCCGGGCCTGCAGGGTCGCCAGGGGGATAACCTCGGTGTCGAAACCGTAATGGGTGCGTCCGCGCTGATCGAAGTGGAGCAGATTGGTCGTCAGATCGTGTTTCCAGATACCGAGATCAGCAGCGCTGATGGCCATCTGATACTGTTCCCGGCTTTCACGCAAGGATTGTTCGGCAAGCTTGCGCTCGGTCAGATCCCGGCAGATGCTGAGTATCCACGACTGGCCCCGATATTCGAAAAGACGGGCGTTGATTTCGACCGGGAGGGTAGCGCCATCGCGCCGCCGATGTATGGATTCAAAGAGATGGTGTCCCTGGCGGAGCAGGACCGTCATCCGTTCCGGGATCAAGCTGGTGATTTCGGGGATGTCAATGTCGCTGATCTGCAGACGCAATAACTCGTCATGCGAGTATTGCAGGCGCCTGCACGCCTCCTCATTGGCTTCAATCAACCGGCCTTCGGCGTCATGGATAAAAATCGCATCCTTGGCGCTATGGAACAGGGTGCGGAACCGGTTTTCACTCGCGTATAACGCCTGCTCGGCGAGCTTGCGCTGAGTAATATCCGATTCGATGGCGATGAATTGCTGAATTTGGCCCTGCTCGTTGAAGATTGGCTGAACTTGCATGTCCAGCCAATAGGGGCGGCCATCCTTGGTGTAATTGACTATCTCGGTGCGAATCCGCTGTCCAGCGCGCAGCGCGTCGCTAATACACCGCACAGTTTCGGGGTCGGTATCAGGACCTTGCAGAATATCGCCGGGCTTGCGTCCGACGACCTCATCGAAGGTATAGCCCGAGCAACGGGTAAATGCCGGGTTGACCCATTCGATTCGTCCACCCTGATCAGTGATGATCACGATGTTGTCGGTTTCCTGGGCGATCAGCGCCAGTCGGCCAGCTTGCAACGCCAAAGTATGGCGGGCGCTGAATCCGGCGTGGATCAGTTTACGAAGCCAACCAAACAACATTGCTGTTTGCCCTTTTTACTGGGAATGGGTGCCGCTGGACAGCCTGCTGGATTCAGCGAGATGACGCTTGGCGCATCAACGGGTTTCCCGGTGCCCGCCAATGAGATATCCAGTGGGACAGAGCCTCTGGCGGCATGGGTTTGGCGATCAGATAACCCTGGGCTTCGTGACAGCCCAGCGTGACGAGTAAATCCCAGTCGGCAAGTCTCTCCACCCCTTCAGCGACGGTAAACATGCCCAGTTTGTCGGCTAAACCCAGGCTGGTTTCGAGAAACGCCCGTTGCCGGGCATTCGCCGCCGCGCCATCGACGAACTGTCGGTCAACCTTGAGTTCGGTGAAGGGAATCCGCCGCAATTGTTCCAGACTGGCGTAACCGGTGCCAAAATCATCAATCGCCAGCTTGATTCCTTTAAGGCGTAAACGGGTCAGGGTATCCAGAGTCAGATTCAGGCGGTCAAGCAGATGGCTCTCCGTCACCTCAATCAGCAGGTTAGCCAGTGGCACTTTGGCCGCCGCCGCCGCGGTGGCGAGTTCATCAGGAAAATCCACATTAGCCAGCGTATCTATCGAAACATTGATCCCGACCACCAAATATAAACCGGCTTTCAGCCACTGACGGGTTTGGCGCAGCGCCAGGGCGACCATCGCTTGTGTGAGTTGATCGATCAGCCCGGATTGTTCCGCCAACGGGATGAACCGATCCGGATAAATCAGACCCAGTTGCGGATGTTGCCAGCGCGCCAGGGCTTCTACGCCGCTCACCCGCCCACTGACCATCTCTACCCGTGGCTGATAGTGAGCGACCAGTTCGCCGGACGCGATGCCGCGCCGCAGATCCTCGGGAGTGATCGACGAATCCTGTGCGGCTAACGTTCGCTGGATCGGTTGCGAGCCGGCGCGCTCCAGCAAGACACTGAGATCGGCGCGGGTCAACGGCTTTTCGAATGCCCCCAATACATTTAAATGATGCGCTGCCGCCAGCGCCTTCGCCGCTTCCAGGATCACTTGATCTGCCCCACTCAGCAGTACGATGCCGCCCTTAAAATCCCAGGTTGCCAGGTGCCGAAGCAATTCCACGCCATCCATTTCCGGCATATTCAAGTCGCACAGGAGCAACTCAAACCGTAGGCCAGCCTTAAACAATTCCAGCGCCTGGCGGCCGCTGTTGACCGCTAATGGCTGGGTGACGCCCAGGGTTTGTAGGCTATGCACCATCACATCACTGAAGAAAACATCATCATCGACGATCATTACTCTAATCGGTGTATTCATCATCGCCACCTGGAGCGGTTGGATCGATTGGGGCGGTTATCACCGTCAAATTCCCACTTTTCTAACTTTTTAAGGAATTAATTTTAAAATTAAAAGCGTATCAGCGCCAAGCCCGGCAGTCTTGTTATACAGGCAGCCGTTTGAAATTCCACTAATCCCGCGTCAGCGATGAATCAGTCTCTGGTCAATCTGGCGCAAAGCCCGATGCAGGTTTTCCTCCAGCGGAATGGCTCCCGCCTGGGCAATTGCGCTGGCGCGCTGATCAGCGATCCGTCCGCCAATAAAGACCGGAATGGCGAGAGTTTGACACAACTGCGGGAGTTCTTCATGGATAACCGTGGCGGCGATTTCCGTGGATCCCCCCAGGACGAGGGCCTGGATGGCGGCCCGGTCGACGACGGCAGGCAATTCCGCCAGTGGCGTATTGGCACCCAGCAGCACAATCGCATAATTCCGGTCCAGCGCCGCCAGGGCGAACAACAATAGCCCAACCTCATGGTGTTCGCCAGGTAGACAGGCCACCAGCAATTTGGGTTCCTGCGGAGCGCGACTGAGGTGATGGAACCGTGCCCCGAGTTTGTTGCGCAGGAACACGCTAAAGAAATGCTCCTCAGCGATGCTGCCCGAACCCTGGACCCAGCGCTCGCCCAGTTCCTGTAGCAACGGCATAATCAGTCGGTTGGTCACGACATCTACAGGATAAAGGGACAGAATTTCAGTGTAGAGGTCATTCAATATCATCTCATTGAAGGCGGTGATAGCGTCCAGCAACTGGCGCTGGTAATGTCCCCAGAGATCGATATGCGGTTCGTGGTCAGGAGCCGATTCGGGATCAGCGGCGTTGGCCTCCAGCACATGCCCGACCTGACCGATGGACATGCCGTTATCGAGCAGTGTCGTCACTTGCTGGATCAACGCCACGTCGGCCATGGTGTAGAGGCGATGGCCCTTGGGGGTGCGCACCGGTTTGATCAAGTCATAGCGGCGTTCCCAGGCGCGCAAAGTGACCGAGTTCACCCCCGTCAGGCTAGATACCGTGCGGATCGGCACCAGCCCTTGCTCAGGCAGGTGATGGGCGGATGGAGCCTTCATCAGATTGAGAAATTTCCGAAAGTAGGGATGTGAATAAATTATACAATAAATAGACAAAATGAGGGTGATTTTGTCCATTTTATTTTGTATATTTAGACCAATCCTATACAAGATGCCCGGCAAACCGCTTTACATCATCATGAGCCTCCATACCCTTTACTGGCGCGAGGCTTCGGCGTCACCTAGATCAAGCCCTTAAATCAGGCTAGCCGGGTCAGGCCACTGATCTTCCGCCGAACTCGCCGACTCCGGCATCGGTAGAGGTTCAGGTAACGTTCCAGCGCCCAGCAATGCCGTCGCCTGTTCGACCCAGGCGGCGATCAATGCCGCCGCTGGCCGATCTTCGCACAGGTGGCAACCCTGACCGGCCCACAGCGCCATGAAGTCGGTTAAACCCTGTTCGGCGGCGGCTTGCCGAATATCCTGAGTCAGAAACAGTTGCAGGGGAAAACCGGGCAATTCCGCTTCGTGGGCGTGCAACTCATTGACCAACCGGTTGCGCAACACCCGGCCATAGCGACCAGTGAAAATCCGGGTCAATGTTGTAGCGATTTCACTGCCCTGACTGAGCAGCGCTTTATAGGCGGGATGTGCGCCGCTTTCGGGACAGGCCAGAAAGGCGGTGCCCATCTGGACACCCACTGCGCCCAGCATCTGCGCCGCCGCGATGCTGCGTCCATCCATGACGCCGCCAGCAGTGATAATGGGAATAGCAATATGCTTGGCTAACAGTGGCGTCAAAGTCATGGCCCCGACCATACCCTGTTCGGCATGGCCGACAAACGCGCCACGATGGCCCCCGGCTTCAGCCCCCTGGGCGACAATGAAATCCACCCCGCTTTCTTCGAGAACAATCGCTTCCAGCAGGTGCGTCGCTGTACCCATCAGCGTGATTCCCGCCTCGTGCAGCAAGTTCAGATAAGCGGCGTCGGGCGCGCCGAATACGAAGCTGACAACCGGGATCTGCGCCTCCAGAATCACATCCAGTTGTTCATCAAACCCCGGCAATTCGGGCACCGGCGGGGGTTCGGGCGGCAAGCCCAACTCCGCACGGAAGGGGGCCAGTAGTTCCTGGGCGCGGGCAATGCGCACAGGGTCGGGTTTGGCGAGAGGCGCGGCGGACAGGTTGACGGCGAACGGCTGGTCGGTCAGGGCGCGCACCGTGTCAATCGCTTGCCGCAGTGGTTCGGCATGGAGATAACCGCCGGCCAGACAGCCCAGTCCTCCGGCGTTGGACACCGCCGCGACCAATTGCGGCGTGCCGGGGCCACCGGCCATAGGTGCCTGAATCAGGGGATAGCGAAGATGAAGTCGCTCGGTCAATAGAGTATTAGGCCAGTTCATGGTGCTGGGAATTTCTCGCTGAAATTATCTGCTAAGGTTAGCGGAATCCTGGCTCTTCGCCACACCGTTTGTTGACCGAGGACAACATGTCGCCCCCTTCATCCGCTCCGCTCCCCCCCGTCATCGGGGCTGTCCGTCCAAAGCCCTGCGCCCGCGTGTTTCGCGATCCGGTGCATTTTCTGGCTTTAGGCTTTGGTTCCGGCTGTGCACCAAAAGCACCCGGCACCTTCGGCACCCTGGCGGCGATTCCGCTGTATCTGTTGATGCAGCCGCTGCCGCTGTGGATTTATCTACTGCTCACCACGGCTGGCTTTGTGCTGGGGGTGTGGATTTGCGACCGAACCGCCCGTGATCTGGGCGTCCATGATCATCCGGCGATTGTCTGGGATGAGGTCATCGGCTACTGGATCACGATGATCGCTGCGCCATCCGGCTGGCTGTGGGTCATCGCCGGATTTGCCCTGTTCCGGCTGTTCGATATTCTCAAACCCTGGCCGATTCGGCAGGCTGATCGAAACGTGGGCGGCGGCTTCGGCATCATGTTTGATGATGTGCTGGCTGCCGGTTATGCGTGGCTGACATTGCAGGGACTGGCGTTCCTGCTGCGGTAGCCGGCAGCTTCACCGCAATAGCCGCTCCAGTCGCCGTGCCTCGCTGGCCACCAGTTCCCGACGGGCGAAACCCTGCACTGCCGCCGCCAGGGGGCTGTAGCGCAGCGTCAAAACCTGTTCCGCCGCTCGCCGGGCTTCCAGCGGTTGACCGGCTTCCAGCCAGGCGACAGCTTGTTGCTCGAGAACGGCAGCTTCGGTTTCAATCGTCAGCAGGGCGCTTAAATCCGCGCCGCAACGGTAGCAAACCGGCTCGTCCTTGAACCGGGCGCGACAAACCGGGCAACGTTCCATTACGACTCCAGATAGAACAGGATGTCAGACAGCGCCGCCACCGGTTCCGCCAGTGCCTTGAGATCGCCCGCTATCAGGGCGTCGTTAATGGCTTCAATCAGGTTGATCATTTCCTCGCGATCATCGGCGACCGCGTGATCAATTAACCGTTCGGCCTTTTCCACCAGCGCTTTGGCTTGTACGGTCAATTGATGCTCCGTCGTGGGAACCGGAGCGCCCGCCGTCGATTTCGTCAGCAATGGTGGTTCACTGGTGAACAGTGCATTGACCCGCGACCGGGCGGTTTCCAGTTCGCCTTCCGCGAAGCTGGTCAACACATTGTCGATGCGGATGGACTTCTCCAACCCGGTATTTTTCTCGCGGGCGGTGACATTCATAATGCCGTTCACGTCCAGCGAGAACTGAATCACAAGGGGATTGCCGGCGGGGGCTTTGCTCAGATTTTCCACGATGAACTGACCCAGGGCGATATTGTTCAGCGCATCCGCATCCTCGCCCTGGTAAACATCAACCTCGACGACCGCCTGATGGTCGATGACGGTATAAAACACCTCGCTCTTGGTGACCGGAATCGGCGTATTTTTATGGATAATCGGGACATAGGTGTACGGATAGGCAAAGCCGTTCCGGTCGCTCAGGGCGCTGGTGCCGAAGGTGTAAGGCGTAATATCGACCAGCACCGCCCGGACAGATTCGCCAGCCAACATCCCGGCCTGAATCGCCGCGCCGGTCGCCACGCACAGGTCGGGATTGACTTCGGCGCGCACGGTCAGGCTCAGATCCGCTTCCAGTCGCTCGGTAATGATCGGGGTGCGGGTGGCACCGCCCACCAGCAACACTTCGTCGATGTCGGAGACGGTGAGATTGGCTCCTTTCAGGGCAATGTGCACCGCTTCCAGCGTTTCATCGATATAGCCGTGAATCATCGCTTCGTAGTCATGCCGCGCCAGTTCCAGCGACAGATGCACCGGCGTCCCGGCCTTGTCCAGCAGATATTCCTCTTCAATCCGGGCGTAGGGCTGATCGGACAGGGCAATCTTGGCGATTTCTGCGGCGCGGGTGATGCGGGCCAGGGCCTTGCGCGACGTAGTGGGATCAGCGCCCTGCGTTTTCAGATGTTCGACCAGATGCGCCACGATCCGGGCATCAAAGTCGTCGCCGCCTAAATGGTTATTGCCGTGGCTGGCCAGGACTTCCACGACATTGTCCTGAATGCCGACCACCGACACATCAAACGTCCCGCCGCCCAGGTCGTAAACCAGCACTTTCTTGTGGTCCTGATGGTTGGCTTCGTAGGACAGGGCGGCGGCGGTCGGTTCGTTGATGATCCGCATCACCTCCAGCCCGGCGATTTCACCCGCTTCCCGGGTGGCCTGGCGCTGGGCGTCGGAGAAGTAGGCGGGAACGGTAATCACCGCCTTGTAAACCGGTTCGCCCAGATGCGCCTCGGCGATGGATTTCAGTTGCCGCAGGATAATGGCGGAGATTTCCTGGGGGCTGTACGTCGCATCGCCCAGTTGCACCCGGTCAGTGCTGCCCATCTGTCGCTTGATGGACTTGATGGTGCGTTCCGGGTAAAGCACATACTGGTTTTTGGCCGGTTCGCCGACCAGGATGGAGCCGTCATCGGCCAGCCCCACGAAGGAGGGCAGAATGGGGTGGCCCGGAGTGATGTCGATGACGGTGACTTGACCATTTTCCACTACCGCGACTTCGGAGTTGGTGGTGCCCAGGTCGATGCCAATGATTTTTTCAGCCATGAGGTAAATTACTCGGGATTCGGGGATTAATTAGCCATGACCGCGGTTTGATTGCGGCCTTGTCTTTTAGCCTGATAAAGGGCAGCGTCCGCTCGCGCTAATAATTCGGCAGCATCGAATTCCACCAGCGTCGCTTCGGCAATGCCGATGGACATGGTAATAGTTGGCAGTTCGCCCTGTGGGTAACACAGCCGCAGGTTTACCAAGGTTCGCCGTAAATCTTCCAGCCGGATTCGCGCATTGTTCAGCGAAGAACCGGGCATGACAATCGCCATTTCTTCACCGCCATAACGACAGGCAATATCGCTGGTGCGCAACGATCGTTGCAGCAGATCGCCAACCGCCTGCAACACGGTGTCGCCAGCCGCATGACCGTAGGCGTCATTGAAGCGCTTGAAATGATCCAGGTCCAGCATGGCGACGGCCAAAAGTTCACCACTGCGTCGGCAACGGCTGAGCTCTCGCGGCAGAGTTTCATCCAGGTAGCGGCGATTGAATAATCCGGTCAGCGGATCGCGAATCGCCTGTTCCTGCAGGACGGCCTGCATTCGTTTGCGTTCGGTAATATCAGTCACCACGGCGATAAACCCTTGTAACTGATGGCGTTCATCATAACGATAGGTCCAATTGACCTCCACATCGATAACGCTGCCATCGGGACGACTACTTTTCGTGAAATAGGGCGTCGGCGGCAGTTGTTCGCGGATCAGGAGTTGCAGGTAGTCCCGCAGGATTTTACGCTCGGCCTGATCGGCCAGAAAATCCCAGATGAACTGCCCGACCAAGCTGCTCTCCTGACGGCCACATAGACGCTCCAGCGCTGGGTTGGCAAAAGTGATGCAACCAGCAAGATCGCTTTCCTGCACCCCGTAGGGTATCAAATCCACCAGGCTGTGGAATCGGGATTCGCTGGCGCGTAGGGCGTCTTCTGCTGCCTTGCGGGCGGTAATGTCGCGACTGAGGCCGATAAGCGCCGGCTGGCCGCTCCACTGCCCTGGAACGACGCGGGTCTCGACCTGAATTTGCTCACCGCTCCGGGTCAGCAGCGGCACCCGGCAATAGTCCGTTTGATCCGCCAGCATGGCCGCCACAATCTGTCCGGCTTCCTCGCATCGATCCGGTGGGTGAACCACCAGTACATGACGACCGAGCAGATCCGGTTGCGAATAGCCGAGGCGACGCTCCACCGCCGGATTCACCCGCAGGATGCGCCCCTGTTCGTCGAGGATGAACAGGAAATCTTCGAGGGCATCGAACACCGCGCTCAGGTTAGTCCGCTGTTCTTCGAGTTCCGCCTGCGTTCGCAACCGTATGAGCACCCCGCCCAATTGCAGCGCCAGGGTTTCGAGCGCTTGACAGGTCGTCACCGGAATCTCCTTGACGCTATGCGAAGCCAGATTGAAACAGGCGACGGCCCGGCCATCGTGCAGAATCGGGATGATCGCGTAGGCCCGCAAGCCCTCGGTCTGCATGTGGCTCGGCAGTTCCTGATACAGCGGGTTGATAAAACTGTAGCGCGGCTGGCCGGCGCGAGTGATCGCTCCGGTCAGCGAGTCGCCATTACGGGTCTGCACCGCCGCGATATAAGCGGCGGAAAGCCCATGATGAACGCGCAAGGTCAGGTCGCCATTGTTCGGATCGACTTCGTAGATGCCGCCACTGTCCACGCCGGAGAAGCACAACGCCGCATCGAGAATCGCCTGCATCGCCATGACCGGACAGTTCACCTGTTCCAGAGTGAGGAGGAGGTCGCGTTGAGCAATGAGCAGGCGTTCGGCTTCCTTGCGTTCGGTGATATCCGTGTGCGCGATAACCACGCCGCCATCCATCGCGCCCAGGGGCGTGACTCGCATGACGAACCAGCGTTGCTCATGCGGTAAATGGCAGGGATATTCCAGGGCAAAGCCTGGTCGCTGACCGGTGAGTACTGCCTGAATACCAGCGCAGGCGGCGGCTGCCTCTTGCAGCGCGGTAAGGGTAGCCTGCCGACAGACCTCCAGATAATTGGCACCGATGCCCAGATGCCAGACCGGGTTGCCAGGTTCGCTCCCAGACGACAGCGCGAAGCGCCGCCAGGGTTCGTTGATCGCTATGATGACGCCATTGCAGTCCAGTACGGCGATGTGGGAAACCACCGAATCCAGAATGATGCGCGTAAATTCTTCGCTTTCTCTGACCGTGTTGAGCGCTTGCCGAAGTTCTTCAGTTCGCGCCTGCACTTGGGTTTCCAGCCCTTCCTGGGACTGACGCAACGCCGCAATCATGTGATTGAAAGAAGCCGTCAGTTGACCGACTTCATCAATGCGCTCGGAGGCGATCAGCGCCGTGGTCAACCCTTCGGCAGTGATTTGACGAGCGGTATGATTCAGAATCAACAAAGGTTCGGCGACCCGGTGCGCCAACTGGTGTGACAAGATCAGCGCTAACCCCAGCAATGCCAGGGTGCCCAGGCCATAGCCGGCGAGCACCGGCGCAATGCCGGTGAGTACATCGACGGGTTCATCAAGGGTGAGCGTCAAACCGACCGAAGCGAAGGGGCCGCCGATGAACAGCGTATGAACCAAGGTCTGGTTGGTCGATGCCGGAGACAGAACCCTGATGGCACCGGCCTGAACAGTGAATTGGATACGGCCATCGGTAGAACGGAGCGTCAGCGTGACTTGTGGCCCAGCCAGATTCTTTTCGGCAACCAGCGCCTCCAGATCCAGGGCGGCGAGAATATACCCTTCGGTGCGGCCGGTTCCGGGATAAAACACCGGCTGAAACAGCGCCAGATGCGGCCTTTGCTCGATGGCGACAAGAATGGCCTGCGGTTGCTCGGCGTCGATGACGGCCTGGCTTTGTGGCAGATCCGCCAGACAACCGATTAGGCGCCACTTCTGTTGGGCCAGCAGATGACCCTCAAAATCGCACAGCGCCAGACCGTGTGGTTCTTCGAGAGGAAAACGATAATGGGCGAAGAAGGGCAGCAGATAAACGTTCCGACCTCTGGAATCCAGCAGCGCGTTGAATACAATCGGATTTTTTGATAAGTCTTGGGCATGGCGCACAAAAAGCCCCACTTTATCGTTCAGGCGGGCCACGATCCGCGCAAGTCGCTGTTCAGCATTGGCCTGATAGTGCTGCCGGATGATCGAGAGGGTCGCAGCCAGCGAGATCGCGCCAAAAATCAGGCTGATGCCGAGAATGGCCGCAATGGAATAGGCGGCGATGCGCCGCTCCAGACGGCGGTTGATCCAGAGGTGTCCCCGTTGCAGCCCGTTCATCATGCCGCCGCGCTATTCGGGATCAATCCGGACAATGGCCCCATCCTCGGCATAACGCGCCATAAACACCTCCTGCAACGACAAGGCGTCATACCGATCAGCGGTGAAGGGCTGCGGGTAAGTTTTGACCAGACCCGGATAATCGGTCACCTGTTCCAGCGCGTCCCGAATCGCGCCCCGGTCAGCCGATTGGGCGATTTGGATGGCGCGGGCCAGAATATGGACCAGATCGTAGGCGTGGGCCACCCCAACCGGGGACTGAATACGTCGGGGACTGTCAATGCCATAACGTTTGATCGCCTGTAGTACTCGTTGCGCGACCGGATCGCTGGCACCAATAAAGGAATAAGTCTGGACTACCGCAAGATCGACGTCACGCAGGGCGGGACCCGCACTTTCAAAGAAATTGCCCCCGGTGATGCCCCACGCGGCGAGGATCGGCACGCGCTGCTCTTTCGGGAGCGCCGCGAGTTCCTTAATGAAGATGGCACCTTCCCGCTCGTTGCTGATAAAGAGCACTTGTTCCGCCCCCGCTTTTCGCAGCGCCTGGTATTGATCCAGCAGCGAAGTATCGCCCCAGTTGTACCATTGCGTATCGATGAGCGTCAGTTGCAGGTCCGCCTGGTCAAGCGCCTCAGCCGCATTAGCGTTGCTGCGCCCCCACGCGGTATTCGGGACCAGCAGGCCGAGCTTGCGGGCACCGCGTTGCGTCGCATGGCGAATCATGACCTGCATGGCCCAGGTATCCCGCAGCGACAGGCGAAAAATGTAATTCGGTCGAAAATCGTGAGTGGTGATGGGATCGGCGGCAGACCAGGGATCCAGCAATGGGAGCTTGAGTTGGTGAATCTCCGGGATGGCTTCGACGACCACCGGGCTGTATTTGCCACAGAGCACGGCGACGACGCGGGAGTCGGCAGCGAACTCCCGCAGATTCCTGATAAAGCGGGCGGGTACCGAGCGGTCATCCTTTTCCACCAGAGCCAGCGAGCGCCCGTTCAAAACGCCGCCGCTGGCGTTGATTTCGTCTATGGCAATCTGTGCGCCCAGGCGAATCGCCTGCGCCGATGTGCTGCCAACGACGCCAAATTCGGCGTTAATCCCGATAAGGATCGGCGGGGACTCAGCCCGTGCGCTGGCGGCAAAGATCAGAAAGAGGCAAAGAAGAATACGAAGGATCATTGTTCACCTCTGTTCAGGGTGTTCAGCCGGTGGATCTTCAACCGGCGATTCCGGTCGACGATTGACCTTCACTTCCGCCAAGCGCAGCAGTTCACCCTGCCAGAGATAACCCCGGCGGAGTTCTTCGGTGACAATGCCGTTGGCCAGGTCTGGCCGGTGATCCAGTTCGGCGGCGCGCATGGTGTGCGGATCGAGCGACTGCCCTTCGGCATCCAGAGCAAAAACCTGCTGCGCATTCAGGATTTGATCGAGTCGCCGCAGCGTGATGTCCTGGCCCTGAGTCATCGCTTGCAGTAAATCCCGTTCCCGCCGCCGCCGGCCCAGTAATCGCACCCAGAACGTGGGGCGATAGTTGTGCAGGACGCGCAATCCCGCTGCAAAGCGGTCGCGCAATTCCACCAGGTCCAGCAGCACCGGCTTCAACGCGGTCTGCTGGCGGTCGGGAGTGAGGTGATGGGCGCGGTCGAGTTCTTGCCCCAGTTGGGTCTGGCTGGCTTGCAGTGTCACAAACACCGCCCGAAATTCATCCAGCGCAATTTTGAACAGGCGCGATTCCAGCCGGACTTCCGTTTTTAACGCGGTTAGTTCGGTAAACAGCGCATACAGGTCCGTCCGTCGTTCCGGTTCACCGGTTTCCGTGGAAACGGCCTCGGGCTGTTGGTCGAGATATTCACGGAAACGCTCCAGCAGTTGGGCTTTGGTTTCGGAATCCATGGGCAGTCTTTATTTCTGGCCGGTCAGCCGGTGGAGGAGCCATTGCCGGATTTGCGGCTCAGTCAATCGGCGTGGTGGGCCGGGTTGTAGAGCAGTCGCTATCAGTTCCCCGGAATCGGGCGTTTCCTGGTGGAACAGTCGGTAGCGCAAGCGGTCCCGGCGAGTTTTGATCGTTTCATAGGCGGCGCGAATCGCCTGGAAGCGTTCGGGATTCCGTTCCGGCGGGTGCTCGCGCACCTGCGCCAGATAAGCTTTCTTAACCGCCTCATCGTCGGCAGTTTCCGCGACGTCCAGTAGGGCAAACGGATTGGGCATGGGTTATCTCCGGCGGTTTTTGGGTCGCCCGCGACCCCGTGATGGCGCTGGGAAGTCATCTTCGTCTTCGTCCATGTCTTCTATCTCTGGCATCCTCTCCATCTGTCCTTCGCCGCCCAGCAAAATGGCTTTCATGATCGCTCTTTGCATTTCGCGTGGGAAATCCTTGTCCTCCGGGAGACTATCCAGCAGGCTGTCCAGCATCCGCTCTCTGAGCGCCGGCGGCATGTACTCCAGTTGTTCACGGATCTCTTCCATTTCACGGCGCATATGCGGCGGCATGGGGAAGGGTATCGGCATGGAAGGTCCCCCGCCGCCCCGGGATTGGGGGAAGGGGAAGGGCAGCGACATTTCGCCTTCTTCCATAAATTGGCTGATCCGAATCACGGCGCGTTTGTCATCGGCTTTTTGGGCGGCTTCCAGCGCATTCTCCAACCGGTCGTAGTCGCGATCCCTGACGTCATCCATCTCCCCTTCAGCGCGGCCATAGACTTGGTAATAAATGAACAGCGGTCGGTCGGGATAGTGCTGGAGTGCGCCGGTCGCGGCGTATTCAAGCAGTTCGTAATGCGGCACCTCATGCAGGCATTCGCAAACGGTGAGCAGGTCTTCTTCCTTGTTGAGTTCCTTGATCGCCCGCTTCAGCGGCTTTTCCAGGTCTTCCAGGATTGAACAGATGGAGTTCACACCCCCTTCCCGCCAGGTATTCACCCACTGGGTCAGCGTCATCAAATCCGCCCGACTGACGGTAAATTTACGCGGATCGCCCAACTCTATTTCTCGCTGGAAGGTGGCCGGGTCCATTTTGAGGCTAAAGGCTTCCACCGCCAGCCGCAACCAGCCCAGTACCGGACTGCCCGCCAGACGCAGACCTTCCTTCAGGGCGTTATGCATCGGTTCCTGCTGATGTTGCCGGAAGGCCAGCAGGCCGCGATTGATTTCGATGACGCCACTGCGAGCATTGTCGCGCTCCAGTTGACTGGCGCTGTTCAATTCCTTTTCCGCCAATACATATTTACCGGCGATGATCTGCTTGCGGGCGTGGGACAGGTGCAAATTGATCAGCACCTGGCGGGCTTTGGCGTTGATCGGATCGAGTTCCAGCACCCGTTCAGCGAAGCCTGCGGCTTTTTTATACGACTTGCGGGTGGTGGCAGTGGCGACCGCCGCCATCAGCACGAGCGGGTCATCAGGGAATTGTTTGACGGCGCGTTCTACCCACTGGTAATAATCCTTGTCCTCACCGGCTTCCTTGCACAGCGCCGCTAACTGCAAATAAGTATCGCGGTCGTCGGGATCGAAGGGCAGACTTTGCTCAAGGTAACTGCGAGCTTGCGAAGTATCGCCCCAGTTCACACCGGGATGTTGGGCCAGTTGCGCCATCTGGCGCAGGGCCAGCGCCACCATGAGCCGGCGATCCGGATCTTTTTTATCCTTGGCCAATTCGTTGATGTAGTCTTGCCAGTGGTGCAGGGCACGGCTGAGATCGTCCTCGCGCTGGCACTGTAGCGCCTGGAGGCGATAGGCCTCGATCATCGGTAAGGGTTCAAACAGCCTGGAGTAAGTCGGCTGCCCCTTGGGATAAACGGCTAACAGCGCCAAACAGGCGTGGCGGGCTTGTTCCTGATCCAGGAGCGCCAGGTTGTTCGTGATGAAATCGAACAGGATTTTGTCTTTCGGGTGTTCGCCCAGCCGGAGCCATTCCTTGAGCAGTTTGACTTGCCGGGCCTCCAGACCGAACAGGTTCGCCGCCAGGTCGCGCTGGATGGCATCGAGCGCTAACAATGCCTGAGCGGGTTTGGGCGCGGTCCGGGCGCGGATGATGACCGCCAGGTCGTGGTAGGGAGAGGTCGGCGTAATACGTTCAACCAGCGCCGGTGCGCCAGCCGGATCAGTTTCCAGTTTCAACAACGCCGAAAGTGTTTGCCGCAGATCCCGGTAGGGGGAACGGATCGGGATATTTTGCAGGCATTCGCGCACCACGGCTTCCGCCTCGCCCTGACTGTAGGCGTGCAGCGCAGCTTGAGCGAGGTCGAGTTGCCGACGCAAGGGCGTATCCGGAGGCAGCGCCTGGAGAACCTCCTTTTGGCCTGCCAGCATGAGCGCCGCGAGTCGGGCTTCCAGGTCGCCAGCGCCAGCCAGTGCGGCGGTATGTTGCGCATAAGCGCACATGGCCTTGGCGTATTGGCCGGTTTGCAGCAGCCAACCGACATAGAGTTCCGGATGCGGAGCCTGACTGCATAAGCCGGGCAGATTTTCCCAGATGATCGCAGCTTCCCGATGCATGGCCTTGTCCGCAAGCTGTTTGGCCCGTTCCAGATAGACTGTGGCCAGCAATTCACGCCAACCCGCTTCAGCCTGCGGTTCGCGTTTCAGCAACAGTTTGTAGACGTCAATGGCATCCTTGTAATTCCGGGCCGCCAGCAGGGCTTCACCACGGGTGGTGAGTTCCCGGGTGGGCAGATCCTCGAGGCGGAGACGCGATGGCGGCGGTGGTTTACGCATGGACTGAGACTCTTGATAGGTCAGCGGAACCGGGCCGTCAAGCGGCAATAACGGTTATGTCAGCCTGTTCTGTGAGCGTCCGGGCGTCGCTGAGCACCGCGCAATGGGCACGTTCCGGTTGCAGATACACAGCAGCGACCCGTTTCAAATCCTCCAGCGTCACCGCTAATATCCGTTGTCGATAAGCGCGGCGCTGCTCGGGAGTACGGTCGAAAAGTGTACCAAAGAACGCACCGATTGCTTCACCCGCCGGGGAACCGGGCTTATCGATAGCGGCAATGACGCCGAGTATCGCTTCTTCCAGAGTCCGGGCCGGATGGTCGAACGTGTGCAGCCAGTCCAGCGCCCGGTCGAAATCGGCCAGCGTGTCGGCCAGACGCGGATCGCGGTAGGAATGGAAGCGAAATGCGCCGCTGTCAGGATGATAACCCGCGCCGCCGCCATACGCGCCGCCCTGTTCGCGGATGGCGCGATGCAGGTAGCCGTTGCGCAGGAAGTTACCGAGAATCTGCAAGGCCGGAGCGTCGGGATGGTTCGATGCCACGGTGGGATAGGCTTTGGCGCAGAAGTTGACTTGGGTGTTGACACTGAATCCGAGGCGCATGGGCGCGGCTTCGGGCGGGGTCAGGGCGAAAGCGGCAGCCGGAGTGGCCGATGCATTTTGCCAGCGACCGGTGAGCGCGGTGGCGATGTCGTCCTGCCGTTCTGCTTCGCTGACGACCAGCAGTTGGCGGGGCGCAGATTGCAGGCGGTCGCGCAGGCGTTCCAGGCGAGCAGCAAACGCCTCCAGTTCCCCGACGTCCTCCAGCGCTTCGTCCAGCGCCTTGAGCTGTTTCAATCCTTCCATGCCTTCCCAGCGATGGTTGAGGGCGGAGACCGGACTCAGACTGGCGCTGGCGGCGGCCAACGCGAGCAGGTGGCCATGATCGGTGATGGCTTCTTCACGATGCGCGTGCATTTGCGCGACCAGTTCCCGCAACCGGGGCTGTTCGTCAAAGCGGGCGCTGGTCAGGGTTTCCCATAGCAGGTCGGACAGCGCCGCCTGATTGCGAGCCAGCGCTTTGCCGGCGACGACCATGACGCCCTTGACCTGACGCACATCATCAATTCCGCCGCGCACCACGGCACGAGCGCTGAGTCCGCCAGTGACCGCCGCCTGCCGGGCTTGCGTCGTTCGGTAATCCCGCCCGGCGCTGCCGACTTCGCTCAGGCAGGCGCAAAACAGCGGCAATAAATCCAGTTCATCAGGTTCCAGCGCCGGCAAATCGAGAATGACTTGCAGATAGACCATGCCGTTAGTGCCCTGGGCGTACCAAGTGGTCGGCAGGTCGCTCACCGGGCGGCTGACGCCCTCGGCGATTTTCAAATCGGGCGGTATGTCGTCCAGACCGACCTTGGGCAGGAGTTCCGGATCATCCTGGCGCTGCTGACGTTCGGCAAGAATGCGCGCCTGTTCCATCAATCGGGTGTGATCGGCGGCGGTGAGTGTGGCGCGAATCGCCGCCAGGCGTTCCCGTTCCGCGGCGGCCTGTTTCGCGCTGAGTTCGGCATCCGGGACCATGGTCAACCGCACCCGGTGGGGATTGTCCAGCAGCAGTTGCCGGACCAGTTGCGGGATAAAGTCGGGATCGCGGCTTTCGGCGCGAAGTTGTTCGAGCAACGGATCGCTGTCCAGGGCGGAGAGTGGGTCAGCGCCATGAATCGCCGAGGTCATTGCCTCCATAATCAGGCGCAGACCGTAGGGGAAGCCGTCGCCAGTAATTTCCCGCTCGCTTAATTCCAGTTGATGCAGGGCGGCGTCAATTGCGTCCTGCGGTGCGCCCTCGGTGGCGACCTGGCGCAGAATGTCGAATATCAGCACTTCAACGGCTTCGGCGTGTTCGGGATTGGAGCCTTCCAGCCCGCAAACAAAGGTGGCTTCACGGGTGGCGGTGTCGAAACCGCATAACGGTGAGGGCGAAGTGCCGAGTTCCGACGTTTCCAGGGCGTGGCGCAGTGGAGAACTGCTGTTATCCAGCAGCACATCGCTCAACAGTCGCGCCCGCAAGGTCGCCATCGAGTCCGTGACCGGCCCTAGCAGCCAGCCCAGCACAATATGGGTCTGGTCTGCCAAATCCTCAGCGCCATCGAGGGGATAGTGAATAAGATCCGTCACCGGCTCGGGGTAACGGCGTTCGTCGGGAATCGCCAGATCGAGCGGCAGCGCCTGAAATTGGCTTAAAGCCCCCGTCTCGAAACGTTCCTGATGTTCAGCAGCGGGAATGTCGCCGTAGGTGAGGAAAATGGCGTTGGACGGGTGGTAGTGGCGGGCGTGAAAGGCTTTAAGTTGCGCGTGGGTGAGATCAGGAATCGCTGCGGGATCGCCGCCGCTGTTGTAATGGTAAGTAATCGTGGGAAACAGGCGTTCTTGCAATTCGTGCCCGAGTCGTTGCACCGGCGAACTCAAGGCGCCTTTCATCTCGTTGAACACGACGCCTTTGAACAGCAGTTCCGAATGCGGGTCATCGGGTTGGGCAAATTCCAGGCGGTGGCCTTCCTGGGCGAAGTCGTATTCATCCAGCGCAGGGAAAAATGCGGCGTCCAAATAAACGTCGAGCAGATTATTAAAATCCTTTTTATTCAGGCTGGCGAACGGGTAAGCGGTCCAGTCACTGCTGGTAAAGGCGTTCATAAAGGTGTTCAGCGACCGGCGAATCATCATGAAAAATGGATCGCGGACCGGATAACGCCGACTGCCGCACAATGAGGTATGTTCGAGAATGTGCGCAACGCCGGAGGAGTCGTGTGGCACGGTCAGGAAGGCCACCATAAAGGCGTTATGCGGGTCATCCGCCGCTAAATGGAGATGCCGGGCGCCGGTCGCGATATGGCGATATTCCTGGAATTCCAGCCGCAGGGCGGGAACGGGGTGACTGCGCAGGTGCTGAAAGGTGGGATGGGTCATCATTTGGGTTTTGGGGCGAGTGCTCAGGTCATTGAAGATTAAAAGTGGGAACCACGTCGGTTCAGGAGGGTTGTCGAGAGGCTATTCGCGTCGATGATGAGCGGCCTGATCCCGGTTTGAAACGATGAATCCGCGACAGCACCTCGGCCAGGGTATTTTTTGCCATAGCCATATCGTAGTCCGTTTGCAGGCCAATCCAGAAACCTTCGTTCATCCCGAAGAAGTGCGCCAGGCGTAATCCGGTGTCTATCGTAATCGCCCGCTTGCCTGCGACAATCTCGCCGATGCGGCGCTGCGGTACGCCTATCTCTTTGGCCAACCGGTACTGGGTTAAACCCAGTGGCTTCAGAAAGTCTTCCAACAGGATCTCGCCAGGGGCTACTGGCGGCAGCTTACTGCCTTCTGCGACATCGGAAAAATCGATCTGGCCCAGGTCTTCAATGCGAATGGTCACGGGTATTCACCTCAATGGTAATCAACGATTTCGACATTCCAGGCGTGGCTATCGCGCCACTCAAAACAAATTCGCCACTGGTCGTTGATACGGATACTCCATTGACCTTCGTGGTCGCCGGAGAGCTTTTCCAGACGATTGCCGGGTGGAATGCGTAGCTCTTCAACGGATAGTACCCGGTTGAGCTGCGCCAGTTTGCGCCGTGCGGTTTGCAACCAGTCTGCGCCAAAGCGACGAACCCGTTCGTGTGCGAATACGGCTGCCGTCTCTTTGGTAGCGAAGGTTTTAATCATGGCAAAATACTAACGAATTGCGTTATTAATAACAACCGTTAGTAAAAGCCCTAGCGAGATTCTTAATGGGTCATTGGCCGACTAACCGACCCAGGCGGGATCAGCAGCGTGGCGTTGTAGATACCAGTCAACGGTCTTGGCGATGCCGGTTTCGAACGTCTCCAGCGGCCGCCAGCCCAGTTCCCGTTCCATTTTGTCAGCGGCAATCGCATAGCGCCAGTCATGGCCGGGCCGGTCGGTGACGAAGGTAATCAGCCGTTCATGCGGGGCGTGTTCCGGGCGGCGTTCATCGAGTAACTGGCAGATCAGTCGGGCAATGTCGAGGTTCGCCCATTCGTTGCAACCGCCAATATTGTAGGTTTCGCCCGGTTGTCCCCGGCGAATCACCGCGTCAATGCCCCGGCAATGATCTTCGACATAAAGCCAGTCCCGGATGTTGGTGCCATCGCCATACACCGGAATGGATTTTTGCAGCAGGCAGGAACGAATGACCGTGGGGATAAACTTCTCGCCATGCTGGAACGGGCCGTAGTTATTGGAACAGTTGGTGGTGACCACCGGCAGACCGTAGGTGTGGAAATAGGCCCGCACCAGGTGATCAGAACCGGCCTTGGAGGCAGAGTAGGGCGAGTTGGGCGCGTAGGCGGTGGTTTCGGTGAACGGCGGGTCATTGGGTTGAAGCGTGCCGTAGACCTCATCGGTATTGTGCAATAGGCAGGGAACATTACCACCAAAGAATTTTTCATTTCCTGGTACGGAAACATCGTAAACCATAGTGACTCCCGGTATTTTCTCAATGCTCTTTACCTTCGCAACGCCGATGGGCGAACTCAGCAATGCCGCAAAATCAGCAGGTATTGATGCAAAAGTATCCGCTAGGCATTGCACCTTTTTTTTGCTCACCAACGGTTTTCTATGGAGATGAACACCACGATTGAACAAACCGCCCAACCGGTTCTTGATAAAGGAACTCGGTAAACAGCGCGCCATCGGCGAACGCCACGGACTGTGATCGCTATTACCATAACTTTCAGCAGAAATTTGCAAATCATAAAATTCCCGTTGCCGAGTGACGGTAATGCCCGGCGGAATTTGTCCGGCAACCTGTTGCACCGTGCGCTGACTCATCAGTCCATTTAAATCATTAAGGCGTGCCAACCACAATAGACTTTCAGCAAGTTTCCGACTGATCGTTGTATAGTAACGTCGGCCATCATTTTTGATAGAGGCATCGCCTTCATAGCCTTTAAAAAAGGCCAGAATATGCTCCTTGGGTTGAGACCAGATCCATCCAGGTAATTGTTTGGTTTCCGCAGTACATCCAAATTCAGAAAATAAAGCATGAACCCACCGCGATGAATAAGTGATTTGGTAAGTGGAAGATCGTTGACCGACCCAGGCATGTATCTTCAAAATTTCACGAGCGCAGCGCTGTAATAATTCAAGCTGTGGCGTTTCAGTAAGGCCAATCGTGAAGGTGATATTGCGGTTAGGTCTTTGCATCTCCTTGGGAGTATGCGCGGCATGGCCTTCAGCGAGATAAAGACCAAAGACTTCCATCAACATCGGAGTGACCGTCAACGTGTCATAAGGGATGTGCAATTTATTCTTGACCAGTTGCCACTCTTGTTGCCTGGCCTGCAGCATGGCCTCTTGGAGGTTTTTTTCGGTAGCGCTATACAGTCCATTTTCTTTAGAGAGAAATCCTTCATCAGCCAGACTTTCAAATAAGCGGTACGCAGTAACACTATTCATATCCACAGCGAGTTGGGATGCCAGGTGGGTATAGGAAAATCGCTGGTCGGCTACTGTTTGCATGATTTTTTTTCGCTTTCTTAACCCATCATCCAGCCCTTCATAATAGTATCCATCCAGTTTTTCACTGAGATTAAAAGTATGGGGTTGACGCATGAAAGCGCCATCACCAACAAATGTTACCAATTGATCGCCCACTTCCAGTTCACTGGATGGTTTAGCAATGATGCCTTGATCAGTGAAAACGAAAACCGAGTGCGATTCAGTGGCGCGAATTTTACCGCCGCCGTTGTATTTAATTTCGTAGACTTGGTTTACCGGGTGTTTAATGAAGTGTCTGATGGGGTGAAAATTGACTTGGTAATCATCAGACAGAGTTAAAATATCAAGGTCAGTCAGATTTTTTCCATCCAGATCAGCAATAGGCTGGAAAGTCGCCGCGCCGGTTTTACGATTCCTCACTAAAATAGGGGTATCGCCGGTTACGCTACTAATATGATGAAAACGCGGAGTTGTGTGTGCAGGTTGTGAGGCTTGCTCGATGAGCCAGAACTGCCGCGCCGCTTCCAGCAGGGTGAACGTCCCGACCAGATTAGTCTGCACAAACGCTGCTGGTCCGGTGATGGAACGATCCACATGACTTTCAGCGGCGAAGTGGGCGATGGTGTCAATTTGATGTTCGCGCAGCAGGCGGTCAACCAGCGCCCGGTCGCAAATATCGCCTTGGACGAAGCCATGCCGGGCAGCATCGGGCAGGTCGCGCAGGTTGTCCAGCGACCCGGCGTAAGTCAGCAGGTCAAGGGTGATGATGCGGACTTCGGGATCGGTAGCCAGTAGATGGCGGACAAAGTTGCAGCCAATGAAACCGGCGCCGCCGGTGACCAGAATATTGCGCGGAGGGTGGTTCATGGTTGGGACTCAGGGGGCAGAGGTAAGGTTGAATTCAGCAACGACGGGCGCGTGATCAGAGGGACGCTCCAGCCGACGCGGAGCGGTGTCAATCCAGCACGCAGTACAGGTTGTCGCCAAGGCGGGACTGACTAAAATATGGTCGATGCGCATCCCCAGATTACGGCGGAAGGCGGCGGCGCGATAGTCCCACCAACTGAAACTGCGTTCTTCTTGCGGGAATCGGCGGAAGGCGTCGTGCAGTCCCAGGTTCAACAAGCGCTGAAACGCCGTCCGTTCGGGTTCGCTACACAGCACTTGCCCGGCCCAGGCCGCTGGATCATGCACATCCCGGTCTTCCGGGGCAATGTTGAAATCGCCCAGGATGACCAGTTGAGGATACCGGGCCAGCTCGGTTTCCACCCAGGCGATGAGTCGCTCCAGCCAGGCCAGTTTATAGGCGTATTTGTCGGAGCCGACCGCCTGACCATTGGGAATGTAGAGATTGAGCACTCGCATGTCGCCGATGGTCGCGCCCAGCACCCGCCGTTGCGGGTCGTCCATGCCGGGCAGATCGGTCACCATGTCGCTGACAGGCTGTCGGCTGAGAATTGCAACGCCGTTGTAGGTTTTCTGCCCAGCGAATCGGGATTGATAGCCTATGTTAGCGAAGTCCAGCACGGGAAAATCCGGATCGGGGAGTTTGGTTTCCTGCAAGGCCAGAATGTCGGGTTGCTGTTGATCCAGCCACGTCAGCACCTGCGGCAGGCGCACTTTCAACGAATTAATGTTCCAGGTCGCAATTTTAATAGTCAATGCGTCGGACTCCATAAAATTATAAAAATACTTTAAAATTCAGTTAATAGATAGTATCTGAACGAAAATCGTCACAATTTAATATCAAATCATTAATCGTCCTGGCAACAATATATTGAGCCGATGTAGCATCCACTTGTAGCGCCGCGAAATGTGCTTTACCGCACTCGATCTTGGCGCTTTCCTTATCGCGTAAATCATCGGTAAACAGACTGTCTTTAGTCTCCACCACGAAGTAAAGCCGTTCCACGTCGTCCTTCTGGATCAGTACCGCCCAATCAGGGTTATAACTGCCCAAGGGCGTCGGAACTTTGAACCAGCCAGGGAGTTTGGCATACACCTTGACGGATTCGTTCTTCTCTAATTGTTCAGCAAAAGTACGCTCGACGCCGGCTGAATCGTAAACGACGTGTTCATAAACTGATTTTTCAACCGCTAACATGTTTTTCAGGTAGCCAGTTAATTCCTCTTGCTTAAAGAATTCCTGGGCGTAATAGCATTCGTCGCCGAGGCGCTGATACTTGATGCCATCCACCAGGGCCAGCCGTTTACTGCGGTTGATCGCTTCGGTGGCGAGTTCGATAAATTGCTGTGGGTTACGGCTAAAGTCGTCCAGGCGGCGGCTGTCGTTCAGGATACGCACCAGGCTGCGGCGCGTGAGTTGGGTCTTGTCCTGCAAGTCCGTCAACAGATCAGGCAGTACGATGTCGCGTTCATCCAGGGTGATGCCTAAAGTCGTTGCTGTCTCGGCGGCACTGACTCCGCCCCGCCCGATGGTCAGATCAGCTTTGCGGATAGTGACGCGGGTCTTGCTGATCGGTGGACTCTCCCGGAGGGCTTGGGCGCAATCGGCCAGCAGTTTTTCATTATCGAACTGCACCCGGTAGGTCGTCCGGTGCTTGATGCGATCCCACAGCGCCTTGAATTCAGGACTGTGCAAAATCGCCTGCCGGGTCTTGATTGGCTGTCGTTCGTTGGCGTTCTTGATGTCGAGTTTGCCCGCGAGCTTGTGCAAAATGGCTTGCACTTGGGGAATGTGGATCTGGAACGGTTCCGGTAATTGCAACGTCCCGTCCTTGAGCGCCCGCCGTAGCGAATCCTGTACTTTGCCTTTGGCGTCCACATAGCCCGCTTTCTGGAGATGGTTCCAGAGGATTTCAGATTCAGCCACGCCCAATGCCGTTGTGCGTCCGGTCGCATCCATGATGGGAATGGCGGCGAATTGATGTTTCTCGACGATGCCGAAGCGAATGCCGGTGTCGGCCTCAATCTCTTTCTGAAGGTTCTCGGCGAACTGTTGGTAGCTTTCCATCGCAATGACGGTCAGGGTGTTGATGTCGAATCCGCGCAACCGTTCGCCCTGTTGGTTCACACACAGGCGCAGGCCCCGTCCGAGGGTCTGGCGGCGTTCGCGTTCGCTGCCGATGTCGCGCAGGGCGCAAATCTGGAAGACGTTGGGGTTGTCCCAACCTTCACGCAAGGCCGAGTGAGAGAAGATGAATTTCAGTGGGGTGTCGAAACTGAGCAACTTCTCCTTGTCCTTCATAATCAGGCTGTAAGCGCGTTCGGCGTTATCGCGGTTCCCCTGATTGTTCTCGGCGGTATCCGCCCAGGCTCCTTTCTTGTCGATGGAGAAGTAGCCGTCGTGAACATCGGCGACGGCGGTATCCAGGTCAATCTCTTTGAACAGGCTCTGATAATCTGGATGGTTCGCCCAGCGCCGATATTCCTCCTCGAACATCAGCGCGTATTTGCCTTTCTGCGGCTGACCGCTGGCGTCGTATTGGCGGTAATGCGCCACGGTGTCGATGAAAAACAGGGACAGCACCTTGATCCCTTGCGGGCGCAAGCGCAGTTCCTTGTCCAGATGCTCCTTGATCGTGCGGCGGATCATCAGCCGTTTGTGCGCATCACTGTCCACGTCGCCGATGGCCTGACCGATAGCCAGCCAGTGTTCGCCGCCGGGGATTTTCACCTCGATCAGTTCCTGGCCCTTGGCGCAGCGAATTTCGCCGATCCGGCAATGGGCATACAGGGCGCGTCCGGTAGTCTGTTCCAGATCATCGCCGTCCTGCACGATCAGGGTTTGGCGGTGAATACTGGAGCCGCGCTGCACATCCAGTTCGACCTTCGCGGTAATCGTTCCACGCTGATTCTGTGTCGCCAGCAGTTTCACATACGCTTTGTTATGGCCACCTTGCACGTCCAAAGAAGCGACTTCAATCTGCTTGACCAGCTTGCGTTCGTAGGCGTCCACCGCATCGAGCCGATAAAGCATGTGGTGTTTGTCGGCATGGGTTGCGGAGTAGCGCAAGGTGCAGAGTGGATTCATCGCCCTGAGGGCTTCCTTGCCGCGTCCTTCCAAGCCGCCATCGACGCTTTGCGGTTCGTCCACAATGACGATGGGTTGCGTGGCCCGGATCAGATCAATCGGTTTCTCACCACCCGTTTTCTCCGTGTCCTTGTAGAGATTATTCACGTCTTTTTTGTTGATCGCCCCGACCGTGACCACCATGATTTGAATGTGCGGGCTGGTGGCGAAGTTGCGCACCTGGCCGAGCTTGGCGGAGTCGTAGAGGAAGAACTCGAAAGGGGTATTGGTGTAGAGGAGCCGGAAGTGGTCTTCCGTGATTTGCAGGGTTTTGTAGACGCCTTCCTTGATCGCGACCGAGGGCACGACAATGACAAACTTGGTGAAGCCATAGCCTTTATGGAGTTCAAAGATCGTGCGCAGGTAGACGTAGGTTTTGCCGGTGCCGGTTTCCATTTCGACGGTGAAATCGCCGGAAGCCAGTGAGCCGGAGGGTTTGAGGCCGTTGTGAAGTTGAATGTTTTTAAGGTTGGTGTGAAGTTCATCGTCGAGCAGTTGCAGGCGATTACCAATACCCAGGTCGCTTTGCGCGAAAGTCAGGGTTTGTTGCGCGTCGGGATCGCTATGTGTGACAGTAAATTCGGAGCGGCAAATTTCCTGACCCTTGAATAGATCGCAGACAGATTTGATAGCCTTGTGCTGGTAATCAAGATTCGGTTCAAAGTGGAGTTTCATGATGATTGTTGTCCGCAGATGCCGCAGATTTTCGCAGATAGGATTGAGAAAGGATAAGGCGTTTGTATTGAAGGCGTGATGAGCCAAAGTTTAGAAGTAATGCCTTTTGCAAGCCTGTCGCTTTAAGGTAGTGGATGACTTGCGCTTCCTCATTTCCACCAATCATCGATAGTGCTTTGAGTTCGACAAGGATGGCGTTATAGCAGAGGAAATCAACACGGTAAGGCGTACTCAGTGCGTTGCTTTTATAGAAAACCGGGATCGGATGTTCTCTTTTGTGAGGGATACCACGCTGAGTGAACTCTAATGACAAGGCTTGCTGGTAAACCGCTTCGAGAAAGCCATGTCCGAGTTCGCGGTGTACCTCCATAGCCGCGCCGATGATTGCGTAGGTCTGCGGATCATTCTGGTCAACAAACGATGTAAATTTGTGCTGAGTATCTTCTTGAAAATTATCTGTGTTCATCGGCGTCATCTGCGGATTCCTCTTCAGGTCATTTGCCCAGAAATAGCGTTGATTATTTTTAACTTGTTTAATAGCTTACAACACAGTGTATCGTAACGGGTCAAATCCTTGCTCATAGCCGCTTCCTCACAGGCTACGCACGTTATCCAGCCCGTGCTGCTGGAGAATGGCGGTAAGGTTGGTCTTGGCGACATCATCGGCAAAGGCGCTGTCGCGGAACACGAGTTGAGAATCGCCGACAGGGGCGTGTTCCTTATGCCAGTCCACCAGCCCCAGGGCCAGCGGTTCCACTTCAACGGCGGCAATCTGCGGGGCCAGACAGACCAGCAACACGTCCGCGCCGATGCTGTGAACGGTCTTACCGGCGATGGTCTTTTGCTCAATGGGAATAGTGAGGTCGAGGCCGAGCTTGAGCAGCAATTCAAACAGGATGTCCTGTTCGCTGCGGTCGGCTTTCAGATGGTCAGTGGCGTCCAGCAGCGATTGCGCGAGGTGGTCGCGATCAGGTTCCCAGGCGCGGATGTTGGAGGAGTCGAGTTTGAAGACGCGGAAGCCGAGATCACCGGAAAAGAGTGGGTTTTCATCCTTAATTTTCTTGGCAGCACGGCGCAAGCGTTCTTTGGTTATATCAGCGATGGTAGGGTATTCTTTTAGATCAGTTGGTTCAGGAAGCTGAACTGCGATAAACCGTCGTTTTCCATTATCTGCGGCGTTTAAGCTCATTACAGCGTGTGCCGTTGTTCCCGATCCGGCAAAAAAATCAAGTACGAGAGCATCCCTGTCTACTGATGACTTCAACAAATGCTGCAAAAGAGAACTAGGCTTTGAATAATCAAAAGGACTCTGACCAAATAGGTCTTGCAGTTCTTTTGTGGATTCCGTATTTAATCCAACATCCGTTACCCATGTTGAAACAGGATTAACATCTGACTTAAGCTCGTTCTTAAATCGTTTCAGCATTGGGCGACGAGAAGTATCATCGGGGAATATAATTCTTCCTTCATCGATGAGTTTGTACATGCTTTCACGAATATATGCCCACACGCGATTGGGGTTTGCCGGGTATGACTTCCCTGTTTTGGGACTTACAAGCTCATAGAACTGATTTGGGCGCAGTTCCTTGTTCATGCCGACTGTTAAATCCCCAGTTACCCACTCACCCCTTGGGTCATTATCTGGATTGGAGTAATTCGCAAAATCCTTTGGCACCCCAAGCGAGGTAAAACTCGTTCTTTGGAATGCGAGCACGTATTCATGGTCGGTCGATACCAGCCGTTCCGCAAGTGCAGAAGATGCCCGGCGACGCCATACAAACATACCGACAAAGTTTTCCTCACCAAAAACATCGTCACAAATTTTGCGTAAAGCAGCCATTTCATTGTCATCAATACTGATAAAAATTACCCCATCATCCTTTAACAAATTTCTTGCTAGTTTTAACCGTGGATACATCATATTCAGCCAATCGGTATGAAACCGCCCGCTGGTGTCGGTATTACTGCTGATTTTCCTGCCGCCTTCAACTTGCCCGGTTAGTTCCAGATAATTCCTGATATTGTCCCGGTAATCATCCGGGTACACAAAATCCTTGCCGGTGTTGTAAGGCGGATCGATATAAATGAGCTTCACCTTCCCGGTATAACTCTTTTGCAGCAGCTTCAACACTTCCAGATTATCGCCCTCGATCATCAGATTCCGGGTCGTGTCCCAATCCACGCTGTCCTCCGGGCAAGGGCGCAACGTCCCGGTCGAAGGCGTCAATGCCAGTTGCCGGGCGCGGCGCTTGCCATGCCAATTCAGGCCGTATTTCTCCTCGCGTTCCTCCACCGCCCCGCCCAATAGTTGCTTCAACACCTCGAAATCAATCTTGCCTTCGGTAAACGCTTCCGGGAACAGCGCCTTGAGTTGCTGAAGGTTGTCAGCGATCAGGTCGGCGGAATGGGTTTCGGGGTCGTGGGCAGTGAGTTTGTGCATCAGAAATTTCCTTTTTTATCCGTTTTATCTGCGTTCATCTGCGTTATCTACGGATAATTATTATTCATTAGATTCCAATCGCCAGATTGTCAATCAGCCGCGCCCGCCCGAGCCAGGCGGCGGCGAAAATCCGTAAAGGACTGGCAATATCTTCCAGCAGCGGACGTTGCAAATCATCCGCTCGCCGGATTTCCAGATAATCCGGATGGAATCCCGCCGCCGCCAACCGTGTCTTGGCTTGCTCTTCGAGAACCGCATAATCGCATTCACCAGCCCGCCACCGTTCGGCAGTGGCCTGTAAAACCGCGTACAGCGTCGGCGCGATGGCCCGTTGTTCGGCGGTGAGATAGCCATTGCGGGAACTCATCGCCAGCCCATCCGCTTCTCGCACCGTCGGGATGCCGACAATCTCGATGGGCATATCCAGATCCGTCGCCATCCGGCGAATAATGACCAGTTGCTGCCAGTCCTTCTCACCGAATAGCGCCACATCCGGCTGGACCATATTGAATAACTTGGTCACCACCGTAGTCACGCCGAGGAAATGGGTCGGTCGACTGGCCCCGCACAGCACGGCGGGCAGGGTGGGCACGATGACTTGCGTCATCGCCTCCAGCGGGCGCGGATAAACCTCGGCAACACCCGGCGCGAAGAGCAAATCCAGCCCGGCAGCGGCCAATTGGCGGGAATCTTCCGGCAAGGTGCGCGGATAGGCGGCGAAATCTTCATTGGGGCCGAACTGCATCGGGTTCACGAAAATGCTGGCCACGACCCGCGACGCCCATTCCCGCGCTCGTTCCGCCAGGCGAATGTGCCCCGGATGCAGATTCCCCATGGTCGGCACCAAAGCGACCCGTTCCCCCGCCCGCTTCCAGGCGATGACTTGGGCGCGTAATTCAGCAATCGTGTGGACAGTTTGCATAAGAGAATTTCCTTAAACTCCCCTCGCCCGCAAGCGGGAAAGGGGTTGGGGGTGAGGGAGGTTCGGCGTTCAGGCGATGCAATGTTCAGGGCCGGGAAACTCGCCGCTTTTAACCGCCCGGACATACGCTTCCACGGCGGCTTGCAGGCTATCGCAGCCGGCCAGGAAATTTTTGGAGAATTTGGGCCGACGTCCCCGAGTAATGTTCAGCATGTCGTAGCACACCAGCACCTGCGCGTCGCAGTTCGGCCCGGCACCAATCCCGATCAAGGGAATATCCAGCGCCTCGGTCAACCGCGCCGTCAGTTCCGCCGGGATGCATTCCACCAGCGCCACATCCGCCCCGGCTTCCTGCAAAACCAGCGCTTCATCGATGATCTGTTGGGCGGCAGCCTCTTCCCGGCCCTGCACCTTGTAGCCGCCCAGTTTATGCACCGATTGCGGCAGCAACCCCAGATGGGCACACACCGGAATACCATTACGACTGAGTTGGCGCACCGTCTCGGCCAGAGCGCTACCGCCTTCCAGTTTGACTATCTGTGCGCCGCCTTCCTGCATCAACCGGGCGGCGTTGCGGACGCCCTGTTCAACGGTCGCGTAGCTGGCGAACGGCATATCAGCCATTAGTAGGGCCGTCTGGCAACCTCGTGCTACCAGTCGCGTGTGGTAAATCATGTCGTTCATGGTGACGGGCACCGTGGTGGACTGGCCCTGGACGACCATGCCCAAAGAATCGCCAACTAGAATGACCTCCACGCCAGCCGCTTCGAACAGCGCCGCGAAACTGGCGTCATAGGCGGTCAGTACGGTGAATTTCTCCCGGTTGCGTTTCATTTTCGCCAGGGTGGTGAGCGTGATCGGTTTGCGGGTCGAGAGTTCCTGGTACATGGCCTACTCTGAGTGGAGCCGGTGCCAACACGAGTTCAAGCGGCGACGGCGGGTTCACAGGATGAATGAAGGTTTGATGACTCGGTTAATCGTAACCGGTTAATTCGGGCTGTCCAGACGGATCAGGGACAACGGCGGGCAGTTTTTGCGTAATTCAATCAGCGGTCCCCGTCCGGGAATGGTTAAATCCGGGGCAATATCGTACAGCGGATAAAGGACGAACGCCCGTTCATGCAGGCGGGGATGCGGCAAGGTCAATCGGGAATCATCGCGCTGCAGGGCATCGTAGAGCAACAGATCCAGATCCAGTGTGCGCGGCCCCCAGCGCACCGTGCGCACCCGTCCCTGACTGGTTTCAATCCGCTGCAGCGCCGTCAGCAGTTCATCCGGGGACAGCGCGGTATCCAGGGCGGCGACGGCGTTCACATAATCCGGTTGATCAGGCGGTCCACTCACCGGAGCGGTGCGATAGAGCGGCGAACAGGCGATGAACCGACTGGCGGGCAGGCCAGCCAGCGCTTGAAACGCCTGCCGAACCTGGGCCACCGGGTTCTGCAAATTACTGCCCATGCCGATGTAGGCCCGGACAGGATGCATGGAACCCGTTGCCGGTTCAGGCGTCGGGAGTGGGCCGGACGTCATCCGGGCTGGCTGATCGGGGTTTGCGCCGGCGACGCGGCTTGCTTTTCTTGCCCTTGCCCTTGGGGGGCTGGGTCATCGCGACCCGCCCCGCTTCGTCCAGCCGCAAAAATCGGGTCCACCACTCGGACAGTTCCGCCGCCGCTTCGTCAGTTTCAGCGCGCAAGACCAGAAAATCATAGGCTGCCCGGAAGCGGGGATGCGTGATCAAGCGCAATGGTCGCTTGCCAGTGATCTGCGTCAACCGTGGCTGCATTTCCCAGATTTCCCGCATGGTATTGCAGCGGCGCGGTAATGCGACATGGGGAATCTGCGCTTGAACCACGTCGTCAATCGCTTCCTGCAGCGCTTCATGGTCCGGCAAGCCCTGTTCTTGCCGATGATGTTGCTGCTCACGGAGCGGCTCCCACATCAAAGCGGCGAACAGAAAAGCCGGATTAACCGGCAAATTGTCGGCGATACGGCGGTCGATGTCGCCCAGGGCGCGCACCAGCAGGGTTTTCGGGTAATGCTGCTGCTGACGGCTCAGACAGCGCTCAGTCGCCGGGAACAGCCAGCCGAACAGTCGGTAATGGCGCAGCAGTTCAAAGGTCTGGAGGGCGCTGCCGCCCATGAACAGCTTGAGGACTTCATCGGACAGGCGGGCCGGGGGAATCTGGGCTAACAAGTGGCCGAGATGGTGCAATGGCGCTTCGGTCGCCGGGTCGATGCGCAAGCCCAGTTTGGCGGCGAACCGCACGGCCCGCAGCATCCGCACCGGATCTTCGTGGTAGCGCTGCGCCGGATCGCCAATCAGCCGGATCAGTCCGGCTTCAAGGTCGGCAATACCGCCCACATAATCGAGCACCGCGAAATTGGCGATGTCGTAATACAGCGCGTTGATGGTGAAATCCCGCCGCCAGGCGTCTTCTTCGATAGTGCCATAAACGTTGTCGCTGAGAATACGGCCATTGGCGGCTCGCTCGATGCCGTCGTCTTCATTGTCCACATCGCTACAAGCGCGGAACGTCGCGACTTCAACGATCTCCTGGCCAAACCGGACATGCGCCAGCCGGAAACGTCGGCCAATCAGGCGGGCGTTGCGGAACAAATGGTAGATTTGCTCAGGCTTGGCATCCGTGACGACATCAAAGTCCTTGGGTTCACGGCCAAGGAGCAAATCCCGAACGCCGCCGCCGACCAGGCAAGCGCGATAACCGGCGCGGTGCAAATGGTAAAGGACGGAGACCGCGTTAGGGCTGATACTGGCCCGCGAAATAGCGTGCTGGGGGCGGGGGATAACGGTCAGTGAGGGGGGTTGAGCTTCCAAGGAATATTTTTGAACTCTTGTATGATCCTAAAGCGTGCGTATAATACAACTTTCCGCTCAAGACGCCACATCTCACGCTCCCTTCGTCTAGTGGCCCAGGACACCGCCCTCTCACGGCGGGAACAGGGGTTCGAAACCCCTAGGGAGCGCCATTAAAAGATCAATCGCTGATAGCCTTGATCACTACACCTCATCGCAGTCAATCGTAGTCGATCAACCTGTCGTCAGGGCAGGGCTGCACATTTTGAAGCAAAAGCCACATTCTACCCTGCCCTTCCAAATCCGGGTTTATCGGAAGTCCAGAGATGCCGGGGCATGGCGTGAGCGCCCTGAACCGCAGCAGCATTCGCCTGTCAAGCAAGTTGGGGGCATGGATCAAGTTGATGCATCGGCTTTGGAAAAATTTTTGCCACCTTAACCTGTGGCTAACCTCACCTTCCATGGCTCGCTATCCAGCGCCAGTAGGCCACAACATTCGAGGATGAGGGACAGCGTGACGGAGCGGGAAGAAACTGATTTTCTTGTAAATAATAAATGTGCCGTCGTAAAAAATCATTATCCACCAGAGGGCATGAAATTCCTCCTCGACTTAGAGCAGCAGACGCATGACGATCATCTATTCTTATTTTGGCGTCAGGAGCACCGGTCAGAGATGCTGCAGCCAGTGAAAGCTGCATACATTCAACCGGATTTGTTTGTTCAAGTGTGGACGCTATGCTAATTACTTCTTTATTCCAGTCATAACGTAAAATACTTTCCATTGGATAACCCAAGCTTTGAATCACATCAAATATATTCAACCATAGGGTCGGCCTTGAGTTATAGATATGAAATACCTTTCCATATAAATCAGGATGACGTGAAATAAATGCAACAGATCGACTAACAAAATCGACAGGCGTAAGATATATTTTATCTCTATTAGAAGGGAATTTTTTAGCAAGCACACACGCTTTTAAAAAAATGCAAAATGAATCACTGGAATAGTTAGCCATTAATCTCGACTGGCTATTCCCAAATATCCTTCCTATACGATAAATAGAAGCCGGTAAACCTCGATTTTGTGCATTTTGTACCATTTGTTCCGAAACCCATTTAGTTTGCACATAACCTGAGTTTTTCGTTGGACAACGAGGAAAGTCTTCTTCTAAAAACACGGTTTGGTTAGTCTGAAAATTATTTCCACTAAATACTGACAGAGTAGAAATATAATGTACTGGCTTTGTGTTATATAGACCCGATAACCGGAGAATCTCTCGTGTGCCTGCAACATTAGACGCCCTCAATCTGGAATAGGGGTACAGAGAATTTACGAATGCTCCATTATGATAGATAACATCTACCTGTTCCGCCAAGCCACGAAACTGCTCTTCAGAAAGCCCTAGCATGTCTTGTTCCAAATCGCCAATGACCGGGATAATACGCTGATAATAATTGTCTTTCCAAAGACGGCTTTGTTGCATTTTCTCTACAATCCTGCGCCGACCAGCATCTGCATCTGCGCCACGAACCAGGCAATAAATTGATGCTTTTGAACAAGTTAAAAGCTCAGCTAACAAATGAATGCCCAAAAATCCTGTCGAACCTGTTAAAAAAATTGCAGACGGATCTTCTTTTAAATGATAATTAGAAAAATTATATTTAATATTTTCGTCAAGAAAGCTATCTGAATATAATTCTGATTCAATGGGATTCATGAGTTTTCCAAATCCTGTTAATCGTTTCATGTTCTACTTACGTTAAAAGTAAATAATCACCGGCTAAAGTTGATGTTTTTCTTCCTGTAAATTTTTATGCTGCCATTTTAGCATATCCTAATGAAAAAGCTTATAACCTGATTTGAGGAGCAATCAATGGCTACTATCGAATCGGTTCTACGAGATAATAATAAAAGTTATTGAGAATAAACCACTTTTTGGCCCGAAACGGTCCAAACTACCGTCAACGCAGCAAGAGAGTCATCATCATGGCGGCATTGCCCTCTTCCTCCCGGCGACTGGCTATCTCCGGCATGAGCTGCGCCGGTTGTGTCGCAGCGGTAGAAACCGCCCTGCGCAGCGTGCCGGGCGTGGTCGAAGCCCACGTCAATTTCGCAGAACGCACCGCTCAGGTCAGCGGCGCGGTCGCGACCGAACCCCTGATTCAAGCCGTGCAACAGGCGGGCTATGATGCTGCGGAATTGCGTAACGCCGCTGCCGAAGCCGAACGCGATGCGGCGGAACAGGCCCACTATCGACGGCTGGTCCGTAACACCCTAGTCGCCGGGGCGCTGGCCGCACCCTTGATGATCGCAGAAATGGCTGGCTGGCTGCCGACGCTGGCGACGGGTCAAGGCTTCTGGATCGTGATCGGACTGCTCACCCTGGCCACCATGATCTACAGCGGGGGCCACTTCTTCACCGGTGCCTGGCGGCAATTCCAGCACCACAACGCTAATATGGACACCCTGATTGCCCTGGGCACTGGCGCGGCCTGGATTTACTCGATGCTGGTCGCCCTGTGGCCGGCCAGCGTCCCCAGCCTGGCGCAACACGCCTATTTCGAAGCGGCCGTCACCATCATCGCCCTGATCAACCTCGGTTCGGCTCTGGAAAGCCGGGCGCGAGGCAAAGCCTCTGCCGCGATTTCCCGCCTGCTCGGTCTGCAACCGAAAACCGCCCGGATCGTGGACGGCGATCAGGAGCGCGATGTGCCGATTGAAACCCTCCAGGTCGGGGCGCTGATCCGGGTGCGGCCCGGCGAGAAAATCCCCGTAGACGGCGAGATCGTCAGCGGCCATTCGACCATTGACGAATCCATGTTGACCGGGGAACCCCTGCCCGTCGCTAAACAGACCGGCGATCCCGTCACCGGCGGCTCGTTGAACAAGACCGGCAGCGTGGTCTTCCGGGCCACCCGGGTTGGGGCCGATACGATGCTGGCGCAAATCATCGCCAGCGTCCGTCAAGCGCAAAACAGTAAACCACCCATTGGCCGTCTGGCCGATCAGGTCGCTTCGGTCTTCGTCCCTGCTGTGCTGATCGTGGCCGTCCTCACCGCGCTGGCCTGGTTCAATTTTGGCCCCGAACCCCGCATCGGCTTTATGCTGGTCACGACCCTGACCGTGCTGATTATCGCCTGTCCCTGTGCGCTGGGGCTGGCTACGCCGATCTCGATCATGGTCGGGGTCGGCAAGGCCGCTGAATACGGCATCCTGATCCGCGATGGCGAGGCGCTGCAACGGGTGGGGCAACTGACCACAGTCGTCCTGGACAAGACTGGCACCGTCACGACCGGACGTCCTACCGTCACCGGAATCATGGCCCGGCCCGGTTTCAGTGAGAATGAAATTTTCCAGCAGGCCGCCGGGTTGGAAGCCGGTTCCGAACATCCACTGGCTCAGGCGATTCTGGACGCCGCCCGCGAACGCGGCTTGACCTTGCCCACGGTAGAACGGTTTGAAGCGATTGCCGGACAGGGTGCCAGCGGGTTAGTGAACGGCCAGGCGCTGCTGGTCGGCAATCGCCGGTTGCTGGAGCGGCAGGGCATCGACGTTGCACCGCTCCAGGCTGAAGCGGAACGACTCGCCGCGACGGGACAGACCCCGATTTTCGTGGCGGTGGACGGTCAACCCGCCGGTCTCCTTGCCGTCGCTGATCCGATCAAGCCGGATTCCGTGGCCGCGATTCGCCGGTTGCGGGATCTGGGTTTAAGAGTAGTGCTGCTGACCGGCGATCATGCGGCGACCGCCCAGGCCATTGCTGCCCAGGTCGGCATTACGGAGCTTCATGCGGAAGTGCTGCCGACCGACAAAGCCGCCGTTATCGTTCAACTACAGGCCCAAGGCGAAATCGTCGGCATGGTCGGCGATGGCATTAACGACGCCCCGGCGCTGGCGCAAGCAGATGTTGGATTGGCGATGGGTGGGGGAACCGATGTCGCGATTGAAAGCGCCGGTATTACCCTGGTGCGCGGCTCCCTGCAGGGCATCGCCGACGCCATTGCGTTATCGCGGGCCACCGTGAGCAATATCCGGCAGAATCTGTTCGGCGCTTTCATTTACAATACACTCGGCATTCCATTGGCGGCAGGTGTGCTTTACCCCATGACTGGACTACTGTTGAACCCGATGCTGGCCGGCGCGGCCATGGCGCTGTCCTCGTTTACCGTGGTCAGCAACGCCAACCGGTTGCGGCGGTTTCAGCCGGGCCGGGTGTAGTCAATACCCCAGGTTTCCGATTCGAACGCCGACTTCCGCATTGCCGATGTGAAATTACGCCTTGACAGGTTTTCAACGCCGAATGACGTACTATGCTAATCCTTATACCGGGGCGTGGTTATTGGCGGCAGATTCGGTCATCCTCAGTCGGCTTCCACTGTTGCGAGATCCAGTAGACTCTCTCTCTCAGCCACCTTCAGGTAATGCGTTGATCGTTTCTCTTTAACACCACATTGACGGAGTCCCCATGAAAAAATCATCGCTTTCTCGCGCTGTGCTGATTGCCTCAGCGCTCATGCTCGCGCCCCTCGGTGCCACTCAGGCACAGTCAGCCGCTCCAGCTCCGGCTCCGGTATCGGTGACACCTGCGCCGGCCGCATCCTTTGACATGAACCGGGTGTTCATCGTCACTGCCGGGATCATCGGTGGCGCAGTAGTCGCTAGTGCGGTGACCAGTGGTTTCATCATGCCACTGTATTGCTGGGTGACCGGCAGTACGGCAGCCGCTGAGATGGGTATGGCGGCGGGTGCCGCCATGGAAAACGGCGCAGGAATGGGTATGGGGGCAGGGGCCGCCATGGAAAACGGTGCAGGCATGTGGGCGATCAGGAATGCCATGGCGACCCTGGGCGCGGTGGGCGGCGGATTCTACACTGACACTGTGTACCAGAATCAATAGCTGGAGCCAACCTGCTATCGAAGTACGATAATCGACCTGCACAGGGGCATTTCCGAAATCGATAGCGGGGATTGACTTGACGTCATTTCAAAAACTGCTGAAGTCGCCAAAATCACGCCTGAACATTGCGATTCTCGCTACTAGCATAATAAACTTACCGATTGACCGATTGACCTGTTCCTGCCAACCCTTATTCAGGAATTTTATAATGAAGAATATCGAACATCTGCTCCAGTCATTTCGGGACGATCTGCCCGGGAGCAGCCGAACTGCAGCGGCCATTGACCGTGGCGCTGGTTTGGAGGAGATTTCCGAACTGGCCGAGGCTGAAGGTTTTCACAAATTTGCCTCGGTGCTGTTTGAGGCCGAGCAGGAAGCCTTGCGCACTAGCCCGGAGGCCGTCGAAGACGCCGCGACCGGCACTGAAACCTTCATTCAGGAGGCGCGCAAGGATTTGCCCGACGGCAGCCGAACTGCAGCGGCCATTGACCGCAAAGCCTCATGGGAAGAGATTTCCGAACTGGCTGAGGAAGAAGGCTTGCACCAGATGGCCTCGGTGTTGTTCGAAGCCGAGCAGGAACAATTGCGCACGACGGCTTGAGCGCCCGGCGCTGGTTGATAGTGAATCTTCATTCCGGCCGTCATCGGATTTCCGCGCAGTTTTGCTGATTCCCGTTCCCACGCCTGCCGCGTGGGAATCTGTTTTTGGATGTCTCAATATTTGGACAGGGTATGAAACGTCTTGTGAAAGTTCTGCTGGCAAGTCCGGGCGCCGCTGCCTCACTGGCGCTCTTTACCCGAGAAATCTGGGCGAATCCACGGGCCATGGGTGCCGCCTGCCCCAGTATGCCCGCATTGGCCAGCCGAATGGCCGCCCGTGTGCCCCTGGATCGAGAGGGATTGGTGGTGGAACTGGGCGGGGGAACCGGCGCAGTAACCGCCGCCCTGCTCAAGCGCGGTGTTCCTGCCTGGAAACTGGTGGTCATTGAGCGTTCGCCCACCCTGGCGCATCACCTGCGGCAGCGCTTTCCGCAACTGCGCATCATTCAGGGCGACGCGGCCCAGCTTGAACATCTGCTGGGTCATGATCGGCCGCGCCGGGTCGGCAGCATTGTGTCCAGCCTGCCGTTGCGCTCCCTGCATCCTTCGATCACCCGCGCCATCAGTCGCCAGTTTGAAGTTTTATTGGAACCGGGCGGACTGTTGATCCAGTACACCTATGATTTACGCGGCACTCACGCCCGGTTGTTGCCCCATTTTCGTCGGCTGTTCAGTCGGATCGTGTGGGGCAATTTGCCGCCAGCGCGGGTAGAAGTCTTCGAGCGGGAATAATCGGTAAAATTAGAAAGCACAACTCATCTTTTCGGTAGTCAGCCCTTCAATAAATGAACGCTGAAAAGTTCTGCCTTGCCTTTCAATTTCAATGCATCATGGGAGGAAAATTTTGCTTGCAGGTTCAAGGGAAGATTTTTGAAAACTGTATCGCTGATAAACAAGTTATCCGATGGACAGGCCGCGCAAAGCCGCGCCCCGGTATTGATCGTATCGCCAATCGCCGTATAGTCCCGTCGGGTTTTCGTCCCTAACGAACCGACGACGGCTTCTCCGGAATGAATGCCGATCCCGACAGACTGGTTGACGTTTGGATTTTGGTCAATCGCTTTGAGAATGTTGATGGCGGCTCGAACGGCATTAGCTTCCTGGCCTGCCGTAAATATCGCCATAATTTCATCGCCAACGAATTTATCAATGACGCCACCCTGTTGGTGGATAATATCGGCCTGAATCTCGAAAATTTCATTCAGAATCTCGACAACCTGTTCTGGTTCAGTAGATTCCGAATAAGCCGTAAAGCCTCGGATATCCGAGAAAAAAATGACCAGGGGTTGTCGTTCCCCGCGAAACAGTTCTTTGCTTTCGGAAACCGCTTGATAAATCGCCGTTACTGCTGATTGCGACAAATATTTTTCCATATTCCAGCGGATTGATACCAGGAGATGGGTGTGATCAGCAATGATCCGGTCAGCGCGGGCGACAATCATGAACAAGACAAAGTTGAAACAGAGAAAGACCAGCGTTGGCAAAGCGATGGCCTGTTGCAAGGCCGCTTGCACCTGGCGGTCAAAACGCGACACATCTTCGTAGATTTCGAGTATCGCAATGACTTTATCGGTATCGGGTTGCTGAATGGGCAGATAAGCTTCCATGAATCTCCGCCCGTCTTTCTCGACTTCAATCTCACTATGAATTTCGCCGTAGGCGGCCGCGATGAAACCCGGTTGATAGCGCGATGCGTATAAAAGCCCCTCATTGTCCGGGGTCGTATGGTCATAAAGCGTCAAGCCGTCTACTCTGAATAATTTGACTTTTTTAAGATCAAATACGACAGCAGCCAAGGCAATTTCCTTGCGGAACTCGGCAATTTCTCCTAGGGAATTAAGTCCTATCTGATCAATGCTGATCTGATGTGGTTTCAGGAAATCACGTTCAATACCCATAAAAAGACTCCGTGCCTTATCCGAAACATTATGGGCGTATTCATCATATAAAGCCTGCCGCTCTGCGTTAATAAAAAGCATGAAAAGAAGAATATAAAATAATAGGGAACCCACACCACCATATATAAGATAGTAACGCTTTAATGGAAAATGACGATCTTCATTTTTACGCAGTGAATCGTTCATATCATATTCGTAATATAAAAAATGGGCGCTTGACCAGCGCCCATTATAACAAGGGAATCAGTATCCGCAGTCTGGCTCATCAGCCAGAGGGTTTCAGCCTGGAACGAACCTTGACGCCGGTCCACATGGCCTTGATCAGATTCGTGCGTTCCAGATAGCTCATGATAATCGCCGCCAGCGCATGAAACCCGGCACCGAGAATTAACAGGGAAGCCAGCACCTCATGCAGTTCCAGTAGCCACTCTTCACCCCAGAAGGCATCCAGGGTCTGCATGAAGCCGGTGACGCCCATCGCCAGTACGAGCGCCATCAGCGCAAACATCATCAATGCGCCCACCGGATTATGTCCTGGGTAATCATCCTGTTGATGGGTCAGCAGATTATGTACATGTTGCCTGAGTCGCGTAGGCGTTGGAAAGAAATCGCTAAATCGCGCATATTGGGAACCCACGAAGCCCCAAATAATGCGTGCCACGATCAACGCACTCGCGGTATAACCAAGCCATTGGTGAATCGTTTCGCCATCATCGATCACGAAGTAGTTGACCAGTACACAAATCACCAGACTCCAGTGAAAGATGCGGACAAAAGGATCCCAGACGCGCACCGCTTCGGCAGAATGAAGTTCATTCATAAGGATTGTCACCATCGTCGTAAGTACGAGTCGAGTCCATCAGCGACTCGACTCGCCAAGCGCTGAATGACGCCGAAATTATTTGGTTTCCAGCACGGCGGCGGTCGCCGGATCGAAGTAGATTTCGACCTTTTTACCGGCCTTGTCAAAGCCGTAAATCTCGTAACATTGACCCTTGCTAACCTTGAAGGTCTTGATCTGATAGCCCTGGGCTTCGACTTTGGCCTTGAAATCGGCTTCCTTCATCCATTTTTCCTTCGGTACGTTGCAGGTAGGACCGGCAAGAACGCTGGTTGTGGAGAAGGCGAGGATCATTGCGGCTGCGGCGAGCAGTTTGTTCATGGTGAACTCCAAGGTTGGATTAAGCGTCCCGGCTGAGACGATAACCGGTATTGAACCCGCTCAATATTAAGCCAACCTTAAAACTGCACTTAGGGAAAGGAATTCACCCCTCACCCACTGGCGGGCAAGGGGGTTTCAAATCTCATTGGAAGAGCGGGGCAAAACCTTGCGGGGAGGATCAGGGTAGAGAGTATTGGTTCAGCGCTGACCGCGTTCCCGTTCTACCGCCTGTTCCGCCTGAATCGCGGTCAGGGCAATGGTGAACACGATGTCCTCAACCAGCGCCCCGCGTGACAGGTCGTTGACCGGCTTACGCATCCCCTGCAACATCGGGCCGATGCTGATGACATCAGCGCTGCGCTGCACCGCCTTGTAGGTGGTATTGCCGGTATTCAAATCCGGGAAGATAAACACCGTGGCCCGTCCCGCGACCTGACTGTCCGGGGCCTTGCTCTGCGCGACAGTCTTGATGGTCGCCGCGTCATATTGCAACGGACCGTCGATCAGCAAATCGGGACGTCGTTCGCGGGCGATGCGGGTCGCGGTCTTGACCTTTTCCACATCGCTGCCGCTGCCCGAGGCCCCAGTGCTGTAGCTCAACATCGCGACCCGTGGGGTAATGCCAAACGCCTGGGCGGAATCGGCGCTTTGAATCGCGATGTCCGCCAGTTCCTCAGCATTCGGATCAATGTTAATGGCACAATCGCCGTAGACCAGCACCTGCTCCGGCAAGCACATAAAGAAGATCGACGACACCAGTTTGACATCGGGCGCGGTCTTAATCAGTTGCAGCGCTGGGCGAATGGTGTTGGCGGTGGTATGCACCGCGCCGGACACCAGGCCGTCCACTTCGCCCAGATACAGCATCATGGTGCCCAGCACCACCGCATCATGCAACTGCTCCTCGGCCAGACCGGCATTCAGTCCCTTATGCCCACGCAGTTCCACCATGGCGTCGATATAGCGCTGATCGATTTGCGTCGGATCGATGATCTCAATATCTGCCGGAATCGCCATCCCGCGCCGCGCCGATAACCGACGCATCCGCCCGGCGTCGCCCAGCAGTACGCAACGGGCCAGGCCGCGCTGGTGGCAGATAATGGCCGCTTCGATGGTGCGGGGTTCATTGCCCTCGGGCAGTACGATGCGCTTGTGCGCCCGGCGCGCGCGCTCGACCAGCATGTGCCGGAACGCGGGCGGGCTGAGTCGTCGCTCTTCGAGGGTCGTCAGCAGCGGTTCCTTCCAGTCCAGGTTGATATGCGCGGCAACGGCTTCCACCGCCTGCAACATCCGGTCGCGATCATCCAGCGGCACTTCCAGATTCAGATAGGGGAGATACAACACCGATTGCAAGGCGCTATAGGCCAGGGTCAACACCGGCAAACCGGTATCGAGGGCCGGGCCGCACAGTTTCCAGACCCGTGGGTCAGGTTTCAGACTACCCGTGAGCAGCACCGCCGCGACTTGCGTACCGCTCATGGCGGCCATGCAAATGGCCAGCAGCAGATCATCGCGGTCGCCGGGGATAATCACCATCGCGCCGGCCCGCAAATCCTGACAGGCGTTGCTCAGGGTTGAAGCGCCCAGGGCGATATGGGTGACGCGCCGGTGCAGGTGGCCTTCATTGAGAACTTGGGCACCGATCATCTGCATGATGTCCTGCACCCGTGGCGCGCTCAACTCACGCTGCCAGGGAATACAGCCCAGTAACTTGAAGGTTTCGGGCCATTGCCGGGTACACTCGGTGCGAAATTCCGCTTCGTGGTCGGAATGGCCGTTATCCGCGGCTCGGCTGAAATCGAAGCGAATATGGCCGGTAGGATCGATGGGCGCATCCAACAGGTTGAGAATGCAGCCGAGCATCCGTTCATGACGAATGCCGCCATACGCCTGGGCAATGACTTCAATCGTATCGGCGACCTGATGCGGGGTATCGTGGCCGGGCACCGCGACGATAATGACTTTAGCATCGAGACTTTGCGCCATTTTGGCGTTCAGGTGGGTGCCATAGGGCTGTTCCTCGGTATCGACCAGGCCCTCGACGATCACGACATTGGCATTCTGCGCCGCCCGCTCATAGCGGGTAATGATTTCTTCCAGGAGTTCATTTTCCTGGTCGTGGCCCAGCAGGCGTTCGGCTTCTGCGACCGGAATGGGTTCCGGCGGATTCAGGCGGGTAACGATGCGCGCCAGCCGGGTGGAACGTTCCGGGCCGGTATCCGACGCATGGGGCTGGCTGATGGGTTTGCAAAAACCGACCGGAATGCCTTGACGGTCGAGCGCGTGAACCAGACCGAGGGCAACCGTGGTCAAGCCGACGTGTTGTTCAGTGGGGACGACAAGAATAGCAGTAGTCATGGCCGTTCTATGGTTGAGATAGCGAATGTTGCAGTGCAACGCAGCATACACCAGAACCGCTAAAAAAGCCTATGGCGCTATCCCCAGGCAGAAAAGTTGGCGAGTGAACACATTACCGTCAAATCACCACCAGATTGTCGCGGTGAATCAATTCCGGGTCATCCACTGGCCCCAGCAGTTCTTCAATCTGGCGCGTCGTTTTGCCGATCAGCCGCAACGCCCGCTCGGTATCGCAATTGACCAGACCCCGCGCCACTTCAATGCCATTCGGATCGAGACAGGCCGCCAGATCGCCCCGGGCGAACTTGCCTTCAATCGCCGTGACCCCGACCGGCAACAAACTTTTACCCGCCGTCCGTAGCGCCCGCACTGCGCCCGCGTCAAGATGTAATCGCCCTCGCACCTGAAGTTGCACCGCCAGCCACTGCTTGCGGGCCGCCATGGGACTTTGACTGGGCCGCAACAGCGTACCCAGGGCCTCGCCGGTCGCGACCCGGCGCAACACCTCCGGTTCCCGCCCCCAGGCCAGCAGGGTAAACGCCCCGGAACGGGCGGCCCGGGTCGCTGCATGCAGCTTGGTCATCATCCCGCCGCTGCCGAAGGTACCGGCCCCGCCGCCCACCATGGTTTCCAATGTCGCATCGCCGGCCCGGCCTTCACTGATTAACCGGGCGTCCGGGAACTCACGGGGATTCTTATCGTATAAACCCTGCTGGTCGGTCAGAATGACGTACAGTTCCGCCTCCACCAGATTCGCCACCAGCGCGCCCAGCGTGTCATTGTCGCCGAAACGGATTTCCTCGAAGGCCACCGTGTCGTTTTCATTGATGACCGGCACTACGCCCAACCGCAGCAACGTGCGCAGGGTGTTGCGGATATTGAGGTAGCGTTGCCGATCCGAGGCGTCCTCATGGGTCAACAGAACCTGTGCGGTTTGAATGCCGTGGCGTTCAAATGCGGATTCCCAGGCCTGCACCAGACCCATTTGTCCGACCGCTGCCGCTGCCTGTAAATCGGCCAGGGCGGTAGGCCGTTGCCGCCAACCCAGCCGCCGCATCCCTTCGGCCACCGCTCCGGAAGTGACCAGCAACAATTCCCGACCGGCGTGATGCAACTCCGCCATCTGCGCTACCCAGGCGTCGATGGAGAAATTGTCCAGTCCCTGCCCTTCATTGGTGATCATGGCGCTGCCGATCTTGACCACCCAGCAGTGGGCTGCGCCCAATTGTTCGCGGGTTTTATTGAACATCGGGATCTGGTAAATCCTCAACAGTCGGCTCGCTACTGACCGTGCGCTGCACCGCTTCCAGTCGCGCCATGACGGCATGGATTAGCGCCTCGGTGCCTTCACCTTCAATCGCGGCAATGCCGAACACGGGTCCGGTCCAGTCCAGGGCGGCCACGATCTCGGCCATGCGCTCGGCCCGCTGGTCCTCGGGCAACAGATCCAGCTTGTTCAACACCAGCCAGCGCTCACGTTCGGCCAGTTCCGGGCTGTATCGGGCTAATTCGCCCAGAATGACCACCACATCCTGCACTGGGTCGCCGCTGTCGCTGTAGGGCGAAACATCGACCAGATGCAGCAGCAACCGGGTGCGGCTCAAATGGCGCAGGAACTGAATGCCCAAGCCAGCGCCGTCCGCCGCGCCTTCAATCAAGCCCGGAATATCGGCCATGACAAAGCTTTTCAACGGCCCGACCCGCACCACGCCCAAGTTCGGATGCAGCGTGGTAAAGGGATAATCGGCAACTTTGGGGCGGGCGGCGGACACTGCACGGATGAGCGTGGATTTGCCGGCATTGGGCATCCCCAGCAGACCCACGTCAGCGATGACTTTCAATTCCAGCCGCAGATTGCGCCCCTCGCCCGGCGTACCCGGCTTGAACTGGCGGGGAGCGCGGTTGGTGCTGCTCTTGTAGCGGGTATTGCCGAGGCCGTGAAAGCCGCCCTGCGCCACCAGTAACCGCTGACCCGGCGTAACCAGATCGCCGATCAATTCGCCGGTATCCTCGTCCCAGGCCATCGTGCCGATGGGAGCGACGATCTCCAGATCCGCGCCACTGCGTCCGGTGCAGTTCGCGCCCATGCCTTTCCGTCCGCACTCGGCCTGAAACCGGCGCGTGAAACGGTAGTCGGCCAGCGTATTCAGTTCCGGGTCGCCGACCAGGTAGATGCTGCCGCCGTCGCCGCCGTCGCCGCCATCCGGGCCGCCAAACGGGATGTATTTCTCCCGCCGGAAGCTGACGCAACCATCGCCGCCATCACCAGCTTCCACGCGGATGACCGCTTCATCAACGAATTTCATAACGCCGGCCTGAAACTGGACCCATACAAAAGAAAAGCCCCAAACGGGGCTTTGGTCTGGTGTGAACCCAGGTTCATGCGGCCAACTGGACGGCCGACGCCACGGGACGAATACTCACATACTGGCGTTTGAACGGCCCCTTGATTTCGAACACCACATGCCCTTCGGCCTTGGCGAACAGGGTATAGTCCTTGCCGCAGCCCACGTTCGGGCCAGGATGGTACTGGGTGCCGCGCTGCCGGATGATGATATTGCCGGGCAACGCCAACTGGCCGCCAAACAGCTTGACGCCGAGGCGTTTGGACTGAGAATCACGACCGTTGCGGCTACTGCCGCCGGCTTTTTTGTGTGCCATGGCTTCAATGACTCCTTAATTCGACGCAGACAGACCGCTGATGCCGTTGATCTGCAGCTCGGTATAGCTCTGCCGGTGGCCCTGGGTCTTGAAATAGTGCTTGCGGCGCCGGAATTTGATGATCCGGATTTTTGGGCCGCGCCCCTGGGATTTAATGGTCGCGGCAACCCGCGCGCCATGGATATAAGGTGCGCCAACCTCGATCTGGTCGCCGTCGGCGATCATCAACACCGTATCGAACTCCACGGAGGCGCCTTCTTCGATGTCGAGCTTTTCGACCTTGAGGGTCTGACCCTCAATGACCCGGTATTGCTTGCCCCCGGTTTTGATGACAGCATACATGACTATAAATCTCCCAACGGCTTATCCGGCCCAACTGAAAAGAATCGGAGATTTTAACGGCGCACGGGGTAGAGGTCAAATAAATTCCCGATGGATCGCGATGCCTCGCTGCTCGCCTTGACCCTGCGGCAGTCAATCCGTAGCATCATCAACCTCTTTTCACCAAACTTGCTATTTCCAATGGATATCGAACGCATCCGCGCACCCATCGCTGACGATCTACAGGCTGTCAATACCCTGATTCGCCGGGAATTATATTCTGAAGTGGCGCTGATCAACCAGTTGGCTGGCTATATCATCGACAGTGGCGGCAAGCGTTTACGTCCGGTGACGACGTTGCTGGCAGCGCGCGCCTGCGGTTATATCGGCGACCAGCACATCGCCGCTGCCGCCATTATTGAATTTATTCATACCTCTACCCTGCTGCATGATGATGTTGTCGATGAATCCAGCCTGCGCCGGGGTCGGAAGACCGCTAACGCGATCTGGGGTAATCAGGCCAGTGTGCTGGTCGGCGATTTTCTCTATTCCCGGTCGTTCCAGATGATGGTGAACCTCCGCAGTATGCGCGTCATGGAGATTCTGGCCGACACCACCAACACCATTGCCGAAGGCGAGGTCATGCAGTTGCTCAACTGCCATGATCCGGACACCACGGAAGAGCGCTATATGGCGGTGATTCATTGCAAGACCGCCAAGTTGTTCGAGGCCGCCGCGCAACTCGGGGCCGTGCTGGCCGGGCAAGCGCATGAGGAAGAGTTGGCTCTGGGTCGCTATGGGATGCATCTGGGGACGGCATTCCAGTTGATTGATGATGTCCTGGACTACCGCGCCTCCAGCGCCGAACTGGGTAAGAACATTGGCGATGACCTGGCCGAGGGTAAGCCAACCTTGCCGCTGATCCATGCGCTGCGCCATGGTAGTCCCGAAGAAGCGCGGATCATCCGTGAAGCTATCGAGCAGGGTGGACTGGATCAGATTGATGTCGTCACGCAGACTATTGAGTCTACCGGTGCGCTGGACTATACTGCCCGTCTTGCTGCAAAAGAGGCCGAACAAGCCATCGCCTGTTTAGGGCAAATGGCGGATTCGTTGAGTAAAGAAGCATTGATGCGCCTCGCCCGATTTGCAGTAGACCGTCATTATTGATTGCTTCCGATTTCATCGGGGTGTAGCTCAGACTGGTAGAGCGCTGCCTTCGGGAGGCAGAAGTCGCAGGTTCAAATCCTGTCACCCCGACCAATCCTTTCAAGCAGTTATCCCTGTTTTTCGGCTTTTCCTTCCCAGTCTACGTGACCAGATCGTGACGCAATGTCCAAAGTGGCCACGGCAGCCCGGACATTCTCCGGGGCAAGGTGAGCATAGCGTTCGGTCATGGTGATGCTGGCATGACCCAATAGGTCACGAACTTCTACCATAGCCACCCCCGCACCGATTAACCAAGCCGCGCAGGTGTGGCGTAGATCGTGAATATGGAAATCCACTAATCCTGCTTTGCGACATGCCGTGTTGAACGAGCGTCGGATGCTGGCTATCCGTTCCCCTTCCTTGTTGCAAAAGACCCAAGGCGAGGCCGGGCAATGGGTGGCGCGAAATCCAGCCCGTTTGATCAGTGCTGCGCGGGCTGTTTCGTTCATCGGGATACCGCGCCGCTTGCCGCTCTTGGTATTCACCCCGGCGAGATGGATCAGGTTGGCGGAAAAATCGACCCGGCTCCATTCCAGTCCCAGCAGTTCCCCCCGGCGCATTCCGGTATGTAGCGCCATTCTAATGAAGTTGGGCAGATAGTCTGCCGCTTTCGGCTCGGCTTCCGCAGCATCAATGAGCGCCTGTGCTTCTTCCCTACTGAGCCAGCGCACTCGGCCTTCAGGTTCGCGTAGGGTTCGCCCGCTCACCGGATTATTGACCGTCCATCCCCATTCCCGCGTCGCATAATTCAAGGCTGAGGATAACAAGTGCAGCTCCTTATTGATGGTCGCAGGCTGGACCTGTTCGGTTTTCCGCAACCGGATATAGGTATGAATATCCATGGGCGTTAGGCTGTCCAGGGTTCGCCCTGTAAAGACCGGATAAAGGCGCTTGGCGCTATAGTGGTCGCGTTCAGCGCTGCGCTTGTCGGCTTTGGTATCCGCCAGGTAGTTCAACATCAGTTCGTCAAACGTGTGGATTGGTGGCGCGTCCCACTGCTTTTCAAGATGCGCGGCCAGTTTCCATTTCGCTAGGAGCGCTTCGGCTTCCTTGCGGTCGGCAGTTTCAGTACTACGGCGAGTTCGTGCGCCGC
>JAUPTV010000176.1 GCA_030917925.1 Pseudomonadota bacterium
CCGAAACTGAATGCTTTTGAACACGATCAAGGTTTTACCTGCTCATCTTTTGAGCAGAACCGCATACCTTAGAATTGCCAAAGAGCGAACAACCGTCGGTGGCGTAATCGCGATAGCCGACGTAGCCAGTATAGCTGAAAAGAAGGCGAACTGCGTTCGCCGCGCTATCCATCCCCGGTCTAAAGGCCGAGGCTTTTCGCGCAATTCGGTAATGGGTTCCATCGCGTTGGGCTGGATCGTGAGCCGGGTTCATGAGTGGGCACCAATGACTTTCCCGGAAGCAGCGTCCTATCCCTGGCTCGATGCGCTAACCACGGTCATGAGTCTGGTCGCCATGTGGCTCATGGCGCGCCGACGCATTGAAAGCTGGGTGTACTGGATTATTGTCGACGTCATTGGGATCGGACTCTACTTTGTCAAGGAAGTCCGGTTTGTCGCCCTGCTTTATGCGATTCTCCTGGCGCTGGCGATCCGGGGACTGATTGACTGGCGCAAGGCCAGCGCGGCTCATCATCAAGGCTGGCCCCAAGTTGTTATACCTTAATCTGAAAAACCGACCCTGCGCCCGATCAGCACCCCCGCGACAAGGAAAATGACCATGCGCCTGCTACACACCTCGGACTGGCATCTTGGCCAGACCCTGCATGATTTTGATCGAAGCTACGAACATGAGCGCTTTCTGGACTGGCTGTTGGATACGCTCGAAGCCCAACAGGTTGACGCGCTGCTGATTGCCGGCGATGTCTTCGACAATCCCAATCCCTCCGCCGACGCGCAGAAGCTCTTCTACCATTTTCTGACTGAGGCCAAGCGTCGGGTGCCGAAACTCGATATGGCCATCATCGCTGGTAATCACGATTCAGCGGGACGCCTGGAAGCTCCCGCGCCGTTGCTCAAAAATATCGACATCACTGTCGTTGGCGCAGTCACTCGCAACGCGCAGGGCGACATTGAACTCGACCGGATGATTGCGCCGCTGCACGACCGGGAAGGCGACATCGCCGCCTGGTGTCTGGTGATTCCCTTTCTGCGCCCCGGCGATGTGCCCCGCGTGTCCACCGAGGGCGATGCTTATCTGGAAGGCGTCCGCCTGCTATATCGGCAAACGCTGGATTACGCGCTGGAGCGCTGGGAAAATCGCCAGGCCATTGTTGCACTGGGCCATTGCCACACTAGCGGCGGCGTCACTTCCGAAGATTCCGAGCGACGCATTGTCATCGGCGGCGCGGAAGCCCTGCCCGTGGATACCTTTGATCGCGCTATCGCCTACGTCGCCCTGGGGCATCTGCACCGCGCCCAGCAAGTCGGCGATCACAAACGGGTGCGCTACTGCGGCAGTCCCCTGCCCATGTCCTTCACCGAACTCCACTACCCCCACCAGGTTTTGCGCATCGATCTTGACGGTGGCGCGATCCGGGAGATTACGCCGCTCCGCGTCCCACGCCCGGTTGATTTGCTGCGGATTCCCCAAGACCCCGCGCCCATCGACGAAGTGATCCGGCAGTTGCAGGCGCTGGAGTTACCCGACCGCCCCCGGAATGAACAGCCCTATCTCCAGGTCCGGGTGCAGTTGACCGCCCCGGAACCCGGATTGCGGACGAAAATCGACGCTGTTCTTGATAATAAGCCGGTGCGGCTGGCCCGAATTGAAACGACTTATGGCAAGAGCGGCGCTACCGGAACCAATGACTTTGGTTGCCGAACCCCGGACGATCTCCAACGGTTGCAACCGGAAGACATCTTCAAAAAACTCTATCAGCGCAAATATAACGCCGAACCCGACGTATCCTTACTCACTGCTTTCGCCGAACTGCTGAATGTTCAACCGGATGTTGCGCCATGAGAATCCTCACCATTCGCGGCAAAAATCTGGCTTCGCTGGCTGGCGATTTTGAACTGGACTTCCGCCAGAATCCCCTTGCCACCGCTGGCCTGTTCGCGATATGCGGCCCTACTGGCTCCGGCAAAAGCACCCTGCTCGATGCGCTGTGTCTGGCGTTGTATGACGAAACCCCGCGCCTGACCCGCGCCACGGTCAAGGGTGTCAGCCTGCCCGATGTTGGTAAGGACACTATTACCCCGCAGGATTCCCGCAATCTGTTGCGCCGGGGAACTGGTGAAGGCTTCGCCGAGGTGGATTTTGTCGGCAATGACGGGATCGAGTACAACGCTCGCTGGAGTGTGCGCCGCGCCCAGAGCAAGCCCGGCGGCAAGCTACAAAATTCCGAACTGATCCTGAAAACGCTGGATAGCGGGCAACCCATCGGGCGAGGGAAAACCGAAGTCCAGCAGGCCATCCGCGACCGGGTCGGCCTGTCGTTCTCCCAATTCACCCGCACTGTGTTGCTGGCGCAAAACGAATTTGCCGCTTTCCTGAAAGCCAACGACAACGAACGTGCCGAATTACTGGAAAAACTTACCGGTCTGGACATTTACACCACCATTTCCGAAGGTGCATTTAAACGCGCCAAGGCTGAACAAGATGCGCTTAACGAACTGAATAACCGACTTACAGGCCAGCAACCCCTGGACGACGAAGCCCGCGTCTTGCTGGAACAGACGCTGACTGCCGCCAAAACCGAAACCGCAACGCTGGAACAGCGTAAATCCGAACTGGAAAGCCAACAGCGCTGGCATCAACAATGGCGGCAATTTCAACAGCAGGAACAGCAAGCGCTGGGCACCGTCCAGAACGCCTGCGCCGCTCAGCAGACCGCTTCCCACCGCCAGCAGCAACTCAACCAGGTTGAAACGGTGCAGGCTGCCCGTCCTTTCGTGATCGAGGTTGACCGCACAGCCCAGGAAGTGGATCAACGTCGTCAGGTCGTCCAGAGCGCCGAGCAACAGCGGGACGAAGCCCAACGCCTCCTGCAACAGGCCGAAGCCGCCAGGACCCAAGCCGATCAAGTGGTCAAAGCCGCTGAACAGCAACGCACCGACGCCAGCGACGCCCTCAACCAGGCTCGCCGTCTCGATACCGAAATCAACACGATCACCCCCGGCCATGGCCGCTCTGCCAACGCCTTGCAGGAAGCCCGGCAGGCTTAGACCGAGGTTCAGAAGCGGCTGACAGACAAGCAAACCGAACATCAGCAGGTCGCCCGGCAACTGCAAATCGCCCATGATTGGCTCA
>JAUPTV010000177.1 GCA_030917925.1 Pseudomonadota bacterium
AGCAGCGCAGCAACGAGCGGAAGCGTTGTGGGGTGATAATCGATTCCGCATCCTGGCCATTGGCCGCCTGACCTATTACAAAGGCCACGACATTCTCATCCAGGCCGCCGCCCACCTGCCCAACAGCCAGGTGCTGATTGTCGGAACCGGCGAACATCGCCAGCGACTGGAAGCGCTGATTAACGCCAAGCAACTCCATGGCCGGGTGCGCCTGCCCGGCTTCCAGCCCGAAGCGGATTTGAACGCCCTGCTGGCCCGTTGCGACGTGCTGTGTCTGCCGTCGCTGGAACGCACTGAAGCCTTTGGTCTGGTGCTGCTGGAAGCGATGCGGTTCGGCAAGCCGGTGGTCGTCAGCGATATTCCCGGCTCCGGTCCCGGTTGGGTGGTCAACCAAGCGGGTCACGGGTTGCGTGTCCCGGTCGGCGATCCTGATGCGCTGGCGGCCGCCCTGCGGAAACTGCAACAGAACCTGGCGCAACGCCGCACGATGGGGCAGGCGGGCGTCACTGCGCTCCGGGAACAGTTCGGCATTGAACCGGTCGCTGCGGCGATAACCGATGTTTATCGCCAATTGATGCCTGCCGGGAACTTGTCGAAAATTCCTTGAAAGTAAGCATCATGGACTGGAGAGACTGGTGATCCTCTGTGAACTCAAATCGTCGATGTCCAAATCCGACATGTACACCTTCGACCGTAAGGTTCAGTACTACGAACGGCGGCATCGGCGGCCAGTCCAGCGCAAACTGGTCATCTCGCCGATGGTGCATCCCACCGCCCGCCCGGTCGCCGAACACCTGGGCATTGAAGTCTTCAGTTATGTTGAAGATACAACCGGCTTTTGACCCTCCTGAAACACGGTCAACGCCCAGAACAGCAGCGCGGGTGCGAAATGCAGGAATACCCGGTTAATACTGGTGTACTGCACCGCCCAGAGATAGGCGTCAGTCAGGAAAAATAGCGCGAACAGCATGAACAACCCGGAACCGGTCACCAACATCCCCGCCAATCGCCACGGTTCCGCAAAGATTTTGGGCAATCCCCACAGCAGCGCTATCAGCAACAAGTAACCCAGCAGATGCCAGTTGCCCAGAATCAACAGATTACGCGCTACTGGTTCCCCGACAGCGTGGTAATGCCACTCGAACCGCCCGAGTCCCGGTAACTGCATCACCTCCGGCGTGAGCCAAACTTCGCCCCAACCGGCCACGGTGAACACGATGCCGCCAGACACCCACCACAGTATCAACGTCAGCAGCACCCCGCCACCCAGCCACGGCCAGTAACGGCGCGGCGTCCAAACCACCGTCGCGGCGGGAATCAGTAATAACGCCCAGATCAAGCCCTCTCGCTTCAGCCATGGACAGGCCAATGCCAGCAATAAGGCCAGTACCCCCTGCCAGCGGTCGCCGGTTCGCGCCCATTGCAGCAATGCGCCGACCGCCAGCCCAAACACAGCCGCCAGCCACAAATCGGCATAACCGGCCAGGGCGACATGAGTATTCAGCATCGGCAACGATAACAACAGCCAGACGAAGATCAGCGCAGTCAGCGGCGCAGCGCCCCAAAGCCGCGCCTGCCCGTAAAATCCCAGACCCAGCGCAGGCGCTGCGCCTAGCCAGGGTAAATGAGCGATGGATTCGTTCCAGCCGCCAAATGCCAGCGTCGGCCACAGCGCCAGCAGCGACACCGCATCGGGATATTGCCAGGCATGGAGGGTATAGGCTGAACCACTGGCGTCCGCTAACCACTGTTCGGGACTGACGAACGGGACCAGCTCCCGCAATTCTGACCACACCCGCGCCCGTACTCCCCAAGTCGTCCAGGCGTCCCAGGGATACAGCGGTCGCAGCCAGACTTCCTGGGCCAGCAGGATTAATCGCCAGCCGAGCCAGATTAGAAGGAGGATAAAGAGGCCGCGTTCGAACCACCCCGGCGCTACGCGCCACCCCTCCTTATCCAATGAGTGGAACGTGAATCCGCCACGCACCTTATCCAATGAGTGGAACGTGAATCCGCCACGCCGCCAAGCGAGTCCGCCGCCGACTAATCCCAGAAAAGCCAGTATCAGTGTTGGTTCCGCCCAGTCGAGTGGCCAGCCGATCATGGCCTGAATGCGCAGTAGCAGAATGGCGGCTAACAGTCCCAGGAAGTAGCCATAACCCCATGCCAGCGGCCAACCGCCTGCTAGCGACTTTCGCCACAGCGCCCGCACCCACAGTGTTCCCGCCAGCCAGGGAATGCCCAGCGCGAGTGCTACCTGCCATCCTGCCATCATCGCGTCAATCCCCGCGCACCTGAAACAACGTTCCCAATGCCGCCGCATATCGTTCTTCCACCGGCAAGCGCCCATCCCGCCATTCCAGCGCCTGCTTCTGGCGGTCATAACGCACCCCTGGCAACGGGGCCATCAATAACACATAGTCGCCAGCCCGCGTCGCATCCGGCGGTTGCGTAAATCCCATGTAGCCGTTATGCGGGAGCAAGTGGTAGCGGACCCGACCAGCTTGGAACCCGGTTGGGTCGTTGCTAATAATGAACAATCGCGCTGGAGATTCGGGCAACCGCTGGCGAATGTCCCGTGAAAACTGATATATATCACCATCCAGATCCGCTAACCGCCGTTCTGTCTCATCCTTGTCGGCAAACCGTGCGACCGTGCGCTCCGTTCGCCCGACCAACTCCCATTGCCAGCGCATATCCAGCAACAACCAGCCAAGCAGGAACAATACGAGAAACGGTCCCGGCGTTAATGGCCGAACCGCTGAAAGTCGCGAAATGGCATACAACCCTGCGCTTAAACTAAGCCAGATCACGATCAACAGCGTCAACGATCCCAGCGGCCGCGACGTTGCACCAGCGGCAAAGTTGATAGAACCCTGGCTCCAGTCCTCGCGAGTCGTCCATTCCTCCCATAATCGATTCCACCATTCACCGGCAGTCAACCGCGCCGGACGCAGTTCCAGCCCGCTCACGGTGATGGGCGCTGGATAGGGACCAGGGATAAATAATCCCATCGTCAGGACGGTGCCTTGCCACTCCGGCTCAGTACGCAGCGGCATTTGACCAGCGCTGGCTGCCATGGCTTGCGTCGCCTGCCGCACTTGACCCTCCACGGTTCGCCAAATCAGCCGCAACGGATGGCGACTATCCAGACCGACCAGGTTCCAGGCAAACGCACCATACACCCCGGCATTGATCCGGCGCGACGGCATCCACAGCACAAGGCCCTGGGAACCGATGGAGGAGATTTCCAACCCGGCTGGCGTCACTGTCCCCTGACCGCCAATGAGTTGCACATCCGCCCCGGTCCAGCGTAGCGGGATATTGGCTTCACTCTGGCCGCCCATGCGGTAATACAGCAACACCGCCAGAACGGTCAGCGCCGCGCCCAGCGCCAGCGTGGTCAACCACAGCAACCATGGCAGGCGTTCAATCTGAGCCAATTTCATCCCGATCACGGCGCTTTACACCCTTTCAACAACTCCGGCAACGCCCGCTCAAAGTCCCATACCGGTCGATAACCGAGTTCATTAACGATTCGGCGGGAATCATAGCAAGCCCACCCCAGCAGTTTATCCAATGCGGTTTGCGCCGGGCGGTCCCGACGCCCGATCAACGTGCTAACGCCATCCACCAGTCTCGCTGCGCCCCACAGTACGGGAGCCGGAATGGTCCAGCGCGGGATCGTCCGACCCAGCGCCTGGCGGATCAATCGATAGAGTTCCCCACCTGAATACGGTCGGCCATCGGTGACGAAATAGGTCTGACCGGCAGCAACCGGCTGCGCGGCGGCTAATAACAGCGCCTGAACCACATCATCAACATGTACCAGTGAACGCTGATTACCGGTTTCTGGCAACGGCGGTAACCAGCTCTGACGGATTCCTTCAATCAATCGTAATAAATTCGCTTTCATCCCCGGACCATAGACCAGCGAGGGACGCAGATTAACGACATGCATTCCCGACTCCCGCCCCACGGCTAAAACCCGTTCCTCGGCAGCGCGTTTCGCCTGCCCGTAAGGCGTTTCCGGCAATGCGTCCCAGTGTTCGTCCACACAGCGGGAACCGGGATCGCCCACTGCCTTGACGCTGCTTAAAAAGACGAACCGTTGGACTCCCGCCGCCCGCGCTGCCTCCAGCAGATGAAAGGTTCCCTCGGCATTCACCGCCCAATGCCGGGCCGCGAATTCTGGAGTAAGCCGGGCATCGGCGTGCGCAAATCCGGCTAGATGAAATACCGTGTCCATCCCGGCGCAGGCTGGCGTCAGGCTGGCGGGATCGATCAAATCGCCCGTCACGAATTTAACTTCCTCCCCACACCAACCCTCCCTCAGTTCCCTGACCAGTACGCGCACCTGCGCACCCTGTTCCTTGAGCGCAGCCACCAAGCGGCGGCCAATGAAGCCGGTTCCGCCGGTGACCAGTACGGGGCGCTGCGCACAAAAAGCGTCAATATCCACGGAAACCTCAAACAGCTAGGAAAAAAGCGGCTAGAAAATATCCAGATCACCCATGGTGTAATACAGCGTTTCTC
>JAUPTV010000178.1 GCA_030917925.1 Pseudomonadota bacterium
CCCAGTCGATACCCGCATCTTTAATCATGTCTACCGTAGACTGTCGATCTTCGTCAGTTTCTCCGAGAAAGACGAAAATGAAGAATCCGTGTACCAATAACCCATTATCCCGAAGCATATTTACCGCAGGACGGACATCCTTCACCTTCATGGGTTTGTCGATAATTTCCTTCAATACGCGCTCCGAACCGGATTCGATAGCCAGGTTGGCGATTTCCAACCCGGCAGCCTTGAATAGTCGGGCTAACTCCAGATCAATGAACTTGACGTTGAGGCCGCTGGGAAATTCGAGCAGTAGATTCATCTCAGCCAGGCCGGCCAAGATTTCCTTCATTCGATCTTTGCGCAATAGTGCCTGGTCATCGTTGATGACGATCTTGGTGAGGCCAAATTTCTCGATGGCATTGCGCACATCCGACAGGAACCGCTTCGGACTCATGTAGCGCATCTTGGTGCCGGATAGCGAGCCTGCTGCACAAAATACGCACTTGAACGGACACCCCCGACTACTGATGAAGGGCAAGCGCTTCCCGCCCCTCCCATCATTATGGAAAGGATTGTTGTTCCGACAGCGGGTGTCATACAAATCCAAGTCCAGCAGACCAAAATCCAGTGGGGGAATGTCGTCGAGATCCTCGATGTACAGCGCGTGTGCATGAAAACCGTTCTGGTATTTTTCCCGCGTGATCCAAGCCTGGTGTGAATCCAATAAAGCCTGCTGATCTGCCGCATTGATCAAATCGAGCAGGGGGATTTCGCCCTCCGAAAAGCAGGCCGCATCCACATAGGGGTTGTACTTGAACAACTCCTCATGGCAGTTCGTGGACACATTGCCACCCACCACCAACAGTGCTTGCGGTCGGACGGCCTTGATGATTTCCGATACTTCACGCACTTGGTTGAACATGGATGTGAATAAGCCTGATACTCCCACGATATCCGGTTGGAATTCTTCAAGATACTGGCGGATCAATTTTTCTGCCGGTTCACCATAAAGATTCATATCAAGAATCTTGAAATGGACGTTTACCTGCGTGCGAGCTTTCACATAGGCAATGATGGACAATATGCCGTAAGGGATTTCCTTGTACTGAGCAAGGTTTTTGGTGATGCCGTCGATTCCTGTATGTGTTGGTGGGATCACAAAAAGCACCTTTTTTTTCTGGACGGTGCCATCGGATGCACTAGGAACCTTTCGTATTTTCTCGGCCTTAATGCGAAATTCCTGCATTTTAAATACCTCCTTCCCCGCCAAGCAATCTGACAATCAAGTCTCTGGATGCGAGCAATTCATCATCAACGGCACTAGAAAAGTCGCACCGCTTGCATATCGGATTAAAATCCAGATTAACCAACGAATAACGAAGCTCCTTCAGCGCGGGACTATTTATGAAATAACGGAAGTCTTCCGCTTCTCTGAAATCTCCGATAACAAAACTTTGCGTCGTATCCGCGCAGCATGAGGAAACCCTGCAGTCGGAATGGACGAAAAGCGCAAAGAAAGGAAACTCGCAAGGCTTGTTTCTCAAAAACGGCTGCCCGTGACCCATCTGCCCGACCCAATTCCTCTCATCTCTCCAGCGGAAAGTAGCTCCTGCTGTCATCCGGACTTTGTCGCCAAATATGCGATTAATCGCTTCTTCCTCGGACAAGGCTCCAGCCATGCCCGGTTCGTTGAGTCTGATGCACTCGATTATTAGGGTTGCATTCGTATTGATCGAGTTCATTATATTAAGGCAATTTAAAAGATTATCTTTTAGTATTTCGGCCTTGTCGGCACCTTTTACCTTTTCATAGATCTCTGGAGTGATACAATCCAGGCTGACACGGATTTCATCCACTCCTGCATCGATCAAATTGCGAAACTTGGTTTCATTCAAGAGTGTTCCATTCGTCGTCACAACAATTCTCTCCGTAACGCCTTTCTCCTTAGCTAAGGCAATCATCTTGGGCAAGCTCTTATTGAGCAAGGGTTCCCCGTGCCCCGAGAACTGCAGCATCTTCAGCTTCGGAATGCTCAGTAGCATTTCCATCAAGATTGAAAAGTCTTCATAGGACATCCTAGATTTACTTTTTCTAGCGAATTTCCCTTCCGAACTATCATCCAGATCCACGACAGTGCTATGCATGGCACAGAACTGGCAAGCTAGATCACAGTGCGACGTAGGTTCGACAAACAACGATATCAATCGCTCTTCCCGCAATGATGAGATGATGCTCTCCAGTCTCATCTTTGAGTATTTAATATCGTTCATTTGACATGACTCGAAGGATGACACTCCTTCATTGGTGTTGCTGCTAGTTCCCATATGCACTCCAAGAAGCTAAATTAGCTATAATGCTGTTCGGCATAATACTTAACAAATCTCATTATACTTAACAAATCTCATTCACGATTTCCACAACAAGTCTTCATAGGCATACTGGAGCATTTTCTCGGGACGCCGTGAGTGCCATACCCAGTAACCGGCGCTGAGGGGATCAGTTTTGCACCTTAGGTCGGGGTTGAGTAGGCTGGTCAGTGTGCAATCGAACAGGATCGAGACATGATGCCGTCGGTTCGTGCGCTCAGGATCAATGGTTTCAAATAAGCCCACAGGAACTGGCTCGAAAGACACGTTGACGCCTAGTTCGATCGCAGCCACAGCCTTAATGCGATCAGCAAATTTTTCACCTAATCGAACGCATCCTCCTGGTACATGCCAACCGCTGCCAAATATCTCATCATCTCGCCAAGTCAACAGAACATGACCCTCTTCATTGCGGATGAGGAGATCAACATTGACCAAGGGTGTTAGTCTGCTGGCGAAAAGAAAGACCTCTTCCGGAAGCCCCTTGCTGGGTGAAGGAATACATCGTTCGATGTAGCGGATGGCATCGGACAATCCGCCGAAGTCGTCCTGCGCTATCTCAGACATCACAGTAGGCATCCATTAGCCGCTCGACACTCTCGTCGAGTACGTCCTCAGGAAACATCGCAAAACGAAACTGCTCGCAATGAGCACAAACCTGGTTTTTGCAGCGATGTCCCGAGAGCATGGTGCGCCGGAATGCATTAAGAGTATTACCGCGCCAGATATCCACAAGTGAATTATTGGCGACGTTGGCCAGCTTCAACGGTGATTCCATGCCGCAGCAAGGTACAGCAAAGCCATCCGGATTGATTTGCAGCATGTAAAACGGCTGAGGGCAAATATTGGTGGTAGCCACTTCGGCACCATTCTGGGTCTTGTCTATAGTTGCCCTGCCGGCAATAAGGGAATAATCAATGAGTGGCGTTGCCGGCAGAAGATGTTCAATGGCGAGGATGTCGGCTATGTCGCCAAACAGGCGATAAAACTTCTCTTCGTCTTCCGATGTGTTCAATACGGAGTCGATGATCTTTACATAGACCTCGGTCTTGTTCCGGATCGAATAGAGATAGGCGACGTTGTCGACGATACGTTCAAGGTCAGAATAGGCACAGGTTGTTTCGCGATACTTCTCTCGACTGACGCCCTGGATGGAAATGCGGATGCGGTTGAGACCACTGGTAACGAGTTTTTGCGCCAATTCCGGGGTCAGCAAAACGCCGTTGGTGACGATGTCGATGGATTCGGCTACGCCAGCAGAGGCGGCTATTTCCACCATGTTGGCAATCTGGGGGTGCAACAGCGGTTCGCCGGTGCCAGCAAAGCGCAACATCCGCAATTTGTCAGGAAAACAGCGGATGTCTTCGATACATTTTCGATATAAATCAAAGTCAAGGGATTTCTGATCTGATATATAACCGCGTTCGGCCTTGGGCAGCGAGAGAACGCAGTAATTGCATTTGAAGTTGCAGGCGTAAACGGGAAAGACCTGCACCATGTACGGCGTAGCTAGTGGCAACGCTGGAGCAAGTTGCGAACGCTGGCCAACGGGCGTCTGATTGGTGATGACGCGGGCTTTCACTGCTATCGTCCAGAGTCAGCGCTGGCGAAACGGCGCATCAACTCCTCCGCTTCGTCGTCAAGAATATCTTCCGAATGGGCAACATCGTCTGGCGCATTGCAATTCGCACATTTCGGATTGTCATGACGCTCACCGCGCAGGTGCTGCATCCAGAACTGGCGTAGCTTTTCGCCCCGCCACATGTCCACCAGTCGCTCGTTATGCACATTGCCCAGGATAATCGGTTTGTAGATAGTGTCGCAGGGTTCTACATCGCCTTCAGGGAAGACACCCAGCATGTAAAAGGCCAGAGGACAGACCTTGCGGTGGGTGATCTGGCGTCCGTATCGATCATAATCAACCTGCTGCATGCTGTCGGTGATCTCAACGCCGGCATAGGCGGGCAACATGCGCTCGACGTACATGCGGTCGGCGCAGTCACCAAACTTTTCGTAAAACAGCGCTTCCTCGCCGGAATCGAGGGCGACATCCATGATTTTGACGAACAATTCGGTATTCCGTTTATTTTGGTAAAAGTAGCGGATGTTGTTATGGAACTCCTCGAAATTCACCTTGACGCCGCCAATATCTTGATATTTCTTGCTATTCAATCCCTGTAGGGAGATACGCAGGGTATCCAGCCCGGCATCAATCAGGTTACCAGCCATTTTTTCGGAAAGCAGGCGGCCATTGCTGATGATCTCGATGCGTTCAGCGACGTTAGCTGCTTTGGCGATGCTCACCATTTCCGCGATGTTCTTGTTCATCAACGGTTCTCCCTGTCCAGTCAAGGAGAGCAGACGGATCTTCTCGGGGAATTCGGCAATTTGGGCGATGGTTTCCCGATAAGTGTCCAGAGACATGTGATTGCGGTCCAGCCCGTATTTTTCCTTGATCACCTCTGGCGGGAACATGTGCGCACAATAAACACACTTGAAGTTGCAGTAGGTGCTGGGGAATACATAGATGCTGTAGGGGGTGGCTAGCGGGATCGCCGTCGCCAAGCGAGTGCGCTGAGTGCCGTAAATAGGCTTGATTTCGGCGACCATGGCTAATTCCTTATTTATAGGAAGCGCTGCAACAGACGCGGCGCATCTTTGTCAAGGTTTTCAAGTGGATCGTTGATGGCGTTGAAACAGGTGCAGCCACGGCATGCCGGAATTCTATCCTTTTCCAGCTTGAGCATAGTCACCAGCAATTGCCGGCGACGTGGGCCATTCCAGATATCCATCAGTGATTTTTCCTTCATGTTGCCCATGGAAAACGTCAGGGGGAGTCCGGGAACCGGGCAGGGGAAGGTATCGAAGTTGCAGCCAACTTGCAGGAAATAGAACGATTGTCCGCACACCTTGCGATTCGGGTCGAGTTCCTCGTTGTAAAAAGTCTTACTGTGGTCAACCACCATCTTGAGTTCTTCCATCTGCTGCTGCATGACCACGAGGTGTTCGATGAAAATACGATCTGCGATATTGCCGAATAGCTCGAAGAATTTCTCCTCATCCTGCTTCGACTTGAGGGTGGCATCGATGGCTTTAATATAGATTTTGGTCGAGCCGCGATTTTCGTAAAGATAGGTCAGGTTCTCCATGAAACGGGGGAAGTCGATTTCCTTCTTGCAGGTATCAAGATACTGGTTTGCATCAATGCCCTGAATGGAGATGTTAATGTTGGTCAGACCGGAGCGGACCAACTCGTCCGCTTTCTTGTGCGTAATTAACAGACCATTGGTAATGACTTCGATGCGTTCGGCGATGCCAGCATCCGCGACTTGGTGAATCATTTCTGGCAAGCGCGGATTCATCAGTGGTTCGCCCAAGCCTGAAAAGACAACACGCTTGATGCCTTTGAACTGTTGCAGATTCTCCACCAACTTGTGGAACCATGCTGGATCCATATGCTGAACCCTTAAACCAAGCTTTTGCATGGCCCCATCAGTCTCATCCTGAGTGGAGATCAGGCAATAAAAACATTTAAGGTTGCAATAGCGCGTTGTCTCGATGTAAACCGTGAAGGGATGAGCAAGCGGAATAACATCGGCCAGGGGGGTGCGCTTGTTGTCGACGTTGGCTTTCAATTCGGCTTTCATCTGAAATTGCCCTCCCAGGTTATGCCGTAGGGTTGCGGAATGCGTATAACACCGTTTCCAGCCCCAAGTAATTGTAGTTGCGCAAGTAGTAGCGGTAATCCGAACGCATCGAGCTAATCAGCCAAGGAATTTCCCACAGATCGGACAGTCCGTGATAAACGCAGATGGCCAGCGATGGGCCATAAGTCTCGATCAATCCCTGTGCACCCTTGAGCGCGGCGGTTTCCGCGCCTTCGATATCCATTTTGATAAAAGTTGGCGCAAACCCCAGCAAGGCCTCGTCAAGACGAACGCACTGGATCATGCTGTCGCCACCGGCGCTCACCCTAGCGGCCGATTGGGCATCGCCGTTGGTGGCGAAACGCAATTGAGTAGTTTCGGCATAGACGCCGCAGGGAAAAAGAAAAGCTTGTTCCGGCCGCGCTGGATGCTCTTTCACGGTCGCCGCGTATTTGCGGTACAGGTCTGTTTGTGGCTCGAAGACCGCTAAGCTGCGGATATGACAACCCTGTGCCGTGAGTCCGCGGAAGGTATCGCCATCGTAGCCGCCGCAATCGACGAAGCGGGAATAGTCCTTGGTTTCGGAAATGTCGTGGGCAAGGTATTGCAGCGATATATCCAGGGGTTCGTCCAGGCGGGTGAAATCCATAGTGAGATGGGCTTTCAGGTAACACAGGAATAATCTCCGGTCGTTGTCACCGGACAGAAGGCTAAAGGCGTGTTCCAGTTTGTAGCGGTCATTGCCCAATATATCTACTTTGTTATAGCTATCGTCGAACAGTGTTTCTCGGAATGCACCGCCATTGACCTGATTGAAGTTGACTTCATGCAGCGCATGAACATGACGGAAACCCAGCACGGACAGTTTGGCCTTGATGTCACTGCATATCTTGAGCGGGAACAAGCCGGAAAGAATGACCGTGCAGTCGTCGTGCAACGTGGCAAGCGCCGGATCGTCGGGAAGATGAATGGGAGCATCGATACCGGGAAGTGTTACTGCGGGATTGCGGTCGATGAAGCCAGCTACGGTGATACCATTCGCCTTGAGGTTGTGAAACAGACGCTTGCCAACATTCCCGGCACCGTAGAGATAAAGTTGACGGCCTCGGAGGTCTTCGAGCTTGCTTTTGTCCGTTTCGAGTGTGCCTGCGGCGAAACGGTCTAGCAATTCATGCAGATCTTTCAAATCAGCCACGATTCTTTTTCCCTGTCACGACTTTTGTGGGGATTGGCATTGATGAGGGTGCAAACGGCGCAGTCCCGTAGGCAAGTCAATAGTCGGTCGCCAACCGGGGAGAATATCCGCTGCCTCCCAAGACTGAAAAACTTCCCGTTGCCGGTAAGGCCGGGCACCCCAGATTACATTCACAGGATGATCAGAATGGACTGCATTGAAGACCGCCACCAATTCGCGCACCGAAACCGCCTTGTCTGAGGGTAAGCGGTAAACACGGCGTTCCCCGGCATTGAAACTACAAACCTGTTCGCAGGCCATCGAAAACCCCCGACTCAAATCGTCCACATGAACCAGATGAATGTGCTGCTCACCTTTTGATATAGACAACTTATCGGCAGATTCGGCGGAAAACTTGAGTGTATTAGTCAACTTTTTTCGCAAATCATTTTCACCATAACTATCATAGAGATGCAACTCCAGTAACCGCAGCCCCGCCGCATCCCGATAAAATTCCGCCAAGGTTGAAAACGCCTGCTTCGTCGCCGCATACAGATTCACCGGGCAATACTCCTGATCCCGATAGTGTTGCCAAGACGTTCCTGCATAAACCATCGTATCACAGCCAACTTCCCGCATGGCCTCCAACAGATAGGTGCCAAACAGTACATTTGAGCGTACCAGAACCCCGATGTCATCATAGGCGTGCTCAGCCACATAATGCGCCGCCAGATGCACAACCACCTTCGGCCTGAAACTGTCCAGCGCCTCTCGGAAGCCATAACCATCCTCTCCCACAATCCAGTGCGGCAAAGCAGCAAGCTCTGCCTTGAGCACCGAACTCGCACGTAGCAGGCAACCTACCTCATGCCCTTCCTTCAGCAAATGAGGAACCAGATGCGAACCCAGAAACCCCGAGGCTCCAGTCACCAAAATCTTCATGACCGCCCTTCTTCACCTTCATAGACAAAAGGACTCACAAATCGCTCCAAAGGGGGATGCGCCCGGTCGCGTTCCGATAAAACCGGATCCTTCACCATCCATGGCACGCCTGCTGAATTCCACAATACCCCGGCGTCATGCAGCGCTGAATACACGGTAGAAACCTGGTAAACCAGGGTGGCAACATCGCTCAAGACACAAAAACCGTGTGCTAACCCCTTCGGAATATAAATCATGTTCGCGGCCTCAGCGCTTAGATCAAACAACGCATAGCGCCCAAAGCTTGGCGAACCCACCCGCAAATCAACCACAGCATCCTGCACCCGCCCAGCCACGCAATAAACCAGCTTAACGTGATCCATGGGCGGCGTCTGGAAATGCAAACCTCGGATCACCCCACATCGGGACACCGAGTAATACTCCTCGGTATAAACTGTCTCCAAACCACGAGTTACAAAAGTCTCTTCATGAAAGACCTTCACGAAACGCCCACGATCATCATCGAAAATGCGCGGGTAAATTTCAAAACAGCCCGGAATCGGCGTAACTCGTACATCCAATAAGGGCTTATCCAAAGTCATCACCCCTCAAAAATTCACTCCAAAGAACGTCTCCAACCGTTCCGCTACCGACTCCAGCATCGGCTCCGTCAGTCCCGGATACACGCCCAGCCAAAACGTCTGATTCATCACCACTTCCGTATTTGGCAATTCCCCGCCCAGCCGATAAGTACGGCCCTGAAAATACGGCTGCCGCAGCAGATTCCCGGCAAACAACAACCGTGTCCCGATCCGGTACTGATCCAAATAGCGCAACACATCCACCCGATTCACTCCCGCCGCTTCCCGCAGCGTGACCGGAAACCCGAACCAGGACGGCTCACTGCCCGGTGTCGCCTCCGGCAACAGCAAAAAATCCTCGCAACTCTGCAACCGTTCACGCAGGAACTGGAAATTGCGCCGCCGCGCTTCAATCAATCCCGGCAACCGTTCCAATTGCGCCAACCCACACGCCGCCTGCATGTCGGTAATTTTCAAATTATAGCCCAGGTGCGAATACACATATTTGTGATCGTAGCCTGTTGGCAACTCACCCAAGCGCCACTCAAACCGTTTCCCACAGGTATTATCCCGCCCTGGTGGGCACCAGCAATCCCGGCCCCAGTCGCGGATCGACGCCATAATTCGCGCCAGCAACGGATCGCGGGTGAACACCGCGCCACCTTCACCCATGGTGATATGGTGCGCCGGATAGAAACTCAACGTCCCAATATCCCCAAACGTTCCAACCTTCCGTCCCTGCCAAGTCGAACCCAGCGCATCGCAGCAATCCTCGACCAGCCAGAGTCCATGTTCACGGGTCAAGCGAGTCACCGCCTCCAGGTTAAACGGATTGCCCAGGGTATGCGCCAGCACAATCGCCCGGGTGCGTGGCCCGACCGCCGCCGCCAATTGCGCGACATCAACATTATAAGTTCCCAGTTCCACATCCACGAACACCGGCGTCAACCCGTTGATCAGAATCGGATTCACCGTGGTCGGAAATCCTGCCGCAACCGTCAGCACCTCATCGCCCGGCTGCAACGCCCGTTCGCCCAGCAACGGCGAACACAGCGCCGACACCGCGACCAGATTGGCTGACGATCCCGAATTCACGGTCAACACCTGCGGCAGACCCAGAAACTCCCCCAAACCTTGCTCAAATGCTGCATTAAACCGCCCGGTCGTCAACCAGCCATCCAGCGCGGCCTCGACCATATTTTCCAGTTCCGGCGCACCGATCACCTTGCCGGACGGGGGAATGGGCGTTACGCCGGGTTCAAAAGTCGTTGGCGCAAAGGTATGCGCAGCGTAATGGATCACTCGATGACCGGTTGCCTTACGCAGTACCTCATCGAGTTTGGCGGTGCCTAACCGAGCGACCGGGCGGCACTGACGAGCATCGACGGTAATCACTTTATCCACCCGCACGACGCTCCGCCGTTTCAACGTCCCTTCGGCCAAATCAGCATCGCTGATCATCACCGCCGATGGATCGAAAGCATAGGCATCCACTTCGGTAGTCAGGTAAGCGACCTGTAGATCGCCATACCTCTCGCGGTTAACCGCAATGACCAAGCCCGGTCTGACCTTGCTGCCGGCCCGGTTAGTATAGGGAAAATCCAGCAGCACGATCTCACCGAGGCGGAACATCAAATACCTCTTCCCAATCCACTGCGTTATCGTCATCCGTATCGAAAAAATGGGCCATACCCAGCGCCTTGAAGTCTTGTTCCGAGTCATCGGGTACTCGATGGAACCTCTTTGCGGGGAGATTAGTTTCCCCATCCCGATCCAGGACCACCACCACTAATTCGGCTTCCTCAACGCCGACCAAGGGCGCCAGTAACTGGATATCGCCCGAGTGATAGAGCGCTTTAACAACTTGCATGGTTAACTCCCAAATCTAGCCGGGTCTGAAGGACACTCATCGCTCAGTCTCCTCGAATCGTTCAATCTGTCCCAACGTCACCGCCTGCATCTCCGCACCAGCCTGATGTTGCTGATACCAGGTCACCGTTTCCACCAGCGCCCGCGGCAAATCCCAGCGCGGCGTCCAGCCCAACCGCGCCCGAGCCTTGGCGCAGTCCAGCTTCAAGTAATGCGCCTCATGGGGATGGGGTGCGCGGTCTGACACCCAAGTCGCGTTATTCCCCCACAGTGCTGCCAACTGATCCACCAACCAACGCACTGGTTGAGCATCCGTTTCCGCAGGCCCAAAATTCCAGCCTTCCGCAAACACCGGACCCTCATCGCACAAGCGTTCCGCCAGTGTCAAATAACCGCTGACCGGCTCCAGAACATGCTGCCAGGGCCGCACGGCCTCCGGGGAACGGATGAACAGTGTTCGCCGGTCCTGGAAGGCGCGAATCACATCCGGAATCAGGCGATAGTCCGCCCAGTCCCCGCCGCCAATCACATTCCCGGCTCGCGCCGAGGCCAGCGCGACGCCATGTTCAGCATAATCGGCGGCAGGAAAAAAGGATGCCCGATACGCCGCTGTCACCAGTTCCGCGCAACCTTTGCTGCTGCTATAGGGATCATCGCCGCCCATGGGTTCATGCTCTCGATAACCCCACAGCCATTCCCGATTCGCATAGCACTTGTCGCTGGTCACGTTGACCATTGCCCGCACCCCGCCCACCTGACGCACGGCCTCCAGCACATGCACGGTCCCCATGATATTCGTGGCGTAGGTTTCTACCGGTTGCTGATAAGAGGGCACGACCAGCGGTTGAGCGGCCAGATGAAACACGATTTCGGGACGAGATTCCGCCACGGTCGCACGCAGTGCGGCAAAATCCCGAACATCGCCCACTACGGAATGCATCCCCACACCGACGCGGGCCGTTTCAAACAGATTGGGCATAGTCGGCGGGGCCAGCGCATAACCCGTCGCCACCGCACCCATCCGCTGCAACCAGAGGCTCAGCCAACTGCCTTTAAAGCCGGTATGGCCGGTTACCAACACCCGGCGGCTTGGCCAGAACCCCGGATTCACGTCCAGACCTTCCAAGGCGCCTGACCACTGGACCACATCTCCTCCAGATAGCCTTTATCACGCAGATTATCCATCGCTGCCCAGAACCCGTGGTGCTTGAAAATCGCCAACTGTCCCTCAGCAGCAATCCGCTCCAGCGGCTCCCGCTCCCAAGTGGTTTGATCGCCCGCGATATAACCCAACGCCACCGCTTCGACCACGAAGAATCCTCCACTCGTCCAGGCTCCATCACCTTTGGGTTTCTCGCGGAACGACATCACCCGTTCCTGCTCCACTTCCAGCGCACCATAGCGCCCGCTGGGTTGGACCCCGGTGATCGTTACTAACGAACGTTCATGGCGATGGAAAGCGAGTAGTGCGGTAATATCCACATCCGCCACGCCATCGCCGTAGGTCAGGCAAAAGGTCTCATCGTTTAAATATTCCCGCACCCGGCGAATTCGCCCGCCGGTCATCGTTTCCAGTCCGGTATCCACCAACGTCACCCGCCACGGCTCGGCATGGCGATAATGAACCTCCATGGCGTTGCGCGTCATGTCGATGGTCACATCCGACATGTGCAGGAAATAGTTGGCAAAGTATTCCTTGATCATATAGCCGCGATAACCGCAGCAGATCACAAAGTCGCGGATGCCATGGGTAGAGTAGATTTTCATGATGTGCCAGAGCATCGGCCGCCCGCCGATCTCAATCATGGGCTTAGGCCGTAGATGGCTTTCTTCGCTGATGCGGGTGCCCAGACCCCCAGCAAGAATAACAGCTTTCATCAGTTCCTCCGCGAGAAACCCTGACCTTGATGATCTTTCAAAAATTTAAGCCAGTATGACTCTCAGAGATTGATACCGGATTATTTAGTTGAAGATTATTAGGGCAGGGTGATTGAATGCTCGACGCCCTTCACCGTCCTGTGCTGATCAGAATCAGCTTACCTGTCCGATCAACCCACCGCAACCACTTTATAAAACAGCGCTTTTTCGTTAATATTGTCTTTCCCGATGATCGCTGGACTTCTAAATGTCCGCTGATCAGTCGGAAAGATTCTATTTCTGCCCATCGAATCTTGTGAGTGCCGGTTGTCATGCAACGAAGCACCAGTCGAAAAGTTGCGAAACAACATTCGCAAATCCAACCCGGTTGGGTGGTCGCTGACGGGATAGCCAGCGATTGGGTCGAACAGGTGCTCAAACCGTTGCTGGCAGACTGGATAACGCCCCCGCCCCAGTTCGAGATGCCGCGCGAGCAACGGCCCAGTCCGACTCCCGCAAATACCGCAAATACCGTAAACCCCATACAGATCATCGGCTCCGTTCATTTGTCGGTCAAATCTGAAGCCAATCGCTATGAGCGCTACGACCGCTACGACCTCTACCCGTATTATCACAGTTCAATCATCGTCCCGCTGTACTGGGTGAATCCCGACGACGGCAGCCATCAGGTGGCTATCGCCCCGCAACACATCGACACCTACGGTCATTACTACGGACTCTCAGAAACGAATGAAATGCGCTATCTGGCGGGTCCCGAGGGGCTGCGGGCGCTGCTCGAAGCCCTGCTGGAACAGTTGCGGCAGGACATTTTCCGGGCGCAGAAAACCCGCAAGGTGCGGAATATTCAGGCACAGGCGGTGGAGGCGCAGATCCAGCAACTCGCTAATGAACAACAGTTCGCGTTCATGGTCAGCACCAGTCCCCGCCTGATTCGCATTGAAGTGCGGCTGGATGACAGCAATCAGCTCACCATTTCCGTGCCTTTCAGCGAATTTGAAAGGGCTCTGCCGCAACTGCGCGAGACCGTGATCCATCTGCGGGCGCTCCATGAACGCCGGATTCACTTCCGGACGCATCAGCGTCCGTATGGCGGAGGAACCTGGATCGAACCCGAGCCACAACCCGAAGCTAATCCGGTCTCTTCATAACCCTTCCATTCAGTCGCCTCCCAGGCCAACGGGAGGTCAGGGGGAATTTTGGCGATTCGTCTCGACGCTCACGAACTGGTTGCCGTGCTGAAACTCACGCCGGCGCACCAGAATATTATGGTGGTCGGCAAGCATGGCATTGGCAAATCCGAACTGATCCGCGACTTTTATACGCAACAGGGGTTGCCGGTCGAATGCTTCTTTCTCGGCCAGATGAGCGATCCGGGCGATTTGATCGGGCTGATGCACAAGGATGAACAGACCGGGCATTCGGTCTTTCTGCCGCCTTACTGGTGGCCGCTGAATCAGCAACCGATTGTGCTGTTTCTCGACGAACTCAACCGGGCGCGGCCTGAAATTCTCCAGGCGGTCTACGATCTGGCGCTGAACCGGCGACTGGCCGGCAAATCCCTGCCGCCCGGCAGTCGGGTCGTCGCAGCGATCAACCATGGCGATGAATATCAGCTCACCGAACTCGATCCGGCGCTGGTGTCGCGCTTTAATCTTTACGAATTCACGCCGACCGTCGAGGACTGGTTGTTGTGGGCGAAGGGGCGGGAACTCGATTCGCGGGTGATCGACTTTATTCACGAACAGCCCTTTCATCTGGATGGTGCCCGTACCACTGAGGATCTGGCCGGATTTTCCGATCTGGCCAAAACCCCGGATCGACGCGCCTGGGTCCGGGTCGCACAGTTCATCGAATCCCATCCCGCGCTGGGCAACCTGCACATCAAGGCCATTGCCGGCATGGTCGGCACGACGGCGGCGATTGCGCTTCAGCAGTATCTGGGTGCAACCCAGCAGGTCAGTCCGGAACAGGTGCTGCGGCACTGGCGCGAGCATCAGGCTCAGGTGAAAAAACTCGCCCTGCATGAACTGATTCAGCTCAACGAGCGTCTCCTGCTCTGGTTGCACGGTCTGGCGCAACCCGTTCCCGCCGCCGACGCCAAAACCATCCTGGGCAACCTGTTGGCCTATCTAAAAATGCTGAAAACCGCCCGCCACAACGAGGCGCTCGCCCATTTCGCCTCGCTGCTGGAAAACCCCAAGTTTGCCCGCGCCATGACCCTCTGCTCAGGGTCCGTCGAGATTCTCACCCTGCTGACGGATTACATCGTCGGGATCAAGGGGTGACACCATGGCCGCTTCGCTGCTGGCGCGGGAACGCATCGGGCGCATTCTGGAACGCTGGTTCCTGATCGAACCACTGCTGTTCAGCATCTGGAATGATCATCAGGCCCTTAGTGCGCCGGTCGCGACCATCCGGGTGGGGGCCGGGGTCATTGCCTATAACCCGGAATTTATCGATGGGCTAACGCCGGTGGAGCTGGAAGCGGTGATGCGCTGCGAGGCGGTGCGTATTCTGCTCAAGCATCCCTATTCGCGCCGATTGCTGCCCCCGAAAATCGCCTGGCTGGCCAGCAATTTGACCCTTCGCGAACATTTAGGAACGTTGCCCCTGCCGCTCCCCTACGCCGTGGACGTCTTCGGCCACCATGATTACGACCGGCAGTTTTACGAGTTCTATCATCATCGTTTGTTGGAACAGGCGGCCAAGCGTCAGGCGGCTGAGGGACTTGAAGCGGCGGGTGGTGCAAGCGGCAGCGATGGCGATAGGCCAACAGGTGTGGGATCGGCGGAGGATGCTAAGTCCCCGGATCGCGCCGAATCATCGGCCGGGGAAGGATTGCCCGAGATGCCGGAGCAGCCAGACGAAGCGGAATCAGGCTCGCCGTCCAGGCCGACTGAAGCAACGCCCGATTTGCTCCAGGACTATGCCGATTCGCCGCAGGTCGGTCTGGAAAACACCCGTGACTGGAAGGAGGACGAACTGTTCCGCGAGCGCATTGATGAGCGGGTCACGGATGCGGAATTAAACCGGAGTTGGGGGACGCTGCCCGGCACCATCCGCCTGAAGGTGCTGGCCAACCGTCAGCCCCGGCTGGATTATCGCAGCGTCCTGCGCCTGTTCCATCGCTCGGTATTATCGCAGCGGCGGCGCTTGACGCGGATGAAACCCAGTCGGCGTTATGGATTTCTGTATATGGGCAGTCGCTACGACTTCACCACCCGGTTACTGGTCGCGGTCGATGTCAGCGGCTCCATGTCCAACGCCGACATCCGGCTGGGCTTCTCGCTGGTCAACCGCTTTTTCAAATACGGCATTGACTGTATCGATGCGATAGCCTTTGATACCGAAGTTCAGGGTGAAGTGTTGACGCTCAAGCGGGCGCGTCGTGAGATCGTGGTCACGGGACGCGGTGGTACGAATTTCAATGCAGTCATCGATTATATCGACGACCATCCTGGCTATGATGGGGTTCTGATCTTCACCGACGGCATCGCCCCCGCGCCGCGCCGACCCCAATTACCGCGCACCCTGTTGCTCTGGGTCTTTACCGATGAGAAAACCTGGCAGTCCAGTGCGCCGGCGTTGCGAGCATTGGGACGAGCGGTGTTTCTCAAAACATCCTGATTTTTGGGTATTCTGAGAAATCAGGTAGTCCTGCAGATTGTAGTGAACCCTCATGCAGTAGCGACCGATAGGGACTTGTTGTAATGGTGAACAAAATACCAAATAGCCCCAATGTGATTTTCTATTTTCTTTGAAAAAGATAG
>JAUPTV010000179.1 GCA_030917925.1 Pseudomonadota bacterium
CGCCCGACCGACCTTTATGAACATTCGACAGTGGCGCGACTCACCGAACATCTGGCGAGCCGCGTTCCTCTGCTTCCGGTGATTCACCCTGAGCCGGAGAAACCGACTGCCACTCAGCGCCCTCAACAAGCGCAGGAACCGATAGCGATTATCGGCATGGCTGGGCGTTGGCCGGGCGCTGATAACCTCACGGAGTTCTGGAACAATTTGGCGGCTGGACGGTGCGCTACAACCGCTATTCCGCCGGGTTACTGGGGCGAGATCGCTACCGAAGGCTGTTTCGGCGGTCTGCTCCGCGATTATGACTGCTTCGATTCCTGGTTCTTCCAGATGTCACCGCTGGAAGCTGAACGGATGGACCCGCAGCAACGACTGTTCCTGGAAACCGCTTGGGCAACACTGGAAGACGCCGGTTATCGCCCTGAGCAGTTGCGGCAACAAGCGGTCGGAGTGTTCGTCGGGGCGCAGAATAACCACTACGGTCATCAGGATGCCGGTAGTCTCAGCACCATCGGCAACTCGCTGGCGATTCTTGCCGGGCGCATTGCCTACCATCTCGATCTCAAGGGGCCGAGCCTGACCGTGGACACGGCCTGCTCCTCGGCGCTGGTGGCGATTCATCTCGCCTGTCAGAGCTTGTGGCAGGCGGATTGCGAGATGGCACTAGCGGGCGGCGTGTCCTGCATGTTGTTCGGTTCCCGCGCCCATGAGTTTTTCGCTGACAGCGGCATGGCTTCGCCAACGGGCCGTTGCCATACCTTCGCCGCTTCCGCCAATGGTTTTGTCGCAGGCGATGGAGTCGGGGCGATCTTGTTGAAACCGCTGGCTGCCGCCCAGCGCGACCGTGATCAGATTTACGGGGTCATTCTGGGTTCAGCGACGAATCAGGATGGCCGCACTAATGGCATTACGGCACCCAGCGCCAGTGCGCAAACGGCGGTTGAACGCCGCGTTTATGAACGTTTCGGCATTGACCCTACCACGATCAGTTGCATCGAAACGCATGGCACCGGGACTGCCTTGGGTGATCCGATTGAAGTTCAGGGGCTAACCGATGCATTCCGTCCCGATACTGACCGCCGCCAGTTCTGCGCACTGGGTTCGGTGAAAACCAATATCGGCCATACCCTGACCGCCGCCGGCGTCGCCAGCGTACAAAAAGCGCTGTTGGCGTTGCAGCATCGCCAGTTGCCGCCCTCACTGCATTTCGACCGGCCTAACCCGCTGATTCCCTTCGAGGACACGCCGTTTTATGTCAATACCGAACTGCGCTCCTGGCAAGCAGTGAAGGGTCAACTGCGCCGGGTTGGCGTCAGTGGCTTCGGATTCAGCGGCACTAACGTTCATCTGGTGATCGAGGAAGCGCCGCCGGTGCGTCGTCCCGTGCGAACCCGTCGCTGTCATCCGGTTGCCCTGTCAGCGCACACGGAAACCGCCTTGCGTCAACGGGTGCAGGATTTACGCGACTGGCTGGATCGACCAGAAACTGCCGGGATTGACCTCGCTGACATCGCTTACACCCTCAATGCCGGGCGTGCCCACTTCACCGAACGGCAAGTATTACTCGCGCAGGATCGGGATGAATTGCGCCAATTACTGGATCAGGCGCTGCGTCAACCCGCCCCGCTGATCGGTCAGGGCGATTCTTCCATTCGGGCGCTGGCGGAACGTTACCTGGCGGGCGAAACGATTGACTGGAATCGCGAATATCAGGCCGAACCGCACTGGCGGATTTCATTGCCGACCTATCCCTTCGCCCGTGAACGGCATTGGCGACAACCTGACCGTCAAACGCCCTCCCCCCTTGCGGAGCCACAACAATTTTCACAAACCTGGACCGGTGAAGAATGGTTCTGGCGCGATCATCAGGTGCAAGGACGTTCCCTGTTACCCGCCGCCTGGTCGCTGCACTGGATGCAAAGCGTTGCCAAGATGAGGGGGGCCGGTTTCACCCTGAGCGCGGTGCAATGGTTGCGGCCCCTGTATGGCGATCAGTCGCCGCTCACCGTAAAGTTGGAGTTGCGTCCGGATGGAGATAGCTACAACTGGCGGATCTTCCGCGAGAGCGCGACCGGTGAGGAACAGTACTGTCAGGGCCGCTTGCAAACCGGCCTGACGCCGACTGTTGAAGTTCTGGATTTGGCGGCGATTCGTCAGCGGTGTCCGGTGACCACGACGGGCGAAGCACTCTATCAGCGGCTGCGAAACATGGGTTTCCACTACGGCCCCGGCTTTCAGGCCCTTGAACAACTGTGGAGCAATGGCGTGGAAACGCTGGCCCGATTGCGGCAACCCGCGCATCTTCCTGAAGATGTCCGCCAGTCCCCGCTGTCGCCTTCCCTACTCGATGCCGCGTTGCAAAGCCTGATTGGTTTGTTGCCAGATAGTGCCGCCTTGCCATTGCCCTTTGCTTTGGAAGCGCTGGAATGGCGGGAACCGCTACCCTCGCCGTGCTATGTGTACGCGGAACCTTCCGCCGCCGGGAATCAGTGCTATCGCCTGCGCTTGTGCGATGAACACGGACGAGTCGCAGCGGTTCTGCATGATTACCAAGTGCGTCTGCTTTCCCCCCTGCCGGAAGAAAAGGCGCTGATCACCCAACATTACCAAGTGACCTGGCGAGATGCGCCATTGCTGGAAGCTACGGTGCTTTGGCCGGATGACGGCGCAACGCTGTTGTTCCTGCCGCAACCGGATGCGGTCGCTAAACAACTCGCCAGCCAGATACAGCAACGCTGGCATCGCTTTTCCAGTCCAGTGATTGTCGCGCAGACCGGCAACGACTATCGCGATGAAGGGCAATACCGTTATCAACTCGATCTGACATCGCCGGATCACCATCACCAACTGCTGCAAGACCTCGCGCAACGTGGGATGACACTGGCGCGGGTACTCTGGCTGTGGCCGATGACGGCGGATCAGATGCGTGAACCGCCAATGTTGGACGCCAGCGCCGCCTTGCAAAGGTTCCTCGCCGGAACGCAAGCGCTGTTGACCGTGCTTCCTTCGTGGACTCAACCGGAATCCACCGTCACTATCTGGAATGTCGTTAGCGATGAATTCCAGGCCGCGCTGTTCAATGGCGCATCCCGCAGCCTGGCCTGGGAGACGCCGCGCCTGCAACTTCGGACGATTCAATGGCAACCCTCCGTCGCTGGCGATCCAGTCGCCTGGCTGATGGCGCGGCTTTCGGGGGAAGTGGTCGCCAGCGAACCGGAAGTGCGATTGAGCGAATCCGGGCGACAGATCAAGACGCTGATGCCTTTCAAACCGGCGCTGACGACATCGCCGTGGTTGCCGGATGGTGTCTATCTCATCAGTGGCGGACTGGGCGGAATAGGTCTGGCGCTGGCGGAGCGGTTGGCGCAACAGGGACCAGTGCGTTTGATGCTGGTCGGTCGCTCCCTGCCGAATGTTGAACAAGCGCGACGCATTCAGACCTTGCGGGAACGGGGCGCAACGGTCGAAACCCGGCAGGTGGATTTAACCCACGCTGCCGAAGTGAATGCCGTTGTGCAGGAAACCGTACAGCGTTTCGGTCGGCTGGACGGGGTGATTCATGGCGCGGCAGTCACCCGCGACCAGTTCCTGATTAACAAGGATTTGTCCACGTTGTCCGACGTGCTGGCTCCGAAACTGCTCGGCGCGTTGCATCTCGATCAGGCGACCCGCGACCTGCCGTTGCGAAATTTTATCTTGTTGTCCTCGTTAGCCGGAGTGTTGGGGAATGCGGCGCAAAGCGACTATGCCGCCGCAAACGGTGGGCTGGATACGTTCGCCGTTTGGCGGGAACGGTTGCGGATGCAGGGTTTGCGACAAGGCCGAACCCTGGCGCTCGATCTACCGCCCTGGCGGTCAGGTGGGTTGGAGATACCCGCTGAACGGGAAGCGGAGTTACGCCGGGAACTGGGGCTGGTTCCGCTGGATACGCCAACGGGGTTGCAGGCGCTGGAAGCGGCGCTGACCTGTCCCGATGCGCAATGTGTGATTTTGCACGGTGAACCGGAGGCGCTGGAACAGTTGGCGCACATTGAAGTTCGTGGGTCAAACCACCCCGGCGCTTCGCGCCACCCCTCCTTATCCAAGGAGGGGAATGTGGATTCTGCAGATTGGGTTTATCAGATATTGCGCGATTTGTTCGCCCGCGAGTTGAAGTTGCCGCTGGAACGGTTGAAACCGGAAACGGATTTCGCCCGGTACGGCATTGACTCGGTGGTGGTGCTGCAATTGAACCGGATGCTGGCCGAGAAATTTGGCCCGTTGCCGAAAACCCTGCTGTTTGAATATCACAATCTGGGTGATCTGGCGGCGTACCTGCTGGAGAAAATGCCCCCCTCACCCCCAACCCCTCTCCCCCCTGCGGGCGAGGGGAGCCAGACGCCTGCGCCTCTTCACTCTCCAAACGCCGAACCTGATCCAATCACGTCTCCCCCCTTTGAAAAAGGGGGGCCGGGGGGGATTTCCCAACCCATCGCGATCATCGGTATCAGTGGCCGCTATCCCCAGGCGGATGATCTGGACGCTTTCTGGGAGAATCTGTGCCAGGGCCGCGATTGCATCACCGAAATTCCCCCGGACCGCTGGCCCTTGTCTGACTTCTTTGATCCACAACCCGGTCAGCCCGGCAAGAGTTATAGCCAGTGGGGCGGTTTTTTGAGTGATGTAGACCGGTTCGATCCGCTGTTTTTCCACATTGCTCCCCGTGACGCCGGTTTCATGGACCCGCAGGAGCGCTTGTTTCTGGAAACGGCCTGGACAGCGCTGGAACAGTCCGGCTATACCCCGGCCCGTTTGGGTCATGGTCAGGTCGGGGTGTTCGTTGGGGTGATGTACGGTGAATATCAACTGTTCGCCGCCGAAGCCCGCCGCGATGGGCGCTTTGTCCCGGTGTACGCCCCTTATTGGTCGATTCCTAACCGGGTGTCCTACACCATGAATTGGCGCGGCCCCAGTCTGGCTGTGGACAGTGCCTGTTCTTCATCGCTGA
>JAUPTV010000180.1 GCA_030917925.1 Pseudomonadota bacterium
CAGACTTCCAGTTGCTCCATCGGCATGGGGCGGGCGAATAGATAACCTTGGGCCTCATGGCAGCCAATCGTTTGCAGGTAAATGCGCTGCGCTTCGTTTTCTACCCCTTCGGCGATTGTGACCAGATTGCACTGATACCCCAAGGCAACGATAAGTTTGGCGATGTTATCCATAGTGTCCGGTTGGCCTAATTCATGAACAAAAGCGCGGTCAATTTTCAGCCGGTCAATCTCGAGTTGTTTGAGTACGCTAAGTGATGAATAGCCGGTGCCGAAATCGTCCATCGCCACTGAGACGCCCAAGCTCCGAATGTCGGTCAGCTTGGCCGTCACGAAATCCAACCGTTCCATCGCCACCGATTCGGTCAACTCCAGTTCGACCTGCTCGGCGACGACCGCGCAATCGCTGAGTGCGCGACTCACCATGCTGACAAAATCCGGCTCCCGAAACTGGATATGCGACACATTGATCGCCATCCGAAAGTTGGAATAACCTAAACTGTTCAGATGGTTGAGCTGGCGGCAGGCAGTGCGGAGCACCCATTCGCCAATCGGCACGATCAAACCGGACTGCTCGGCTAGTGGAATGAACCGATCTGGGGAAATAAATTGGCCCTCTTCGGTTTTCCAGCGCAGCAGCGCTTCGGCACCGACCACTCTGCCGCTCGCCAGCTCGATCTGCGGCTGGAACACCAGAAACAGCCGCTCGGCGGAAAAGGCAGCACGCAGGTTAGTCAGCATGTACATCTGCTCACATGCCGCAATGCGGAGATCATCCGAAAAGAATTTGGCCTTGCCGCGACTGAATTGCTTGGCCTGTTTCAACGCAATGCCGGCGTCCTTGAGCAATGCGCCGCCTTGCGCCGAGTCGGGATTTAACCGGATCAGGCTGCTGGTGGCCGAAATCCGGATCGTTTCGCCTTGAACCGTAAAGGGATCGGCAAAAATCCGGTTGATGCGGTCGGGATTGAGTTCAGCTTCGGGGCCGAGCAACCCGAAGGCGTCGCCGGCCACCCGGGCTAGAACGAGGTGCGGGCCAAACGATTGCGCCAGCCGGGTCGCTACGGCTTGCAGCACCAGATCGCCGAAGTGATGATCCAGCGCAATGGCGATTTCAGCGAAGTCGTCAAGGTCCAGCAACGCCAAGGTCATGGCCGGCTCGCTGCGCTTTTGGTCAACCAGTTGAATAAACCGGTTGCGGTTGGGCAGGTGCAAGAGTTGATCGTGATAAGCCAGCTCGAAGAGCTGGTTATGCAACAGCACATTCTCGAAACCGACCGAGACGTTAGCACAGAACACTTCCAGCAGCTTGCGATCTACCGGGTTGATCGGTTGCGCGACATCCACATAAGCGGCCATGCCGCCGGTGGTATTGACATCGAAATAAAAACACGCGCTATGGGTAAACGTATGTTGTTTTTCGGCCAGGCACTGCTGCAAGGCAGCGCGGACCTGGCTGTCGGGCAGAGCCTGCAAGAAATGATGAATCAGTTCGCGGTAACGTCCGGCAGCGGCGATCACTCGGGGGGCGTCTTCCGTTTGCAGGCAGGAATACGCGCAAATCAGCCCTTCCGGGGCAATGTTGAGCAAGGCGCATAATTGCGTCACGACGCCTTCGGCAAACTGTTGCAGGGCGCGCAGCTTGTTCAACCCAGTGCTGGCCGCCACGATCAGTTCCAGACCGCGCCGACTCAGTTCGATCTGGCGAATCTGCCAGTACGAGCGGATCGCCACGGTGAGGCTGGTAAAAAGACGCACCCGGGTCAATTCGGATTTGGCCTTGTAATCGTTAATGTCGTAAGCGCGAATGGTATCGATTTCTGGCGCATAGCCGGGTTGACCGGTCCGCAGAATAATCCGGACGGCTTTCTGGCCGAGTTCATCGCGAATCCGCTGGACCAGGCGCAGCCCGGCGTCTTCCGATTCCATGACCACATCCAGCAGAATGACTGCCAGATCGTCGTTGTGGGCGAGGACCTCATAAGCTTCCTGGGCGGAATAGGCATCGAGAAAAACCAGTGAACGGCCCTCAATGATCAGATCACGCAAAGCCAGCCGGGTCGTTTCGTGAACATCCGCTTCATCGTCAACAATCAGGATGCGCCAGGATTCAGTCGGCAGGCTAACAGTCCGGTCGTCCGGTTCATCAATGAAATCGAGTGCATCATCGTCATTCAGGGATGAGGTGCTGTTCATCAGATTTTCCTTTCGCTTGAGGCGCGATCAAGGGCAATTCGAGCAGAAATTCGGTGCCGTGGCCGGGGATGCTATGGACTTCAATTGTACCGCCGAGCAATCCGGTGACCAAATTATAGACGATATGTAAACCTAATCCGCTGCCGCTCTGCCCGAGGCGGGTGGTGAAAAACGGGTCGAAGATGCGCCTTAAATGGGCCGGGGCAATGCCGTTGCCGTCATCGCTGACCCGTAGGCCCAGGCAGCCGGGGCCGGCCGGGAGGCTTTCGATGCGGATGCAGCCGGCATGGCGACCGTCAAAGGCGTGAACCAGCGCGTTTTGAATCAAGTTCATCAGCACCTGACCCAGCGGGCCGGGAAAACTGTCCAGCCGCAGATCGGCGGCGATGCTGATCTCCAGCGTCGCCACTGAGCGGCGCAAGCGCGGTTTGAGAGCCAGGGCGATCTCGCGCACCACTTCATCCAGGGCAAACCCCCGGCACTGATAGCTCGCCTGATCGACCGCGACCTGTTTGAAGCTGCTGATCAGCTCCGCCGCCCGCTGCAAGTTGCGTTGCAGAATGTCGCAGTTTTCCCGCACCGTTTCGACAAAGTGATTCAGGGCCGACCGGCTTAGTCCGGTCACCATCCGGGCACGGAAACTACGCTCCTGATCGGCCAGGGTGCTGGCCAGCATCACCGCGTTGCCGATGGGCGTATTCAGTTCATGGGCAATCCCCGCCACCAGATTGCCCAGCGCCGCCAGCTTTTCTGATTGCACCAGTTGCGCCATCGCCTGGCGCAGCTCGGCATTGGCCTGCTCCAGCGCCGCCGTCCGCTCGGCGACCAGTTCCTCCAGATGCTCCCGGTGCTGTTGCAATTCCTCTTCCGTGCGCTTGCGCTCGGTAATGTCCTGAATGGCGACGGCGACCCCGGCTGAACGGTCATCGGGTTGCAGAGGCGCAGCGTGCAGCGATACATCGCGCCAGGTTCCATCGGCTCGGAGAAACCGCATTTCCGCGTAACCGAGACCTTCCTCCCAAAGCGCCGCGTACAGAAGAGAGCCGGCCCGCTGAAACTCCTCGTCCGATGCATAGAGCCGGCGTGAACTTTGTCCCAGCAACTCTTCGCGAGAATAGCCGACGATTTGGCAAAAACCTTGGTTGACCGAGCGAAAAACCCGATTTTGAAGGGTAATCAAACCCACCGGCACGGCGCTGAACAGGCTGCGAAGTGTCGCTTCACTTTTTCTGAGCGCCTCTTCCGCTCGCTTTTTGTCGGTGATGTCCACGGTCATGGACAAAATCTGCGCCGCGTTCTGGATGTGCAACAGAACCGAAGAGTAGAGGATGTGGAGAGTGGAGCCGTCACGGTGCCGAGCGGTGGTTTCAAGATTCCTGACCACGCCGTCGCGTTGCATTGCGGCCATGAGGGTCGCTGTTTCGGCTTCAGTGACTTGAGAAACATCGCTCACCCGGAGGGAAAGCAACGCTTCCTTGCTCAGTCCCAGGCTATTAACGCAGGCGTGGTTAACATCGAGGTATTTTCCGTCCAGGCTATTGATGGCGATGCCATAGGGCGCGTAATCAAAAATCGCCCGGAATTTCTGTTCGCTCTCGGCCAAGGTCTTTTCGGCCTTTTTTCGGTCGTTGATATCCCGAACCACCGCCAGCACCCGGTTCTGGTCACCGATCCGGGAGCTTTTTAAGGTCACCTCGGCCCAGAAGGTTTCGCCATTGCGTCGCTGGCAGATCCATTCGAAGGCAAGAACGCCGTCAGTGACTGCTTTTCTGATCTGATCCAGGGCGCTGCCGGCATTGAAAACAGCGGAGCCAGCGCTGATCCCGGCGACGGATTGGCCGACCAGTTCCCCCTTGGAGTAGCCGGTCAATTCCACTGCGGTCCGGTTCAGGTCCAGAATCTGGCCGTCTTCGGCATCATGCAGAAAAATCATGTCGCTGGTGGCGTCGAAGATTTCCCGGTAGTTGCGTTCACTGCGCTCCAGATCAGCATTGCGTTGCTGCAAGTCGCGGGTAGCCCTGGCGACCTTTCGCCTGAGCTGAATATTCCATAACAACAGCAAAACCAGCATGGCGGCGATGCCCGCCAGCACGGTTCTGAAAGTGGTCGAGGACACTGGCGAAAACACCGGGTGTCCAGTCCAGGTTGCAACGATAGCGTCTTTTTCCGGCTCGGAGATCTGAGCGAAACCCTGCTGAACAACCCTCAGCAGTGGGTGATGGCCCTTTTTGACGGCGGCGTATTGCGGGTTGACGGAAACCGGGCGATCCGCTTCGCGGATTCCATTACCGGAATCGAGCTTCGCCAGATAAAACCGGACGACCTGGGTATCGGCGACAAAGACCTTGATGGTGCCGGAAAGAGTGGCCTTGACCAGGCGTTCGGTATCCGGGTACGCCTCCAGCCGGATTGAGGGATA